>DASROI010000361.1:0-11396 GCA_035646955.1 Pyrinomonadaceae bacterium
TTATAATCCTTTCCGAAAGCCCCCGGATCGCTCAACCCCGCAATAAATTTTATCTCGAGCTAGCGACAAACTATGTCCAAAATAGATGGGACCGAGGCGTTCCCAACCGTTGAAGAGCATCGTGAAAAGGATACCGATTTACGAGGGCCTGAGCTTGCCGGCTTCTGGTTGGCCTCACTCGTCGACTCCGCAGACGATGCAATCATTAGCAAAACCCTCGAAGGCATAATCACCAGCTGGAACAAGGGCGCTGAGCGCATCTTTGGCTACAAGCCCGAAGAAGCAATCGGCCATTCTGTCACTCTTCTCATTCCGCCAGGACACGAGGATGAAGAACCAACCATCTTATCCAAGTTGAGAGCCGGCGAGCGCGTTGAACATTACGAAACTGTTCGGATCCACAAAGATGGCAGACTATTAAATGTTTCCTTGACGGTTTCTCCCATCCGCGATGCCACCGGTCGAATTGTAGGGGCTTCAAAAATTGCGCGCGATATCACTGACAGATTTAAGTCCCAGGAGAAGCTAGACGAAACTTCAACCCGTTTGAGTCTGGCGCTTGCCGCCGCTCGACTCGGAGACTGGAGTTGGGATGCGAAAACAGACGTAGTGACACTGTCGCAAACTGCGGCAACGATTTTTGATATTTCACCTGGTCGAGAGTTGACCTGGACCGAACTGCGCAGCCTCTTGCATGCCGAAGATGCCGAGTGTGCCCGAATTGCAGTTGAACAAGCTCTCGAAGCGCATGGAGATTACGACATCGAATATCGAGTAATCCAGAAGGATGATTCCACCGTCTGGGTCTCTGCGAAAGGCAGAGGGATCTACGGCGATCAAGGTGAAATCCTGGGGATGTTGGGGCTTGTTCAAGATATAACCACTCGTAAGTCAATCGAAGAGACGTTACGGACTCAGACGGAAGCGCTTCGTACGTTAAATGAAGTGGGACGGGTTATTTCGGCGGAGTTAGATCTTCAGAAAACTGTTCAAGCGGTTACTGACGCTGCGACCGAACTCACCAGAGCTCGCTTTGGTTCCTTTTTCTACAACGTATTAAATGAAGAAGGAGCGTCTTACATGCTCTTTGCTCTTGCCGGCGTGCCGAGACATGCGTTTGACCGTTTCCCGATGCCCCGGGCCACGGATCTCTTTGGTCCAACCTTTCGCGGAGAAGGCGTAGTGCGTATCGCGAATGTCAAACTGGATCCTCGCTACGGAAAAAACTCGCCTTACTATGGAATGCCGGAAGGTCATTTACCAGTTACCAGCTATCTGGCAGTTCCTGTCGTTTCGAGTTCAGGAGAAGTGCTTGGTGGTCTCTTCTTTGGACATCCTCAGCCCGATATGTTTTCCGATCGAGAAGAGCAAATCGTCGTCGGTCTCGCGTCTCAAGCAGCGATTGCAATGGACAACGCTCGACTTTATGAGGCTACAAAAAAGGCGCGTGCAGAAGCTGAAAAGGCTGCTAACGACAATGCGCTACTCTATCGCCAGGCTGAAGAGTCGGGCCGGTTGAAGGAAGAATTTCTGGCGACTATTTCTCACGAATTGCGAACACCGCTCAACGCGATTCTGGGATGGGCAAGGATGTTACGCTCGGGCCAACTCTCGGACGATAATGCCGCCAAGGCGCTCGACACCATTGAGCGGAATGCTCGAGCCCAGGCTCAACTTATAGACGACCTGCTCGATGTCTCTCGGATCGTAACCGGCAAGTTGCGAATGGATGTGCGTCCTACAGATCCTAACTCGTTCATCGACGCAGCAGTCGAAGCCGTCAGGCCCGCCGCCGAAGCTAAGGGCGTGCGAATACAAAAGATCGTCGATACTGGCGCTGTCTCGGTCACTGGTGATCCGGTGCGACTGCAGCAAGTTGTTTGGAATCTCCTTTCCAATGCGATCAAGTTCACTCCGCGTAACGGACGAGTTCAAATCAGACTTGAACGTGTTGATTCACACGTCGAGATTGTGGTGAACGACACCGGGCAGGGAATCGAGGCCGACTTTTTACCGCACGTGTTCGATCGCTTTCGCCAGGCGGATCAGCGCACCAGTCGCCAACATGGTGGTATGGGGCTCGGCCTGGCGATCGTTCGACATCTCGTTGAACTTCATGGTGGTAGCGTTGATGCGCGTAGTCCGGGTGAAGGACAAGGTTCGACGTTTACCGTATTACTGCCAATTACACCTGTATATCAGGTTGATTTGAATGGAGAACGGGTTCATCCTGCCGCGCGCGATCTGCTCCCTACAACGGAGTGCGCCGACAGGTTGGATGGACTGAGGGTGCTGATTGTGGACGATGAATCCGACACGCGTGAATTGCTCAAACAGGGTCTTGAATTTTGTGGCGCGATCGTTACGCTGGCGGCATCTGCTACCGAGGCGCTGGAAGAATTGAACAAGACGAAATTGGATGTTCTTATTAGTGATATTGGGATGCCAGGCGAGGATGGATATGACTTGATAAAGCAAGTTCGCATGTTGCCTTTGGAAAGCGGAGGCAGAATTCCCGCTATTGCCCTCACAGCCTATACGCGTGTGGAGGATCGACTGCATGCTTTGCGTTCCGGCTATCACATGCACGTGCCAAAGCCCGTCGAATTAGCTGAGTTAGTGGCCGTCGCCGCCAGTTTAGTTCGCCGATTGACCTAACCTACCACTACAGACTGTCGCAAGACTCGCACTACTGTCAGCTGTTTCCTCAAGTTATTTCGTTGCTGGCTCGCCTGTTGCGTTCCGCGGAAAAGCGATCCACGAACTGACACGAATTAACACGAACGTCTGCTTAGATCCCACCAGCAATTGCTATACTTTGACAATCTAGGCGTCGTAGATTTATGATGCCTTGCCTGTCTAGGCATTAACTAACCCTGATCCGTGAAACGAGATTAATAGTGGCAAAAGATAAAGCTGACCTTCTGCAAGGCACTCTCGACATGTTAATCCTGAAAGCCCTCTCACTCGGCGAACTACATGGATATGGAATCATTCAACGCATTCGTCAATTATCCGACGAGATGCTGAATGTTGAACAAGGTTCCCTCTATCCCGCACTCTATCGCATTGAGCAAAAGGGTTGGGTGACTTCGAAGTGGTCCGTACACGACACTGGTCGAGACGCCAAGTTCTATAAGTTGACCAGATTCGGTCGTAAGCAACTTGAGGATCAGGAAGCCAGCTGGGATCGGCTCGTACTAGCAGTCGCAAAAGTTCGCCAGGCAACATAGAGGTGAGGCATTGATAAAGTTGCTCAATCTAATTCGTGACCGCATACGAGCGTTGAGTGGTCGCGACCAGGTAATTGAAGAGATAGATCGCGAGATGCGCGCTCACGTTGAAATGCAGACCGAAGCCAACATCGCCTCGGGAATGGATCCAGCAAAAGCTCGAGACGCAGCTGTTCAAAGTTTTGGTCACATGACGAATATTCGCGACGATGCCTACGACGTCAAAGGCGGCGGGTTTGTAGAAACGCTGATACAGGACATCCGCTACGGCGCACGAGTACTCACAAAGCATAGAGGTTTTACAGTAGTTGCGGTGCTGACCCTGGCCTTGGGAATTGGCGCCAACACCGCAATCTTTTCGGTCGTAAACGAACTGCTGTTGCGACCGATGGCCTATCGTGACGCTGAGAAGATCGTAATGCTTTGGGAAGTTACGCCTGAGGGTAGACATCAAAACACGACTTCGCGAGCAAATTTTCGCAGTTGGCGGGAACAGGCATCAAGCTTTGAAGCTATCTCGGCATTTACCGACCAGAGACTCAACTTGACGGGTGAGGGGGAGCCCGAAGAATTATCGGTCCAGTTTGCCACACCAGAGTTGTTTAGGATCCTTGGAGTTGATCCAATTCTCGGAAGGCCGTTGATGCCAGAGGATGCAGAAGCGAAGAGTCCCATCGCGGTCTTAAGTTATGGCCTGTGGCAACGCAGGTTTGGAGCTCGACCGGATATCGTTGGTCAATCGATCACTCTAAACGGAGTGCCATTTTCAGTCGTCGGAGTAATGCCGGCGAGCTTCCAATTTCATATTAAGCAGCGTTCAGGTACTGGCAGGCCAGCCGAGCTTTGGAGCGTTTTGCCAATGCCCGTAGGCCCAGGCGCAAATGATCGGGGACGGTTTCTTTCCGTAGTGGGCCGGCTGAAACCGGGAGTATCTGCTGAGCAGGCAAATGCCGAAATGCGAACGATTGCCAGTCGTCTCTCTGCCGAAGCACCGCAATACAATCGTAATTACACCGCCGAGGTACTGCCGCTACGTGAACAGTTTTTTGGGAACGTGCGCCGCGCTCTCTGGCTGTTACTGGGAGCCGTGGGCTTTGTCCTTCTGATTGCCTGCGCGAACGTGGCAAATCTTTTATTGTCGTTGGCTACCTCTCGAGAAAAAGAGATAGCGTTGCGCTCAGCTCTTGGTGCGCATCGATTGAGAATTGTCCGGCAGCTTCTTACTGAAAGCCTGATGCTCGCCGTGATTAGTAGTCTAATGGGGCTTGGATTTGCCTGGCTTGGGATGAAGGCTCTTATTGCTATCAGCCCGAAAGATCTCGTCAGTTTGCAGAACACGAACCTAAATCTGACAGTCTTGTTATGGACCCTCGGAGTTTCAGTTCTTACCGGAATAATTTTTGGACTAGCCCCGGCGTTACACGTTTCAAGGCTTGATCTTAATGACGCTTTGAAGGAAGGCGGCAAAGGCGATACGGGCCACGCAGGTGGCAGCCGCAGACTTCGGAGTCTCCTGGTGGTGTCGGAGATTGCCTTGGCAGTTGTTCTACTCGCCAGCGCCGGCTTACTGGTAAAGAGCTTTATTCGACTTCAGGAAGTTGACCGAGGCTTCAACTCGGGAAACGTGATGACTATGGTTGTGCGCCTGCCTCAGGCTCGATACAAGGAAGACCCGCAGGTAGTTGCTTTCTTTCGTCAGGCATTGGACCGCATCAGCGCTCTTCCCGCAGTGCGTTCGGCGGGCGTGATCAATTTCTTGCCATTCTATGGCGGGTTGGGCTCTGCCACCGGATTCACAATTGGCGGTAAGCCTGCACCAGCACCAGGGGAAGAACCGAGTACCGACGTCCGGGTAGCTGACCCTGGTTACTTCAAGGCACTTCAAATCCCGCTACTCCGGGGCCGGCAGTTTAGCGCGACGGAAAATTCGGAAGCCAAGCACGTCGTGCTTATTAACGAAGCGTTGGCGCAAAAGTATTTTCCTGGTGAGGATCCGCTGGGCAAAAGAATTGACGTCGGAATGTTTGATGGTCCAAACCCGACAGAGATTATTGGAGTTGTAGGGAACGTGAGATATGAAAACCTGATTGACGGTTTTGAACCTGCCGTCTATTTTCCACATCCCGAGTTGGCGTATTCCTTCATGACCTTTGTCGTTCGTACCGATGGCGATCCAAACGCAATTGCGCCGGCTTTACAGCGTGAAATTAGAACGCTTGATCCTAACCAGCCTGTTTCAGACGTGCGAACGATGGACCAGGTGATGGCAGAAACACTTAGTCGGGCGAGATTCAATACCTTGATGCTTGCGTTATTTGCGGGTCTGGCGACGTTACTTTCAGCGGTTGGAATCTTCGGCGTGATGAATTATTCGGTGGCGTTGCGCACGCGCGAGATTGGATTACGGGTGGCAATCGGCGCGCAGCCTCGCCAGGTTCTGGTGTTAATCTTAAGACAAGGATTAATGCTTACTATTTTGGGGGTCGTGATTGGTTTGCTGGCGGCAGTAGCGTTGACGCGGCTGTTGTCCGGATTGCTGTTTGGAGTTGCAGCAGTAGATCCGCCGACATTTGCGAGCATCTCGATTCTCCTTATAGCTGTCTCGCTGGTCGCATGCTATCTGCCAGCTCGGCGCGCAATGAAGATTGATCCACTACTCGCACTCCGGTCCGAGTAGTGGTTTCAGTGATCATTTTAGAGATTCCCACCAAAACATTCGTGCTCCCAGGGTTGGCAAGAATGTGAACGCGTGCCTCGATGTCCCCGGAAATGAAAATTGATCAATGGCCAATGACCAATGATCACTAGAGCGATCTTCAACTTTTCCCACCATCCACGTTCTGACAATTCGGACAAAAGTACATGATCCGGTCTCGCTCTTCTTCGCCCGTGCTATTTGTAACCTGCCGCAGCTGTTTGATCGGATTTGCACATCTCAAACACGGTAAATTTGTCCGGCGAAAGACCAAATGTCGTGTTCCATATTCCCGCCCCGGCTGGTAGACCAGACTCGAGTCCTGGCTCATTCGATCACGATCTTCGATTAGCGCAGTAGCGGAAAGAGTGTAGGCGCGGTAAGCCAATTCCGGTATGGTCGTCTGCAGACAGTTCAACTCTTCCTTACTTAATTGATGAACCAGTCGCCAGGGATTGATGCGGCAGGCGAAAAGAATCTCGGCCCGCAAATAATTTCCGATACCTGCTGCGACGCGCTGATCTAAGAGTGCGGCTCCGATCGTTACTGACAGATTCTCCTTGTTCTTAAGGCGGCGTAGAAAAATCTTTGAGTCAAAACACCGATCGTAGGGCAAGACGTCTGGTCCAAGAGTATCCAGGTAATCTACCTGTAGATACGGATTGCCGTGGCCCACGTTGTAAATAGGAGCGGAGTAGAGAATTGCGGCGCCTTTGCTGACGACTATCCTGGCGCGTTCCTTGCGATCGATCTCAACGGGCGGCGTCGGTTTGAAGGTTTGCCAGCGACCCCACATCATCAGATGTGAGTGAAAGTAGTAGTCGCCGTCGATGTAGCCTATTAGATGTTTGCCATGAGAGACGACGTGCGAGATTTTTCTTTCCAACAAGTTGTTGCCGTTTTGTTCGAGCCACTTGCGCGCATTCACGGTACGAGCCATGAAGTGCTTGATCTGTCTTCCAGCAAGTACCTCATTCAACGCATCGGCATACTTCCTAACTTCCGGACCCTCTGGCATCGTAATGTGTGACAGGGCAACGAGAGCCAACCTTTTTACTGCTCATTGATCATTGACCATTTCTCGTTTGTCATTTGCCGTGGCAAAGCGAAGAATCCTGAGAACTAAATATTCTTCATGAATAAGCAATGAAAAATGATCAATGATCAACGAGCAATACTAAAGCGTGAACAGACGAAACCTATCCACCTAAATTTATCTTCTTGTTCTCGCCGAGTTCGACTTGCTTGCCGGTGAATATGGCGGAGACAAAACTGATCGCCTGGGCCACGGTACTTGACGGGCTATCCCAGTACTCGGCCTTTTCAACATTGACTTTTAGCAATGCCACGTCTGCCTGGTCTGGACCATCGGGAAACCACGCTTTTAAGATTGGCTTCCAAAGTTCCTTGATCTTTTTCTTGTCGCTGACGAGCTCAGCATTTCCAGAGATCGAAACATATCGTTGGTCCTTTGTATCTATGAAACTAACATTCACCTTTGACATCTTTTCGATCTCGCTGGCTTTGTGTGAATTTAAAGACGTAAAAAACCAGAGGTTGCCATTACTGTCAACGTCGCTGTTGAGAGACATTGGCCGGCTGTGAAGACTTCCCGATTCATCCACCGTGGTCAACATACACAGGTCAATGTCCTTGATCATTTCTTTCAATTTTTCAAAATCTGAATTGTTCGCACCCATCTTAAATCCCTCCATGATTAATTGAGGGGAAGTATCAAAGATGAAGTTCACGGATACTTGTCGAGGATGAGACGAAAATAATTGAGGTTAGGTCTGAAGAGCGGAAAGCGTCGACTCGCGGTAGCCTCCAGTCAATCGGAAATAGATCAAGATGCGATTGGTGAAAGCCGCCTGAGACTTACCCTAACTGTGCCTCGAGTAGTGAGATTATGCGGTGACGACATACTGACTCAGTTGCTCTTTGCTCCGGAGGAGCAGAATGTTTATAGCCTAGCCTGGTCTTGATGATCCTCGCTCCGCAGGAGCGATATGGAGGGTTTGGTCTCACCATTGCGCTCCTCCGGAGCGGCCGTCCAATAATGTAACTGACGGCTATAAACATCTTGCTTCTCCCGAGCAAAGGCAGGTGAGTCAAATATATGATTACCGACTGATTATGCTCCGAAGCAATAGAGCGCGCTGCGAGTTCTGATATAGAGCCGGCCATCAGCGATCGCAGGTGTGGCAAAGCATTCGTCATCGAGTTCATTAACTGCCAGCACTTGCCAGTCTCCTCCTGCTTTCAACACTGAAACTGCGCCACCTTGTCCGATCAAAAACACCTTGTCATCTGCCGCGACCGGAGATGAAAAGTACTTATCAATAGCGCCACGAAGGCGCCCTTGCTTGATCACATTTCCCGTCGCGGGATCGAACGAGATTAGAATTCCACTGTCGTTAATCATGTAAAGAACGCCCTTGTAGAGTAGCGTGGACGGAACTTGTGGTACCGGCTTCTGATAGCGCCAGCGAATGGCCGACGCAGTTTGATCGCCCGTACCTCCCATCTTGATAGCCAGAAGGCCGTTCTCAGAAGCCATCATGGAACGAAATATCTCCCAATCACGACTATCAAGTTTCTGGTCTCGATCCAGGTCGAACGCTTCGAATCCTAAGTTCAACCATTTGTCCATGGGATCGGCGCTGCCGGCAGCTTCAGTCTTCTCGATCATCTTGTCGCTATTCTTGTCGTACCTCATGAGTGCAGTATCGAACGGCACGGTCTTAACCTGTTCTCCAGGTTGATTAGTCGGGAATCCCCATCCGTTAATATAGAGATAGTCGCCGTCCTGACTCGCAATTGATTTCATCTCGCAAGCTAGTCCACGGACCCACCACACTCGTTTTCCATCAACCACCGAATACGCTGACAGTTGAAACGACTCAGGCACGACGATCTGTTTAGGTCCGTCTTTCGGTTGATAGATAATTGGGGTTGAATAACCTGAAATCACACCTGGGCGTTCAATCTTCCAGCGAACTTTTCCACTATTCTTATCAATCGCGAGAAGGTATGAAGTCGGATTGTCCTGATCGACTGGTAGAATTACCTTGTCGTCAACAAGAATCGGCGAGGCTCCGAAACCATAGAACATGTTGAATGGTCCAAGTGGAAGCTTCCAACGCTCCTTGCCCGCACCGTCGAACGACACTAGTCCAAATTCTTGAAAGAAAACATAAACATTTGTCCCGTCAGTGACCGGAGAAGGCGAAGCGGGACTATTAACGTTCTCGATGCGTCCTTTTTGGGAGCGTGCCACTTCACGTTGCCAGAGAATTTTTCCTGTTTCTCGATCGAGGCAAAATACCAGCAGCTTGTACGTCTCTTTTTCTTTGGTATGCGCGGTGACAAAAAGCTTCTTACCGGCGAGCACGGGAGAAGAGTGTCCTGGTGGCAGTTCAGTTTTCCAGAGAACATTTTTTGTTGGTCCAAATTCAACTGGTAGTCCAGTAGTCGCCGATACGCCAGTACCGTTTGGACCGCGAAACTGTGACCAGTCGTCGGCAGCCAGTAATGGGGCGCAGCTAAGCGAAACCAGCAGCAATATTGCAGATATTTTCATCACCTTACCTCGATTGAAGGTTTATCACTTACCAAAGAATGATCCCGCGGGCACCCTCTCCAGCAGCGAGTGCAGATAGTGCTTCATTGACTTGGACCAGCCGATAATCTCGAGCTACTAATTCTTCCAATTTTAATACACCTTGTTCATACAACTTGACCAGCTTATTTATGTCTTTCAATGGATCTCCAGATCCATAGACGGATCCAATAATTCGTTTCTCTTGCATCACGAAGGGAAAGATCGGAACGGACAAGAGTGAATCAGTACGGGCCAACCCGCTGACAATGACAGTGCCACCCTTTCGCGCCAGGTTGAGCGACTGCTCAACTGTTGTCGTCGTAGCGACTGTATCAAAGACAAAGTCTGCGCCCCGACCTTCTGTTAGCTGAAGGACCACATCTCTTACATCTTTCGTAGCAGCGTCGATTGTTTCAGTTGCGCCGAACTTCAGGGCCAATTGGAGAGGTTTGGGTTTAGTATCAACGGCGATGATCTCGGTGCAGCCGGCTATCTTTGCTCCCTGGACCACATTGAGCCCAACTCCGCCCGCCCCGATTACGACCACGTTCTCGCGGCCGGATAGCTTCGCGACATTATTGACCGCTCCCATACCTGTGATGACTGCACAGCCAAGCGTTGCAAGTGATGAAAAAGGGATGTGAGGCGGAACTCTTACGATCCCCTGCTCACTGACTACAGCGAAGTCTGCGAAACAGGCGGTACTGTTGAAATGGAGAATGTCCTGATTCCTCGCGCGCAGCCGCGTTCCGCCAGAAGGCAGTCGATTGCGATAGGTGGTTCGCTCCAGGCGATCACAAAGAACGGGTTGACCAAGTTTACAAGGCACGCAAACGCGGCAAGCCGGCGCCCAACACAAAACGACGTGATCTCCGATGTGTACGCTCGACACACCTTCACCCAAACCGCGAACAATCCCGGCGCCTTCGTGGCCTAGCGCCAGCGGCGTTCGAGTGCGCCAGTCTCCCCGAGCTGGATGGAGGTCGCTCTGACAAACACCAGCGGCCTTCATTTCGACGAGCACTTCGCCTCGGCCAGGAGCAGCAAGCTCAGCTTCCTCGACGGAGAGGGGCTGTCCTTGCTCCCAAAGAATCGCGACATTTACGTTCATGTCTTATGGCCCTCAAGAAATTATGGACGTTGTATCAGGCAGGTAGTTGTTCCGTGGGCGTACAGTCGTTGGCTCGAATCCAGAATCCGTCCTTCAGCTGTGGCCGTGCGGTTTCCAAGGTGAATAAGACTCGCCTCGCAATACAGGCGTCCGACATCTTTGGTAATGGCGCGGACAAAGTTAACTTTGATCTCGAGTGTGGTGTAGAAGGTTCCGGCGTCGAGTTTTGCGTGAACGGCACATCCCATTGCCGAATCAAGGAGAGTTGCGGCAACTCCTCCATGCACGACTCCGATCGGGTTGTAGTGATATTCCGCTGGATCAACGGTGAAGACAACCCGGCCGTCCTCAAGATGGTCCAGAGCGAAATTCATCATCTCACCTATCGGGGGTGGCGGAAGTTCTCCGGCAGCGATTTTTTTGAGAAACTCCTGGCCCGGTAGAATTCTCGCCGCCTTAGCAAGTTCGATTGGATCTTGCCACGTGAATGAACGTTCTCGAGTTGTCATAGTTGTTGGCGAATCTGGATTTTTAGTGATTTCTGTTTTGGGCTCGTACTAGCGTTTGGCTTTACTCGGTTTTGAACGAAAACTCTAATCTCGGTGAGTGTCGAGCGATCAGTACAGTACCGCGAGCGAAGCGACCGGATGGCACGCTCTGCGAACCAATCCTCAGAATTTAGGCGTAATATTGAGTGTGTCATCCGGTCGCTTCGCTCGCGGTACTGTACTGTTGGCACGTTACTTTTTGTGC
>DASROI010000362.1:0-17061 GCA_035646955.1 Pyrinomonadaceae bacterium
ACTCCTCCGCCGACAGTGCCACATCCGAGCAAGGCCACGCGAAGAGGCTCCCCGCTTGAATTAGTATGGGCCAGCTCATCACTAAAAGGACCAACTACGGTCTCTGTGCCCGCTCCGATACTGCTAATCGAAAACCGTAACCGGTTAGCTTCAGCAAATCTGACCGCTTTCAATTGCACAACAGGACCACCAACCCGCGCCGCAGTTCGATAACTGGCATGGGTAAAGCGCGACGCCTGTGTGAACGGCTCGGCAGGATCGCTGGTATAAAGACCATCGACGTCTTTCACCAGCACGCATGAACCCTCCAACCGTTGAGCGAGGAAGAGCGCCGTAAGGTCTGAACCACCTCTCCCGAGCAAGGTTATATCTCCGTTGTCCCCGCGACCTACGAAGCCGGGCAACACAACTACGGCTCGTTGCAGTTCGATAGACAAGCGTCCAGTGTCGACCCCAATTAGATCCGCATCGAGCCCGGAACCTGAGGTTCGTAAACCGGCTTGCACTGCATCCAGTACGCAGGCTGGAATACCGGCTCTTTTAAGTGCAATGCCCAACAACGCTGATGATGCGGCTTCACCAGTGGCAAGCAAAGTCGCGAGCGCAGCTGCATCGGGTTCGTCGCAGATACTATGAGCTCTCGACATCAATTCATCAGTGGTTTCCCCAAACGCTGACACAACAGCAATCACCTGGTGTCCGTCGCGCCACCAACGATAGATTTCATGAACAGCAGTCTGCAGGTCGTTTTCACTACGCAGAACTGAACTGCCAAACTTGAGAATTATTATCTTGTTATCGACTGTCATGCTCTTGACTCTTCTCTTTACTGGTTCAAATGATCTTTCAGACTCGTCCCCGCTATGAAGCGGCCTGTTTCCTGCCGAGCGCTTGTTCGAGATCGCTAATTAGATCCAGCGGGTTTTCCAATCCGACTGATAGGCGGACCAATCCATCGGTGATGCCGGCAGCTTGTCGCTGTTCGGCCGGAACATCGGCATGCGTCATCGATGCTGGATGTGTAATTAGCGTTTCCGCCGCGCCAAGGTTTTCGGCCAGTGCGCAGAGTCGAACGCTGTTCATCAGATTGATTCCGGCAGTCACGCCTCCCTCGACTTCAAAAGCGATGAGCGCGCCGCCGGTAGTTTGCTGCCGTTGAGCTAGTTCAAATTGTGGAAACGACTCGAGACCTGGATAGAGAAGCCTCGTTACTTTCGGGTGGTCCTCGAGGAATCTTGCTACGCGTAAAGCGTTTTCCGAGTGTTGTGCCATGCGCAGGCCGAGAGTCTTGACACCTTGAAGAGTAAGCCACGCCGGAAAGGGCGATTGAATTGCACCGATTGCATTGCGCGCAAAAGTGAAACGTTCGTGCAACGTTGTGTCGCTGGTAATTAGAGCGCCTCCAACTGTTGCATTGTGACCTTCGATGAATTTGGTAGTTGAATGGAGAACGACGTCGGCGTGCAGTTCAAAAGGCCGTTGTAATGCTGGCGTTAGAAGCGTGTTGTCAACAACCAGCAGCGCGCCGGCCTCGTGGGCCAGGCGAGCGGTGACTTCGATATCTGTAAGTTTGAGCGTTGGATTCGCAGGAGTCTCAACAAACACGAAACGCGTAGGTTTCTCAGCTAAAGACTTCCGCAGTACTGACTCATCAGCCGTGTCGACGAAGTCCGCTACAACACCAAACGGTCCGAGCACCTGCTGAAATAGTCGAACCGTACCGCCGTAAACGGCCTGGGAACAGACCACGCGGTCTCCAGAGCGTAACAGGGCCAGACATAGTGCTGTTGTAGCAGCTAAGCCGGTTGCGTAGCAGGTACAAAACTCAGCTCCTTCAAGCGCCGCAAGTCGGCGTTCGAGGGCGGACACCGTCGGATTGCCGGAACGACTGTAGGTAAAACCTTTGTCTTTACCCACCGCTTCCTGTCGATAGGTTGTCGTTTGATAGATCGGTGGCAGCATCGCGCCGGTTGAGGGGTCGGCAACCAGGCCGGCATGCAGCGCAAGTGTATCGAAGCAATAGTTTTCTGATCCGAAGTTGGTGTTTTGAAAATCGAGATTTTGGAGTCTTTCCTCGGTAGTTCCCATAATATCCTCCCAGTCGTACGTCTGCGCTGTCGAACCTTGCGGTGTCGACAGCAAAGATGTCGGGACAATTGTTCGGTAGGATCTAAGGCGGTGACTGTTCAGTGTGGAGTGCAGCGGGAAATAAAAAACCCCGCGCCTCAAGAGTGCGCGGGGTTCCGATAATAACTGGAAATACCTCAGCGGCTCTTTAGCAGTTTTTTACGTGGAGCAAGTTTGCCTTAAATCGCCACGATAAACGATGTCAAAGATAATGCGAGGCTCTTTATCTCACGAGCACTGCACCTCTGTCAATTAATACGTTTATGAATTTCATTAACAACTGCCTCACGAAGGTGCGAGGCCCAGGTGAAAAATAGCATAGGTGGCGCCGAGTATGGACCATGCTACCAAAGTTACCCACAGAGGAACTTGTTTGGCTGCAGACTTTACCGTTTGAATACTATCTTGCAGATTCTCATATTTTATAGATCGGCGAAGCCTTCCAATTGCCAGTAGTACATAGACGCAGGCGGCGAAAGAGGGGATTAATGCTATTGCCCAGAGCGGATCCGCTCCGCGGTCTTTCAACATCAAAGCCAGACCAGCAAGCACTCCTATCGCTCCGGCCGTCACCAACCAGAACGCCAGCCCGATTCCTCTATGTAAACCGAGCGCAACAACGGTGGTCGTGATTTTCGCTTCCAGGTCTTCCGGATAATCTTCCGCCGTGTTGACGAGAATGATTCCCATTTGCAGCGTTCCATAAGCGGCGGCGAAAACAAGTATGGTCAACGAGAGTCCGGTGTTGATTAGAAAAGTCACGAAGAGCATGGGTCCGACAAAAATGATGAGCCATAGGCACATCAGTTGGGCCACTCCTCGTCCCTTGAGTTGAATTGGCTTTACCGAATAGGCCGCGCCGAGTAGCAACCCTATCGCGACGAACGCCGCCAAAAACCAGCGATTCATTACATAGGAAAGATGGATTGATAACGCCATCGCTAACACTGCTGTTGCAACTACCTGGAAAGTTACGAAGCGCACACCCAGTCCATACACCGCTTCGGATAGGTGTGGTTTGTAAACTGCGTCAAGGTCTCTGTCGGCGAGACAGTTGATCATATCTCCGAAGGCAAACAGCAAGAAGAAAATGAAAATTCCTTCCCAAAGAAAATAACTCTTCAGTGGAGATGTATCGTGCAGTAGCAGCAATAAAGGAATGGCGAGAATAGGGATCTCAGCGATCCGAAATTCCACCCTTCGTATGCGTAGCATGTAGAGGAGAAAACGTAGCATGACTTACCAACTAATCAGAGCACGTTAACGCGCCGAATTTGTCGCGTGGTCCCTTCTTTAAAAGCGCGCCTTCCGTGAAGAAGAGAGAAGTTATCCGCAATAACCACATCTCCGTCGCGCCATTGATGAGCATAGCACCAGTTTTTGTCGTTTAACCGGGATTTCATATCAGTGATGAAATCTGATTGGCCCTCGTGTGAAATTCCGCTGATCGCTAGCCTTACTGGATTCAGGTCATCCACCGGCTCAGCATAACGCAGTACCCTTTCGCCTGTGTCTGGATGACTGCCGAGCATTGCAGCGGTGAACGTGCCGCCGTAGTGGACCACCTTTTCAGTCGTGTATGTGATTTCGATCCTCTCCCACAACTTTTGTCGTTCTGCAGAGACATTATTGAGAAGCATGGTCGTATCGCAGAAGAGAGTCTCGCCACCGGTGCCTGCGGGTGGCGCAACATCGCAGTGAAAGACAATATAGTGCGGAGCGCGGTCGAGGAAAGCTCCATCCCAGTGAAAAGGAACGGAATGGTTGGTATAGAGATAATTGCGTGCCTCATCACGCACTCGCAATTCGTTGACGGCTCCGAATTCCCATTCCAGGAGCGTTCCAAACTGCCTGCTGAACCCTGGAAAAGCATCTTCTTTGAGACGAGCAAAATCACGAAGCACAACGACGCGATGTTCCTCAATCAGCTTCTTAAGGACCTGAGTCGTCATCACTGACAGATTGGCGCCAGGTATCTGTGTGCGGACAATAGCTCCAAATGGTGAGATTTGTTCCAACCGCCATGACGGGTTTGTGTGGGCCATCACCTAATTCGTCTCCACGCATCCATAACGAGGTAGACCAAGTTGTTGCCTTAAATCGCCTACACTCATCTCGAGTAGCGTCTCGTAAGGAATTCTCGAGTGGTAAAGATTGTGAGCTCCTCGACATCGTTGCCACGCACGTAGGATGCGCTTTGGCGCGACAAACAATCCGAACACGATCGCTCCGATGCAAAGGATAAAGATCATCGCCGAACCACAACCCCCGCGCAGTTCATAAGCGCTTATCTCAGCCTCACCAACTAAACCCGTTCCGTAGCCGGTCACCACGTGATGAAGATCGTGCGCTGGTAGAAATCCAGGGTTCGGCAGCCAGATGGCCCAACGGAAAAAATAGACCGGAAACTTCTTTGCGCTATAACTGTCAGTTCCGAGGCCATTTTGGGAAAGATAGCGATCGCGTCCGACTTTTACTTTCTCCTCATTCATTTTATCTCTTCAGATTTGAAAGTGACTTGGACGACCGTCGCGCTCGACGATTTCAGCGCCCGCCGCTTCAGCCTCGTGACGGCGCATGAGAATAAATTTCCCTTGCTGATTGACTGCAACGCCGTGCCAGGGTGTTAACCATGTATCGTTGGCTTCACCGAGAAGAATTCCGATCTTCTCAGAGTGGGGCGCTTGAGGGTGAATTGAGAGTCGTAACGCAGTTGGAAAGCAGTCGTTGAGCAGGCGGCTCCAACCGTCGCTTCGTTGAATGACTTGATATGCAAGATCTTTGCACTCGTTTCGTACCTGGTTGCGGCTTTTGTCAGTTTCGATTGCCAGTCGATCTTCAAACAGGAAACGTTGTATGCCATTAAAGAGTGTGCGGTGATGTTCGTACGAATGAATTCGCCCTTGAATATTCTTGAGGGGCTCAGCGTAGTGAAGTACCAACTGATCGCGCATTGCCGAGTGATCCTGAGTGTCAAAAAGATCTTCCATCCCAAAGAGATCGAGTGACCTGCTTCCTATACGTTGCATGAGCAGCTTGAGTTCGGCTGCGTAGTCAGAAACAGACGCATCCGACACCCCAACGAGATCGCTAAAGACCCTGCCGTCAGAGCAAATAGTGATTTGAGCCCCAGGTGAATATAGATCCTTTATCTCTCCGCAGACGCGCTCGAGAAAAGTAAGCGCGATCTCCTCAGCCATGTCAGGCAATTGTCCCAGAACCTTTGTGGGGTTTGGAGACTTGGCCGGAAATGCCGGCAACAAAAAATGGACGGGCTCCCCTGCTGCGATTGAGCGCCTTACCTTGGGCAGATGGATGGCGAGACATTGGGCGCATGGTTTGTCGATGCATGCTCCGGCGGTCGCCTGCAGACGGCGATGGCGAAAGAGAGTCGTAAGAATTTCGGTCGATAGCTTCGTCAGTTCAAGATCGGGTTCCGGTTCGACGAACTGTGTCGAGATCGCATCGAGTTTGCCAAAGGTCTTATCCATGTTTGGCAACCAGGCAAGCTTGTCCGACAAGGAGAGCACGTCACAAACGAGATCTAATGCGGCGCGGGTAGCACCGAAATCTTGAGTTTGATCCTGGCTCCACAAGAGCATTAAGCAGAGATGAGCTGCGTAAAGGCTGCTTACAAGTTTAGGGTTACTGGTCTTTCGCGCATTGGTTGCTCCCGCTACGACAGCGTGAAAAACACTCATGACGCGAGTGCGGACGATTTGGGTCTGCGGACTTAGCGCTCCGAGCTCGTGGCGCGGATCAAGAAGAGTGGCGAGCAGAGAGGCAAGTGCCTTTCGGTGAGGATTTACAATTTCAAATTTAAACAGCATCGCAGCCTTGAATCGCGCGGCGACATCACCCTCTGGTATTTCGCTGATACGCGACTCGAGTTCAGCTGCAAGCCTCGCATAAAAGGAAATGACCAGGTCCTCGTCACGCCGAAAGAATACTTTTGCCCGGTCAAGAGGATATCCGGTGAGAGCCGCCGAATCCTTTAGGAGCTCACCGGAGAGGCCGCGCTGCGCAATAAGACCAAAAGCAGCTTCCAGTACTCTTTGGCGCGTCCGTCTATCAGCTGGATTAGTTATGTCAGTCATCGAGCAGTGAGGTTATGAGTTTTCTTTTAATAGTCAGAGTTTAGTGATCAGAAAAACATGCGATCCTCGCCACAATAGCACTAATAACCCAGAGCAGACCAGATGATTGATTCTAGCTAATACCTTCTCTGTGCAACCTTAGTGAGCTCCGTGTCTCGGTGGTGATGGTTTTCTTCGGGCTTTGCTCACCACCGAGACACAGAGCCCACTGAGGTTGCACAGCGCGGCTCAGTGCTCAACCAAACGATCAAGTTGCGAGACCGGTCGGTACCGATTCGCGGTCGCGTCGGGTGAGTTTCGAGATGCGGAGAACTTGATGTTCGTCGAGACTGAATCATCTACTTGATTAAGTCTTTTACCAGGCTGTAAAGGCCGTTTGAATAGCGATGGTAGCGCCCGCTGACCAGTTCGTTGATTGCAAGGCGCACGCCGCTAAGTTTGCTTTTCGAAATCGCCATCCGTTGGTGCAGGTGATTCAATCTGTCGCGAAGAATTTCAGCGTGTTGAGATTCGTAACGATGCTCGTGCGATTGAAGCCGCTCACAAACGGCTTCCAGCTTCCTAATTTCCGGCTCGAAGTCATTTCGCCTATTTGCATTGGCGAGGATGGATGCGGGACGAGTGATATTCGGAACTCCCAGTTGTTGCGCCTGGTGTTGTCTGTACTTCAGCAGTGGACGATCAATGAGATTGAATGGTCCAACCAGCGACAACATCAGCGCGATCCAGCCGTCGTGAATCAATGAAATATCACCGGGGATAGGAATCACCAAGTCTCTGAATCTTGAAGGGAAGGCCATTGTGGCCCCAGTCACGATAGGTCGTTCAAGTAGCACCTCCAACGCCCTGCCGGTCCGTAAACGCGTCTGCAACTCTTTATCGATTCTTAGTCTTTCCCAGAGGGTGTAACCAAGCGACTTTGCATTGTCATCGACCACTTCCGCGTTGGTGAAGACGAGACTGACGTTTGGGTTAGCGATAAAACGATTCTCGGTGAGACCAATCTTTTCTGAATCCCAGATATCGTCCTGGTCACAAAGATAGATTAGCTCTCCCGTGCAAAGACCTATGGCCCGCTCGAAGTTTTTAGTTGATCCAAGTCGATCTTGGTTCTCATGGACCAAAACGGAAAAGGGAGCCTCGGCGGCGAATGTTCTCAATAAAGCAACTGACGCATCGGTCGAGCCGTCGTCGCAAACAACAACTTCATCGGGACGCCGGCTTTGAGCAACGAGACTCGTCAGCTGTTCTTCAAGAAAACGAGCCCCATTGTAGCTACACATTGCGACAGAGATCTTCAAGCTAGTTGACCAATCGAATTGTTATTAGTCGAACCTTGCCGAACCGCGAGCCACCAGTACAGTACCGCAACCGAAGCGACCGGATGCCACACTCAACAAAGCAAACCTAAACAATCACATCGAAATTGAGTGTGGCATCCGGTCGCTTCGCTCGCGGTACTGTACCTGAACGCGTCTTCCTTTGAGCAACCGGTAATTGTCATCCAATTAATCCAGATGATTTCTCTGCTTCTTCTGCAACATCACAACATCCTGATGTTCATTCATTCCTCGCGGCAAGTAATCCAACACCTCGAAGTAGTTACCAAAGTTGGCATAAACATATTCTCTTGAATGGTGTGTAACCTGATACCAGGCGGGAAAGAGCCCTCTTTCGTATGACCGGTCAAAAACAAAACCACGGCCGTCTGTTAAGCCATGGACCGTCAGTAGAATTATTGCCCCGGGTTTGGCAATACGTCGCAGCTCTTCCAGCCAGATGAACTGGTGCTCTTCATCAAGATGCGTAAACACAGAGATGACGTAGATGAAATCGAACGTGTTTGAAGCGTAATCGATCGGGGGTCTTTCCTTGCTCAGGCTGAATGTAGCGAATTGCAGATTTGTTTTGCACCATTCAATCGCCTTGGCGTCGATGTCTGTTCCGTCAATTTGAGCTGACGGCGCAAGGCTCCTCATGTGTACCAATGTACGACCGCAGCCACATCCAAAATCTAAAATCCGAGTAAACGATCCCAGGTCGCGCCCTATTCTCAATAGTGCTGATTGGATGTCGGCGGCACAGGCCTTTCCGATGGTGACAAACTCGTCGGCATGTGGAGAAGCGCTCACTCGGTACCGGAGCTCTGCGGGAGGTAAATGGGATCTAGTACCATCGGCTGCATCTATCGCATCAGCATGCCGCAGCATCAGCCACCTGTATAGCGAAACGTTTCGCTGAACAGGCTTTAGAATCAAAGTTCGAAATTGAATTGGCAGCGAGTGCCATAGCTTCAATAGCCAGTGCACGAAACTGTCCTCGCGTTGAGGTTAATCTTAAAATCGTCGGCAAAGAATTTGACTTTACGCCGGCCAGCCCTGCTTTACGGAAACGTATATTCCCCTCGATAGAACGAGCGCAGGTTCTGGCGAAATCGTTCGGTGCTATAGAGGTCGTTCAGTAGATTCCAGGCCTCCTGCCAGCATCGTTTATAGGCTACGGGTTCATCGAGGCTTCGGAGGTCCGTCGTAATGTTGTCCAGCAGCGCGTCCCACGTTGGATAGATGGTTTCTAGTTTGGCGAAGGCAGGCGTAAAGAATCGTTCATTGAATACCGCGAAAGACACGCCTCCACTGAAAACCGGATCGCAAAAGTAGCTGTCCAGGCCTTCGCCAAAAGTTAACGACCACTTGGCACGTCGGACCACTTCTAAGTAAGCCTCGAAAGAGATATTTTGAATGACCTGGAGGTGCAAATCCGGCAGCGCTTTCTTTATGTCCTGCATAACTCTTTCTTTAAGCGGGTGCTCGTCATGCGAGATTATCAGAACCGGCTCCTTCTTTTTGTAGTCAGAAATAGAATAGTTTTCTGGACCATTGCAACATGAGAGTCGATGCAGAGGGATTCCAAGGGACTCACGAGTTTCAGTATTGGTGTAAGCCTCGTGCGCCGTTGTGCACGTAACTTTACCAAAGCGAGCCAGGCCTTTGAGATCCTGACCTTCAACCAGGTCGATATGCTGGACCATTACGTTTAAGTGGAGTTCTTTTATCTTTTGTAATCCTGGCCAATAAGACTCTAACCACTCATGAACCTTATTGACTGCATACTCGGGGATATGGACCAGCAAATAATCGAGCTCATTACAGCGGTTTAGGAGCGCCTCGAGATCGAGCAAGTAATTTTTATTCTTAAACCATGTGTATTTCAGCAGAGATGGTTCACCGGGAACGGTACAGATTGCGACCCTGGCCCCGTGAAGATTTTCGAGTGCTGCGGATTCGCGATAGATTGACGCGATTGAAAGTATTCCACCTGAAGGACTATCGAAACCCGGAGTCAGAAATACGATGAGTCTCCTGGTTCTGAAAGATACAGACTGGGTGATGAGGGTACGCGTAACATCGCGCTTAACTCTTTGCTTCAAAACGCCAAGCTTGTTTTGGAAAGACATCAGGCTGGCAGTCTCTCTTCAATGAGGTTTCGGACTTCGGAGCCATTTTCCAGCGCCGTCCTGAAGATTGTACAGATAACGTCGATCATTTCCGCATTAATTGCCTGGCCTGTCGGCAAAGTGAGAACCCGCGTTGCCAGGCGTTCCGTCTGGGGGAGCAAACGATCAGCATCCGGATAAAGTGATTTATAAGGTTCCATGTTGTGACAGCCGGGATAGAAGTAGCGCCTTGCCAGCACGTTTTCCGCATGCAGGATCTGCATTAAGTGATCCCGGGTCAGTCCAGTCTTTTGCTCATCTATTTCCAGCACAACATATTGATAGTTAGATCGTTCGCCCTCATTGAAAGTAAGAACACTTATACCTTCAAGATCAGCCAATTGCTCACGATAGTGTGTGTAGTGTTCACGGTTGAGCGAAATGAATTCCTCGACACTTTCCAGATTGGTTAGTCCCATTGCCGCGGAGATCTCATTCATCTTACCGTTGATTCCGAGGGCCTCAGTTTTGTCATAAGTGATGAAGCCAAAATTTCTCATCAAGCGGAGCTGCTCTGCAAGTTGAGCATTGTTGGTTGCCACTGCGCCGCCTTCAAGAGAATTAACGAACTTTGTCGCATGGAAACTGAAGACCTCGGCGTCGCCGAAACTACCAATCATGCGCCCCTTGTACGAGCTGCCAAATGCGTGTGCAGAATCGAAAAGCAGTTTGAGCCGTCGCCGCGCACAGATCTCGGTCAAACTATCAATGTCACATGCCTGTCCCCACAAGTGGACGCCGATGATTCCCGTTGTTTGTGGGGTAATCAACTGCTCTAGTTTGTTTGGATCGAGACAGTGAGTTTTCGGATCGATATCACAAAATACAGGAGTAATTTTCAACCATTGTAGAACATGGGCAGTCGCGATAAAGGTGAAGGATGGAATGATAACTTCGCCCTTTAAATTCAACGCGCGGATTGCGATTTCAAGCCCGACAGTAGCGTTGCAGATAGCAACGCAATGCTCGACATCCAACATTTCTGCGATGCGTTGTTCGAACTCACTGACGTATTGACCACCATTAGTCAGCCATCTTCGTTCGAGTATATCGTCCACTCGTGCTAGAAACTTCTCGCGGTTTCCGATATTCGGACGCCCGACGTGCAAAGCGGTTTCAAATGCAGGAACTCCGCCGAAGATTGCCAGATCGCTCACAGTCTTCTTGATGGAGCCGCGACCGTGCGCAGTGGTTGACATTAGATTGTCCTAAACTCCTTCACGTCCTCTAAGATACGCACCCGGTAGTTGCTGGAAAACAATCGCACTGGTCTACCCTTTCCGTGCTGACTGTTCACGATGGGTCGCAAATTCTTCGTTGCTGGAAGCTCCTGGACCTTCACTTATTTCTCTGGTGGCCCATTGCAATAGCGGCTGTACCACTCCTGGCTCTCTTCCATATGAGCTTACCTGTCTCGCCTCAAGATCCAGGATTTCAAAGGATACAGAGCTTTCGTGACGGAAAATTACGGAATTACTGTCCCTGACCATCAGTACTACAAGCCTGTGTCGGCCGGTATTCAAGAGATTATCCGGGACGTAGCACGTGCCGCGAAATAAGCCCATGCGGGTGAACGAATCTTGTCCAGCGACCTCTGGACCATTGCCAGTCGTAAAGGCGATGATCTCCTGCTCAGTGTATAAGTGTAACGCGATGTGTAGTCGAGCACCCGGAAGCAAGTTCCAATACTCGACTTCTATCAGAAATGGTGTTTTGGTCGTGAGTGATCTCGAAGCCTCTTCGTGTTGTGGCCGGACCCGCACACGGCGAAGTCGTACGATATCGTTACCAGGTGCGGTTGCGACGTTGTCCCAGGTTTCCTCAAGTGACCGTTCGTCTCCAACCGAAGCTGTCAAATAACTATTAACGACTGAGCTGGTTGTTCCCTGTTCGACAATTTCACCCTGGTCCAACCAAATAACTCGGTGACATAAACTCTGAACAGCAATCATATTATGACTGACAAACAGAACCGTGCGCCCCTTCGTTGCCGCACTACTCATTTTCCCCAGGGACTTCTTTTGAAACTGGGCGTCACCAACAGCTAACACTTCGTCGACCACGAGTATTTCAGGTTCAAGATGTGAAGCAACAGCAAACGCCAACCTCATGTACATCCCGCTTGAATATCGCTTTACCGGTGTGTCGAGAAACTTTTCCAATTCGGAGAACTCGACGATCTGATCAAACTTACGTTCGATTTCCGCTTTCTTCATGCCGAGCACGGCGCCGTTCAGATAAATGTTTTCTCTGCCGGTCAACTCTGGATGAAAGCCGGTGCCTACTTCAAGCAAACTAGCGACGCGGCCAAACAATTGAGCGCGGCCGGATGTCGGTTCGGTGATTCGCGACAATACCTTTAAGAGAGTTGATTTTCCGGCGCCGTTGCGACCAATGATCCCGAGCACTTCGCCGGGCTCGATCTCGAAGTTCAGATTCTTGAGTGCCCAAATGATTTGATCGTCAGGTTTACCGTTACCCCGGCGTAACCGATCGAACGGAGCTCGCATCGCCTCGACCAGTGATTCTCGCAACGTACCGTAAGCACTCTGCCGTGCTCCCAGGCGATACTTTTTGCTTAGGCTTTCGACTCGAACGATTGGTTTCATCGCAAATGTTTCTTACGGTTTTAAGTTGCCACCGTCAGGCCTTGAAGCAAGTGCAAATATAATAAAACTGGTATACCTGGTGCAGGGTAATGTCTTTCATCGAGGAGGGTATTAATTCTACGGGGCAACGATGAATTACGTTGTGACTCGATAATACTTTCCTAAAATAGAGCCTTTCAACACGAGTCGCACCTTCGTACAACTGCTCATCAAGGAAAAGTACCAGCCCTCCTTTCTTAGTTACACGAGCCATCTCCTCGAGCGCAAGTCCAGGATTAGTGAAACCGTTGAGCGCACCGTAGTTCAAAACGATGTCGAACGTTTCTACCTGAAATGGCAGACGGGTGGCGTCGCCCAGAACAAAATCGATCGGAATTTGCTGTTGAGACATGAACTTCCGGCCTTGTAGAAGCATCGTTTCCGACAGGTCTAGCCCCGTATATTCAGCGTTGAGTTTCATCCAGCCATGCCGATACAGGGAGTTACACGTTCCAGTTGAGATATCCAGAACCTGTCGTTTTTCCCCGCTCTCCAGAAACTCTCTAAGCACGTTGTCATGAATCTCTCCAAAGCTCAACGCCGGTCGAAAGTTCTTTTGGAGTAGAGAGATTTTTACAGGGACCGCCAGAATAATTAAATAGAGTAAGTAAGGGTGCCTGAAGAAGAAAAAGACAATCGCAGCGATCAGCAGGACCAGCACAAGGTGGGCCACGGTTGGACCAGCAGGAGCTTGAGTTATTACGAGCGCTAGTAGAGAAGCGACGATGCCAACCAGGAAAAGGACGATCACGACATAGACCAACCAACCCTTCCAATAAGCCCTGGCCGGGCGTGCCGGCAACGATAAAAAGGGCATCACGTGTTGGTAGTAAGTGCCCAAAAAACCGTTGTAGAGCTTGTCACGTAGCTCTCTGTCTTTCTCGCCTAGTAAATTTTCGAGATAGAGTCGCGGGATGCCTTCAATGCATGGAAATTCTTGACCGCAATTTTGACAGATCCAAAGAGTAGAATCAGTCCGAAACGCACTCTGCTGACAATTTGGACACTGATACTTTGACAGGTTCACAATCAACTTCTGGTCTTAACAGATCTGAAAGACCCATGACTGGCATCTTGAAGTGCATAACCAATGCCAGTTTGACCAAACCCATTTCCATTGTAGAAAAGATAGGTTGGGCCATCATGTTGATACAGGCTAGAGTACTCGATCATCTGGGAATCCCAGCCACTATCTGATCGTTCGATCCCTACCTCCTCGTCGCGCCTCCTCCAGGCAAGTCCGTCAGTTGATTCGGCAAAACCGAGCCTGTAGCTCTGCGCTGGGTCGGTGCGGTAGTCCCGAATGCCTCGGTACGAATAGAGCATCTTATAGACACCATCCTCCTTGTACACGCAAGGACGACCAATGGCGCCGGTATTCTCGTCGCAGTCAATGCAAACTCGGCCGGTTCTCAACCACGAAATTCCGTCGCGCGACTCGGCATATTTAACATGATATCGAGGCTCTGGTTGCTCGTTGATGCGCTCCCAACCTGTACATGAAACGTACCACATGCGCCACCTGTCTCCTTCACGCATCACGCACGGCGCCGTACTGAAGAAGGGTTCATCAGCAGAACGATCGAAGAGCGGTTCCTCAGAAATCTTGCGAAAGGTTTGGCCACCATCCTCACTGATGGCCAGACCAATAGCCAGGTGGTAGGGAACCGTAACCTGTCGACTCCAGCCTATATAATAAAGGTACTTTCTGCTTTCCTGATTGATGATCCATGAGGGCATGATCCCGCTCTCGTCAAATGTGCCTACTCGGCCTAACGAAATTACGGGTTTGTCATGGATGTAGAGAACGTTATCCGGTCGACTGGCATCGACCTCAATGTAAGACGTTTGCGAGCGACCCTCTCTATCTCTTGTGCCGAAGTAAATTCTTAGTGGTCCATCAAACGAGGCGTCAACGACCGGAACTGAGGCATGCGACACCATCCAGTCGTAGTTATTGTCAGGCGCGAAAATGACGTTTTTCTTTATCCATTTCATCAGGTTTAGAAATCCAGGTCCTTGCTCAACGTCTCCCCTTTTTTTGCTGGGTTTCCTTTGTAGACACCCCAGGCTTCGGTATTCGCTGTCACTGCAGCAGCCATTCCAACTAATGAGCCTTCTGCGATGTTGATTCCATCGCGGACGGTTGAATTAACTCCAAAAAATGAGAAGGCCTCGACTACACAATGACCTGAGAGCACTACATGCGAGGTGAACGATACGTGGTCCTTGATGACGCTGTGGTGACCAATGTGATTACCACTCCAGAGCATCACGTTGTTTCCAATGGACGCGAATGGTTGAATCGTATTGTCCTCGAGAATAAAACAGTTGTCGCCGATTCTGGTTCCCGGAAAGATGGTTGCCTTTGAACTGATGTAGCTGATTAGTTCGTATCCCTTGTCTTTAATCGCTCGGTAGATGTGTTCGCGCAATCTGTTCATTTGTCGAGGTGACATGGGCGCGAAGAATTTGAAGTCAGCAGGTGGGTAGCTTTGTTCCACGTCCTCAAATGGGACAACGGGCAGTCCTTCGAAGGATTTGTTGTCTGGCAGGTACTGTCGGTTCACACTAAAGGCGACCACTTCGTGCTCGCTATCATGGTGCAGGTAAAAGTTTGCCAACTGCGCAAAATCCTGGATGCCAAAAATGATCACTTTTGCCATGAGAAATTATGGTTAGTGGTAAACGTAAGTTGTGTATTCGTACAGGCCGTAATCGTTTCTGAAAATGTAGTTGCGCGTCAGATTTTCTCCGAGGAATGCGGCCAGGGCGTCAAATGGAAGATGGAAAAGATCGTCGCGTTCCCAGTCAACATGCTTCGACATGACGTTGAACGCAATACCAATTGCCGCATTTGCAAACACCATCGTCAGGAGTTGCTTGCAGTAAGAGAACATCTCGTCGAAGGACAACTCGCGTTTTTCAGTGAATACTCCGTTCATCACGATGTAGTCAAAAGTTGGGAGAGCATCATTGTGATCAAGCAAATCCAGGCAGAAAAATTGATTCGCAGGAAACTTACTTCGTGATAACCGGATAAACTTCTCTGACAAATCGAGTCCCGCATATTCGATGTTTAGTAGA
This sequence comes from Pyrinomonadaceae bacterium, assembly GCA_035646955.1. GTDB lineage: Bacteria > Acidobacteriota > Blastocatellia > Pyrinomonadales > Pyrinomonadaceae > PSRF01. The sequence goes on from DASROI010000362.1 coordinate 15,453, forward strand.
CGCTGTTTGAGAATGTACTCATTTAGATGCGAGGCTCCGCAACCGAAATCGAGCAGGCTAACACTGCCTTCATGCAACTCGGGTTTGATTACATCGAGCATGACGCGATGACGTTTTTCAACGTCTTCCTCGTTGGGCCAGTCGACGCCCAGGTGGGAGTCGCCAAATTGCTCGAGGCGAGACTCGTAATGCGAGACGATGCTCAGGTATCTTTTCCCCTCCATCTACACAAACTCTCCCTTGCGATACGCCGGGAAATAGTCAGATGCAGTGATGTTCCTGGCCTTCATGATTTCCGAGTACTTTTGTGGGTCAAAGATTTTTCCACAAAGATATGCGGTGCGTGTGCCTGTGGACCATCCGCGCTTGAAACGACTCAGCCCGTCTGTGGGGTCAGCAGTAAGTCCCGCACTTGCGCCGAGGTTAAGCCACTTCAATCCCTGGTCTGAGAAGTAATTCAACGCCTGCCAGAAAAGCGCAAACGAAGACTCCAGCTTGTAGCCTGCATCGTTGTAAGCTCCAAGGTGGTAATAAGCAACCCCGCGGTCGACATACCACAATGTCATCCCAAGTGCTTCGTCGTCATGACCGGTTGCCAGAAACATGACTAGCCCAGGAACTGCGAGTTGCCCCCCGAATGAAGCTGCTGAAAAAGCAGTTAGACCACGAATGTTGTGACGTCGAATCAAGTTAGCATAAAGATGATTCCACTCTGCAGTGAAAGCGGCAGGATCTTCGCACCTCTCAACGTTAACTCGCTCCAGTGCTTTTTGAGCTTTACGTCGATGTTCTGCATTAACGTATGAATCTGGTGGTCGTGATAAGTCAGTAACCATATGGTCCTTAAACGGTACTGCCAGATCAGGAAAACATTTGTTCAGGATAGTCTGGTCATAATCGCCGAAAGGATCGGCAACCAGGGCTAAGCTCACCACGTCACCTTGAAGTTCGTCCAGATCCTTGTCCAGGAGCGACCACTCCTGACATGCGAAAAGTGGGTAACAACCCATCACATCGCGGTAGGGAGTCTGGGTGATCGAACGTTCCAATACCGATCCGCCGCTGTGTGATAGCCGCCGCGGAGTACCAAATTCGGCGAGGGAAGCGGCATACTCAGGATGGGCGTAACCATTCATACGACCGGCTTGCGAAAACTCGAAAGTTCGAACCAGTACATGTGGAATTCCGCAATTTAAACGATCAATCTAAGACGCGATTAGCCAGAAATGTTCCAACGACTGTATGAAACTTATAAGGGCTTTCCTCTTCAGCGATGCTTGTAACAAAGATCAGTGTACCTGAGATCGAGTTGCTGGAACTAAACTTACCTTTGAAGATTAACGAGCCCCACTCTCTACAGCACGTACCGATGGGCAATTCCGCTTCGCCTGAGAAACTGACGCGCTCGTTGGTCAACAGAGCCCAAGCCGCGGCTAGAGGATTCGGGACCGGTTTGTTATCTGGTCCTGAATCCAGAAAAGAAAGAGAAGCAGCGCCCTGGGTCTTTGCTTCGAGAATTAGATTCTTCTCGAGCCCCGAAATGAAAAATTTTACCCGCCATCGCCCGGTGAAAACAGTTTCACTCTTTGGCGTCGCAGCCGCCTGGTAG
>DASROI010000363.1:0-6114 GCA_035646955.1 Pyrinomonadaceae bacterium
CAGAGCACTATCTCCGAAGCCGAGGAACAGAGCTGTGGGTGCCGGGGAATCAAGAACATCGGGATGGGCCGCTGCAGTTGTCCTTAACAGATCGCGCACCTTAGTTGGATCATTTCCGTATGCGACATGAATGTTGAGAAAAACCTGACGTCGCGTCCCGGTTAAGGTCCAGTTAGTGACTTGTTCCGAAATCAAAGTCGCATTTGGAATTATCAGATCTGATCCATCAAAAGCATGGACAGTGCTGGAGCGAACTCCAATCTTCGTCACTTCACCACCCACACCCTTGACTTCCAATAGATCGCCAACCCTGATGGGCCGCTCAAAAAGTAGAATCAAGCCAGAGACGAAGTTGTTGACGATGTTCTGTAGACCAAACCCAAGTCCGACGCCGACTGCTCCAGTCAGGACCGTGAACTTCGACAGCTCTACTCCCGCAGCAGCAAGGGCCAATAAGAAGATTAGAAATAAAAGGACATAGTGCGTGACGGTAGCAATCGCGTTAGGAAGACCGTACGCGAGGTTCATTCGCGGCAGTATTTCTTCGCCCAAAATAGCTCGAATCACGGACGCGATAAGGTAGCCGATTAGCAATGTCAATACGAACGCGACGATGTTGCCCAGTGCGAAGCCGGCTGATCCGATTCTGATTTGATAATCGAGTACACTCCTGGTGACTGAATAAAAGTATTCTCTGACTGCGAATAGGTTCAGAGTGGTGTGGACCCAGATAAGCAGCGTTATAGCGCCCAACGCCAGAGTTAACCAGCGCGCAAGACGGTCGCGATCGGTGCGAACTAGCGCAACGCGCTGCTGAGTTTTTGGCTGAAGGGCTAACGATATTAGTGATGCTCCGACAACCACGACTGTGTAGAGCGCCACCGCGCGATAGCTGCTCGCCAGGGTACCCTGAGTAAGCAAATCGGCAAGCCCAACGTAACCAAAAAGGTTGCCTAAGAATGCAAGTAACAGCAGAGTGATGCCGACAAACGTCGCGAGCAAGGTCAAAGTTGGACCACGCCCCCGGCTCGAGTTATCACGATGTGCTTCATGAGCCAACCACGCCAATACAGCAATGACCGTGATAAAAAAAAGGGCGATTAGATCACGCTTGATCCAAACCGGGAAATGCAGGGCCTTGATGAGATTCCACGCCAGCACGCTTGCAATTAAGAAAACCAGCAATCTTTGGAAGGACCCTGTCAGGCGTGGCTTTAGTAGTCTGAGTACCGGAACGATCCCGATTAGATTCACGAGACTGACGGCGCTATTCGGTGCGTCGGACAGCATCGGAATCATTGCGACCAGGAAAACTAGCAGCCCCAGTGAGAAGGGCCTGTTCAAGATTAGATCGAATTTCGACTCCTCAGTTTTACTTACGCCCGACACACGGTTGAGGCGAAGGAACATGCCCGTTGCGACCACCGTGAGGAAAGCGATGACCAGAAGCGATGTGCGTTTGGCACGAATGAAAGCTTTCAGTCGTGTAATATCTTCCAGATAAGTACCTTGCATCAAACGCGCTAAACTGCCATCAGGTTGCGAACCGAACTGAACTTTCCAGAGCGGGAGACTGTCTGGTTCCAGTAAACTCCGCTGAGACTCTTCCATTGCTTTCTTGAGGTGTTCAATTTCAGTAGCAATGATCGAACTCTGTGTCGCTCCTGCCTGTTGCAGTGCAACAATTCGACTTCGCCGTTCCTCAACCGACTTCACTGCGGCACTAGTATCGGATACCACTTTGCCAGTGAGTTCAAGCAGTTCTGGTGAAGATTCTTGAGTCTTGACGAATTCGTTGGTTGCCAACCAGCGAGATTCGTCTTTCTTGAGCGACTGCAATTCGTTCTCGATCGCCGTAGCGTTCCTGGTCAAGGTGGCTGTGAGGTCCTTGACTTGTTTACCCAAGGCTTCCCAATCAAGTGATAACTGCTGCAACTCAGTGAAGATTGCCCCAGATTGAATTGCGGTCTCCGTTTTCCGAGCCTTCTCGGAAGTGCTGTCTTTTAACTTATTGGTCTGTTGTTCCAGCTCCGTCAGCGATTCGCTTGAGATTAAGCGATCGGGCACGCCGCGAAGTCGCTGGTTGATCTGCATCGCTTCCGCAGCAACATGCGGTGTAGCAATTATCAAAGGGTTGATTGAGGCAGGAGAGGCTTGTGGAGTCGGTTCTGGGCTAGGTTCAGCTTTTGTTCGCTTGCGTGATTGGCTGCCCGCCAATTGAACCCCGACAGTACAAATGAGGATGAACGCGAAGAGATTTCTGGACCATCCGTATTCAATTGATCGTCGCTTGAACATAAGTCTTGAAATCGTTGTTCATCCAAAAGTATCAGATATCTTACGACGGGCCCCTTACTTACGAAACCAATTTCTCACTCTCCCCACGCTTTAATTCTCATTCTCCACACGCTTTAATTCTCATTCTCCACAGGCTTTAGCCTGGGGGGGTTGAAACACTTAATAAAGCATAACCGTTTCAACGGTTTTCGTTCCAACTCGTATCGCGTTTTGGGACCGGTAAACCGTTAAAACGGTTGCTGTCATTTGTACGTCCACTGAACCCCAGGCTGAAGCCTGGGGTGAATGAGAAATTGATGTTCACAACATTGTCTCGGGAGCTGAGATCTGGCTGAAGAAATCGCATGATCGAGGGGTGCGATGTTATAGGTTAAAGTTGCCCCCTTGCCCGTCGTTAGATTTGAGTGATGGTAACGACGAGGGCGATAGAAAAGTTAGGTAAGCGATACGCCTAATGGTTATCGGAATTGAGCATACGCGACGACGAGGAAGTTACGCCGCAAAGAGCAAGATCCAGTTCGATCATTTGCCGTGACGTTGACGCGACTCCAGGGCGATGCATGATACCGTGTGAGAATCCTTGGAATGTGAAAGCTTGTTCGGACCGGCCGCATTAGGAAGAATCTGATCGTCTTTATCTAACTGACTTTAGCCGCCGATGTCCGCACCGGTTCAAGCTCTTGACACTCTCGACCTGGGGTTTGCCCACAAACCCTAATTGCACCTCACGCTCAATGCTGACAGCACCTTCCGCTGGTAGGTTCATTCGTTATTCGGGCAAATTCATTTTCTTTAGCAACGCTTTGAATCTGGGTTCACTGTGAAACCCATCGAACTCGGGTTGGACAGCGAATCCGGTCGCCCAGTAACCGTGTTCATCGACCTCCTTTTCGAGCATGGCCAATGCTTCCTCATTCTGGTTCAGACCGAGATGTGCAAAAGCAAACGCGACGCTTGGTACTGAACTCTTCAAGGAGTCATTTCTTAATTGTTGTTGCAGCTTCCTCGCCTCGTCCAACTGTCCAGCACGGGCCAGAACGAATGCCAGGTAGCCGGTGTTGAAAGCATCGGGGACTAACTCCCGGGCCCTTTGACACGCGGGTACTGCTAGACTCAAATCTCCCTTGTTGTACGCGGCCCAGCAGACACCAGCTGGTGCAAGCTTGAAGTCAGGATGGAGAGTGACGGCGTGCTCAGCTTCTTTGAGAGCTTCATCGTAGCGCCTGGCTAAAATAAGTTGCCAACCCACATTGAAGCTAATAACCGGTGAAAGGGGATCGGCCTCGACGGCCCGTTGAATCTCGGCCTGAGCTTCGTCAAATCTTTTTAACTGGGCAAGAAATTGAGCGTACCACTGATGGGCCGTTGCATATTTCGGGTTTAACTCAATTGCCCGTCTAAACTCTCGTTCGGCGCCTACATTGTCATATTCGAATTGCACGAGATACCAAGCTAGTGCCGCGTGAGCTTCCGCCAAAGACTCATCTAGTTCTAATGCTCGCATAGCGGCTGCTTTCGCCTGCGGCATTGAGTCTTTTGGCGATGCGACGTCGTAGTTTGAGAACAGTACGTAGCTCTCAGCCAGGCCGGAGTAGGCAAGCGCAAAGCCGGGATCTTTTTCAATCGCCTGGTTGTAGAAGCCTACCGCTTGCTTTAAGGATTCCCCAGTTCGCTTGTTCCAAACAAAACGGCCCTTGAGATAAAGCTGATAGGCTTCGTTACTGTCGGTGTATCGTTTGGTGATCCCCTTCGCACCGTCGCCAGATAGCTTCAACTCAAGCTTGTCCGCGATCGCCGTCGCAATCTCACGCTGGGTGGCCAGTAGATCAGACATCTTTCGTTCATATTGTTCTCCCCAGATCAGCTTGTTATTTGCGACATCGATCAGTTCGACGCTGATGCTAAGATTGTCACCACGCTGGTTCATTCTTCCGGACATGACTGCCTGGACGCCCAGGTCAGCTGCCACCTTCTGAACATCAAGCGCCTTGTCTTTGTAGCGCATCACCGCACTCGTGGGACTAACCTTGAGATTGGGCAATTGCGATAAACGATAGATGAGCGATTCCGCCAAACCGTCCGACAGGTATTCCGAGTCTGCGTTGCCGCTTCTGTTCTCAAACGGCAAGACAGCAATCGACTGAATTGGCCCATTACTGGTTGGCCGGCGCAAGAAGAAAAACCAGAGACTACTTCCAAGTAGTGCTAACAAAACTAGCGACACCAGCGCGGCGGACAACTTATGCGTTTGAATACCTCGCGCGATAAATTCTGCACTTGAGGTTGCTGGTGCAGATGTGGATGCGGCAGAGACTGGTTGTGTTTTTGTATCGTGCGATTCTGGCGCGACAGTTCGCTCAAGCTTGTCCTGGAAATCCAGTTCACGCCGCACATCTTTCAGATCGATCAATAGATCACGCGCACTTTGATAACGGTCGTCAACATCTTTCCGGAGCGTCTTGTTGACGATTCGTTCAACTTCGGCAGGTAGATCGGGCCGTACTTGATTTGGTGGCGTTGGTTCTTTGTGCAGAATGGCGCCAATCACATCCAGCGCGTTCTCGCCAGCAAACGCCCGCTGGCTAGTAAGCAATTCATAAAAGACAAGGCCGAAACTGAAGATGTCGCTCCGCGCGTCAATTTCTTTACCGCGAGCCTGTTCAGGCGACATGTAATTCGCAGTACCAACGATCGTTCCGGGACTGGTGCTCTCTTGTTTGAGTGCTGTTGCTGCTTCTTCGTCCACGATGACTGATCTGGTTTCCGACAATTTGGCGATTCCGAAGTCAAGAATCTTAACCAGACCGTCAGGACGGATCATGATGTTATCCGGTTTGATGTCGCGGTGAACGATGCCGGCCCGATGTGCTGCGTCCAACGCCGAGGTGATCTGAATCGCAGCATCGAGCGTGGTTTTCAAATTAAGCGCATCGTGTTGGAGACGTTTGTGAAGCGTTTCCCCTTGAATGAATTCGGTTGCGATGAAGTTGATGCCTTCACTCTCGCCAATCTCGTAAATCGTGATGATGTTTGGATGGTTGAGTGCAGAAGCAGATTTTGCTTCGCGCACAAACCGCGCCATTCGATCCTTGTCGACCGCGAAGTCACCCGGCAGAATCTTGAGCGCGACTTTGCGATCGAGTTTGGTGTCCTGGGCCAGGTAGACTTCGCCCATTCCACCCGCTCCGAGTTTCGCGATGATTGAGTAGTGGGCGAGCGTAGTTTTGGGGGATAAAGACATCAGAAACCGAAAATGATTCTAAGAGTAATCAACCTGGTAGGGTAGTGCCGCTCCAATTTCTGGTTTATCAGCCTCTTCAGGACTCAACTCTTCAGTTGCGTCGATTCGTAACCAGGTAGCGATCTGTCTTTCCTTTGCTTTGTAATGTCAGAATCAAAGGACCAAAATTACGAAAATAGAAACACCCTACTTATGAACACGATGTTTTTTTCTCCAAAGCGGTCATGTAAGTACACATTGCCGAAGTCCCTCACAAAAAGTTTTGCGTTGAACGCTGGAAGACCGGTCGGGGGAAGACCGTCTTCCAATTTGCTCGCAGATATTGATCCGAGGCTGTTTTGTCTGGGCGTCGATATGACTCGGCTATCTTATCGATTTTCGGGGAAACCCGCTAGAATTTGGACGAGACCATCGGCTTAGTTCCCATGGTGCTCGTCAGCAACTTCAGATAGTGAGATTTGCTTACAATCTGCCGCGGTTTGGAAAATTAGGACATTCTTTCGTCCGAGATTCGATTGGATTCCAAAACTCATCGTATGCCGCAGTCCACAACTTGCGCAAATTGACCTTAGGCA
>DASROI010000364.1:0-4707 GCA_035646955.1 Pyrinomonadaceae bacterium
GATCAAAGGCCCAAGATCAAAGCCCACTCCTCCAGTTGACACATAGTTCACCGACCGTATAATTTCACGCATCATTTGGTGAGGGCCGTTAGCTCAGTTGGTAGAGCAGCTGACTCTTAATCAGCGGGTCGGAGGTTCGAGCCCTCCACGGCTCACCAGTCCTATTCAAAAACTTTGCGGCAGGTTCCAATGAACTATTGGGCCTGCCGCTTTTCCGTTGTGACCGACTGGAGCAGTTGTTCGCCATTCTCAACCAAGCGTTTATCAACCTTCCAAATCTCTCGTTGGCGGTATGTAGTTCCAAATGGAAAAGTTCAGCTGATAAACGACAAATTCCGGGCTGGAGCGCAAGACACGGAAAAGTGCTCGGCGCGATTGGCTCTTTCAGAAAAACCAAGTTGTTAGCTGGACTCTCCGAGTTGTGAAGTCTCGAGGCTTAAGTATGTCATGCCTCGCACGTCAAGTAACATGCGGTGTCGAACCTCTACAAGCCGAAGTAGTACCTGTTCGCAAACTGCGCACCGCGCTACGATGCCGGGTCCTTTCATGTATATATGCGCCTCAGCAAAGTGTTTTATTGCGCCGCAGTGCGCACACTGTCCCTCTGCAGCAGTAACATCCATGACGAATATTTTGCTCAATTCACCAGCAGCTGCGTTACCGTCAAGGTAGTCGTAAGCATTTGAAGTCATTGCTTTTCTCCTGTCGGGCCAAAACGCTCAGTTCTGATCCTGTCGGGGCTGTTGCCTGACGCGATAAGCAGGCCAGCAGCTCTTTCAACGAAAGATGTCGGGCCGCAAACGTAACAAGTTGGCGAAAGCTTTGCGGGCCAGCTAGTATTCGCGATCAGAGCGGCATCGATCCGGCTGGGCGGTCGCGGCCAGTCCTTCGGAGTGGCTCGCGTGTACGCGTAGGTAAGACGAACAGAATGATCTTGATCTGATAGTGCCTGTAGTTCATTGCGGTAGAAAACCGCTTCCGGTTCGCGCACTGAATACAACAATCGAAATTGTGCAGTGCTGCCTGCCAACGCACGCGAGCGAATCATAGCCATCAGAGGCACAAGGCCAGAGCCGCCTGCTATTAATTGAATCGGCTCGGCTTGTTCTGGGCGCCACACGAACCAGCCGCCGATTGGACCTCGCAATTCCAGACGATCACCTACTGCGACTTCTTGCGTGAGATAGGGCGAGACTTCGCCGTTAGGTAGCCGTTCGACAGTTAGTTCGACGCGCCTTTCAGGGTTAGGCGCAGAGGCGATCGAGTATGACCTTACTGCAGAGTATCCATCCGGGGCTGTCAAACGCACATCAACATGTTGACCTGCGACGTGACCTGGCCAATCTCGAACTTCAAGTGTGATCGTCCGCGCCGTCGACGTTTCGTCGTGGAGAGCAACGACAGTTCCAACACGCCACATTAGTCGCCCCAATAACGCTGCTCCCGCCATGGGTCCCCATAGTTATGGTAGCCGAGGCTTTCCCAAAAACCAGGATGATCTTCCTGCATCAGCGTAATACCACGAATCCATTTAGCGCTTTTCCATAAATAGAGATGGGGGACCAGGAGCCGAGCTGGGCCACCATGTTCAGGCGCAAGGTCTTTGCCGTCAAACCGGAACGCGATCCACGCCTGATTGTTCAGAAGATCGCTCATAGGCAGATTGGCGGTGTATTCACCGTACGAATGCGCGAGAACATACTCGGCATAGGTTTCTAAACCGGCCAGCATCGTGTTGAGCGAAACGCCCTCCCAAGCTGTGCCTAGTTTCGACCATCGTGTAACGCAGTGCAGATCAACAGTGAAGGTCTCGGTGGACAACTCGAGAAATGACTTCCAATCCCATCGCCGCAAAACATTAGTGCCATCATCGATTGTAAATTCCCACTGGTCGAGCGACATGTGTGGAGTTGGTCCTGCTGACAAGACGGGGAAGTCAGTAGTGAGGTATTGGCCAGGAGGTAGCTTTACAACTTCAGCGCTTCGTCGACCAGAAAAGCCTCGTGAGATGATACTCATCCGCCTTTCTCCTTACCGGGAAGGCGTATTGTCCTGTGCGTTGCTTTTGATCGTTGAGTCACTTGAACGAGAAACCAATGCACTTCACTTGCGCCTCACCCAATTTCGGCCACTATACGCTCTGGAATCGGACCATGGCAATAAACCTAAGTTTACCCGCCGTGTGACTAAAATTTGCCACATTTGGGAACCATTCACACCAAAACGAGTTCACTATCCTACTAATATTGCCGACATCCTTCTTCTCGCTATCTCGCTAGTTGGTGAGAACTATAAGAAGTTGTCGACACACTGACGATTCCACTTTTTATTGGTGTCGACAGTGAGAATAAGAAGGTGACGACCCGGTCGTCGGACGCTCTCCACGATGCATGATGCCCAGGAATGTCGTCGGAGAGTCTGCGGCGGAACAGCGCAGGTAACAATTGCCAAGCAACTGGGGTTTGCTGGATCGTCGTGCAACCTTAACCAAGCCAAAAGGAAGCGGCAAAGGAGAGGAATCCTTGAAGCTGTTTGACAGGTTTGGGACATAAGAAGGTATGTGTGTGCGAAGATGACGCACCTGGATTTTTCTCGGATCATCTGTAAATTACCAGAGCCGTTACTTCTTGTAGAGCGTGATGGCAGAGTTGTCGCAGCTAATTCAGGGGCGTCAAAGTTATTTCGAAGGCGTTCATCGGATTTAGTTGGAATGCCACTCATCGCCTTGATTGACGGTGATACCGAAAGGCTTACCCGCTACTTGAGCCAATGCTCTCGAACCTCCGGGAGAGTGCGCGGACGCCTGAGTATTCGACGATCGAATTATCAGCCAATCAGATGCAAAGTATTTGGAGGATTACTTCGGGAGGAACAACCGCGCCTGGTTTGGTTACGATTGCTTCCATTTAATTTTGTGCAGAGCCATTCTGCTACTTATGACAGATGCACGAAAGCGAGAGAGAAACGAACTCGTCAGCAAGACGAGCAACGATGGCGAACCGCGTTCGAGGACTCAGCAATCGGCATAACCCTGGCGGCCTTCTCGGGTCACTTCCTCGCCGCAAACAGCGTCTTTCAGAACATGTTGGGTTATACGGAGTCGGAGTTACAGGGGCTGACCTTTCTAGATATTACCTACGAGGATGACCGTCAAACCAATTTGGAATTAGTAAATGAACTTATTGAAGGCAAGCGGCAACATTTTGAAATCGATAAGCGTTATTGTCGCAAAGATGGCACCTTGGTTTGGGCTCGAGCCAACGTTTCCCTTGTCCCTGGTACAGATGGAGTTGCGCCATTTTGGTTTGGCATTGTCGAAGATATTACAGCTCGCAGAGAGGCGGAACAGGCTTTGCAGATGACTCGTGCAGAGCTTGCACGCGTCTCCCGGTTGACAACCTTGGGAGAATTGGCTGCGTCGATAGCCCACGAAGTTAATCAACCTTTGACTGCCGTAACCAATAATAGCAACGCATGCTTAAGACTCCTCGCCAATGGCAAGCTGGAACCTGAGGTCCTGCATCAGGCTCTGGAAGAAATCGTTACGAATGCGGTTCGCGCAAGTGCGGTCATTGCTCGAATCCGAGCATTCATAACGAAAGCGCCTGCCGAAAAGGTAGAGTTGGATATAAACGAGTTAATAGAGGAGGTCCTCGCCCTCACTGGCCATGAGCTTTATAAGAATCGGGTTCAGGTCGAGTGCCGATTGACGAAGCCGCTCCCACAGGTGGTGGGTGACCGTGTTCAGTTACAGCAAGTTCTGCTCAATCTTATCGTGAATGGCGTTGAGGCCATGAGTACGATGACCACTGAACCTAGGTTGCTGCGAGTGCAATCCCAGTTCGACGAATCCGGTAACGTACTAGTGGCCGTATGCGATTCTGGATCTGGCCTCGGTTTAGAAGTCGATCGCATTTTCACTCCGTTCTTTACAACAAAAACGCACGGCATGGGGATGGGATTGGCCATCAGTCGCTCACTCGTTGAAGATCATGGCGGACGGCTCTGGGCCACGCCCAATGTTCCTCACGGCGCCGTGTTTCACTTCAAACTGCCAATAGCTGCAAGGAGTCGATCATGACTAGCGGTCCTGTAGTTTTTGTTGTCGACGATGATCCAGCAGTACGTACCTCGATCAAGTTTCTCATCAGCACTGTCGGCCTGCGGGTTGAAAGCTTCGAGTCGGCTGACACATTCCTGGCTAAAGAACCGGCGCTAGATGAGCCCAGCTGTCTTGTTCTGGACGTCAGACTACCTGGCTTAAGTGGACTTGAGTTCCAGCGTGAGCTTGCTGCGAGAAACATTCGTATTCCCGTAGTCTTTGTCACTGGCCATGGCGACATTCCAATGAGTGTTCGCGCAATGAAAGCTGGCGCAGTTGAATTCCTTACTAAGCCATTTCGCGATGAGGATTTGCTGGATGCCATTCGAATCGCACTGGCACGTGATCGTGTATGGCGCGAAAAAGACAAAGAATTAACCGAGTTGCAACAGCGCTTTCAGTCACTCACTCCTCGCGAGCGGGAGGTGATCTCCATGGTTGTGTCTGGCATGCTCAATAAGCAGATTGCTGCTCAACTCGGAACTGCAGAAAATACTGTGAAGGTTCATCGCAGCCGGGCAATGGAGAAAATGTGCGCCCAATCCCTCGCCGACCTGGTAACGATGATCCAGAAGCTCAAAAGCCCCTCAGAAAAGGCCTCGTAA
>DASROI010000365.1:0-4415 GCA_035646955.1 Pyrinomonadaceae bacterium
GCCGTTTCACTTGTGTTTGTCCGCGCGTTTGCCGGCGCCGGACTGCGCTCTGGTTACAGATATAAGTGTGGCTCATGGCAACGTGATACTTGTAGACCACGGACAAACCATCGACTCACCAGAAGATCTAGGCCAGGTTGCACAGGAAGAGATAACCGGAGAGTGCGCGTGCGACGGCAGCGTCATGGACCTGATCAAGGTCCCCGCAAAATTCACCCCTGTACTTAAGGGTAAGCCACTTACCTTTAGCGAAGTTGTCAGCTGGAATGGACCGGCCAGTGCTAGCCTGGTCCAGGATCCGCGTAATGCTCTGCCGCAGTCGTTGAGTGTGACCGGACTTCCGGGCAAGTGTCCTCAGCCCGGCACGTTCCAACAACCCGAAGTCCTCGAGGGCGTAGATCCAATGGCTGATGGCTGGAGTTGGTATCCGAGGCGAGATCTGCTGAGCAGCGGTTCCCTTGATCAGCATTTTGTGGTTGAGATGGACAATGACGGCCTGGCCCACCTGCGATTCGGAGATGGTGAGCTCGGTCGAATTCCTGCAGCCTGCACACTTTTCAGAGCCAATTATCGGGTTGGCAATGGCTCGTCGGGCAATGTTGGAGCAGATACGATCACGACAATTGGCTGGCGCAAGGAAACGGTCGGCGGGTTGACGCTTAAACCCAGAAATCCTTTGCCCGCGATTGGGGGGATCGAACGCGAGCCAATGGCCGAGGCGAAGCTATTTGCACCGCGAGCATTTCTGAAACGACTCGAACGAGCAATAACTGCCGATGACTATGCACGAATTGCCGAACGGTTCCCCGGTAATCGTGTACAACGCGCGGGAGCTGCACTGCGTTGGACCGGTAGCGGTTACGTGGCCCAGGTGTCCATCGATACAGTTGGTAGTGAAACAGCTGATCCTCAACTCCTAAATGACATTAAGAACTACCTCTATCCCTATCGACGCATCGCGCATGACATTGAAGTTCAACAAGCGCGTTATGTTCCGCTGAGAATCGAGATCTCGATTTGCGTTGCCAATCATTACCTCCGCGGCGATGTTGAAGAGGCGCTGCTGAATGTATTTGGCAGGCAACGTTTACCCAACGGTACTTATGGACTTTTTCATCCTGATAATCTGACCTTCGGAGAGGGCATCTATCTCAGCAAGTTGGTAGCAGCTGCCCAGGCTGTAACCGGAGTTGAAAGTGTTCGCGTTACTGCTCTTGAACGATTAGGTGATGGTCCTCGCGGTGAATTGGACGAAGGCATATTGACGCTTGGACCACTTGAGGTGGCCCAACTCGATAATGACCCAAACTTCCCGGAACGAGGAATATTGAAACTAACGATGCGAGGTGGACGATGAGTTGCGACTGTGGATGTAACGGTCAGTTACCTTGCGGCTGTTGCGAGGGAACTCAGATCCTGACGCCTGTTAAACTCGGTAACCGGCCTGGTTTGAATGCCATCAGTTACCGGGCGGGTACTCATGGTTCGTTTTTGACAACCATGAAGGCGCGCTTGGCCGGAAACAGCCAATCTCCACTTGCAAAACTGAAAACACGCGACACCGGCGACTTTTCAATTGCGCTGATGGATTGCTGGGCAACTGTCGGTGATGTGCTCACCTTCTACCAGGAGCGCGTAGCCAATGAAGGGTTTCTCCGTACTGCGGGGGAGCGCCGCTCGGTCCTCGAGTTGGCTCGCTTAGTTGGCTATGTATTGAGGCCGGGCGTCGCGGCCAGCACCTATCTCGCTTATGCCCTTGATAAACCAATTGCTATACCGGCGTTGATTGACGTCAATGCTGTGTCCACAGCGCCGCCTGATCCTCCGGTCACCATTCCCGCAGGAAGCAAGGCGCAGAGCGTTCCTGGCCCAGGCGAGTTACCACAAACATTTGAAACATCAGACGACCTGATCGCTCGTGCTTCGTGGAACAATCTGCAAGTTCGCGTGACCCGGCCGCAGAAGATCACAGAAAGCACGCGCACGATCTACTTCAAGGGCAATCCTAATTTGAAAGCCGGCGATCCGCTCTTGCTATTGATCTACTCAAGTCCCGCCAAGCCTTATCTATTTCGAGTTGAAAGCGTTACACCAGATCCAGCGAAGGAGCGCACAAGAGTCACCGTTAGTCCATGGTTACGCAACGTTGACGATGACGATCCCGATGCCTCGACTGGCGCAAGCTTCCAACAGGTCGTAAAAGCGATCATAGTCCGATTCAGTGCGGTCGAGAATTTTGGCGTTTCCGCAACCAGTCGATCGGGCGCCGACACCTTGCGCATTCTTGAACAGCTGAAATCCCAACTCGCTTCTACTACGGACGAAGCAACTCTGGCGGCGTTTATGCGGCGCCAAACCCTGCCAAAACTCAAAGAACAACACGACGCGGCTGTAACCGGAAGATTCACACGTGTTGAGCCATGGTTGTCGGCGCTCATAGAAGCCCTCGAGAGTGCAGTGAAAAATGAGATGGCAACGCACGCCGGGCGCGAAGGCGGACTCGGAGCGGCGCCTCTCCCAAAGCCAAAAGGTGTCACCACTCTTGGGGCTGTCTTATCAACTCTTACGAAAGCTCCATCGATTCAACCACAGAGTGAACTGGAACTTTCGCGAAGCGTGACCAGCTCACTCTCCGCAAATGGAGATCTCGCTGCCCGTCTGTTGTCAGAGTTGAAACCCGAGCTGGGGCCGGTCCTGTACAAGGCATGGTCCAATGTTCCGGTGTCCACCGCCCCGAACTTTGAAGTTCACACTCTTCGCACACGAGCTTCTCTCTTCGGTCATAACGCTCCGCCCGAGCCGGTGAAAAATGATGAGGGCGTCGTCACCGGTACCAAAGAGTGGGACCTTCACTACTTCAGCACGACGAGCACCGAGCCGTTCAGGATTGACATGCGATCGGACCAGGGACATCAGCAGTTTACTGGTGTTATCACCGTTGGTAGTCACCCGAGCGAGCAACAGACTTTTAACATCGGGGAAAACACAGTCGAGATAACAGCGGCGGAAGAAAAGGTGCTGGTCGATGTCAAGCGCGTTACGGATACCGTGTTTGTAATTCGTTTCGAATTTTCGACACGCCCTATTGTTCTTTCGGTTGGTCTGACGTTCGGTCAATCAAATTTATCGGTTGACAGTAGCGAGAGTGGGACGGGAGTGTCCGTAAGTGAGAGCACGCTAACGACCGCGGGTTCGATGACGATTCGCGGACAACTGCAAACGACGGCCGGTCGCCAGAGTAAAGAGGCCGCCAACGTGGTGTGGTTAGACGCTGCATATGACCGCTTAAAACCAGATAGCCACGACGATGATGATCGCAGTTCGCCGGATACGCAGAGCTGGATCGTGCTCGAGAGGCCTGAAGCAGTTATCGATCCCGACGGCACAACGTTCATTCCAAAACTCGTCATCAGCCGTGTGGTCCAGGTCGGTGAACGTTCGCGCTCGGATTACGGAATCGCCCTCAAGAGTACACGCATAACGTTGGATAAACCGTGGATTGATGTGCGGGCCTCAGACGATTTTGAAGTTGTACGAGGCACCGCCGTCTTCGCCGAAAGTGAAAGGTTGGAGCTTGCCGAAGAACCAATCGAAGACGACATTGCCGGCGCCGAACTCGAATTGGCTGGACTTTATGAAGGGCTTGAAAGCGGAAAATGGTTGATTGTGAGCGGTGAAAGAACCGACGTGGGTGCCAGCGACTCGCAGACGAGTGGCCAGCAACCAGCAACTCGAGTCGCGGGTGTTCCAGCCACTGAACTGGTGATGCTCGCCGGGATCAGTCAACGCTATGATGCAAACCTTCCCGGAGATAAGACTCATTCGTTCCTCGGCCTCGCGAATGCTCTCGCATACACGTACAAGCGCGACACGGTTGTTGTTTACGGTAACGTGGTCCATGCGACTCATGGAGAGACGCGGCAGGAAGTCCTCGGCAGTGGTGATGCCGCTAAGTCTCTTCAACAGTTCACGCTAAAACAATATCCGCTGACCTTCATCTCGGCAGCCACGCCGGCCGGCGCCGAAACCACGTTACAGGTGCGAGTTAACGATGTTCTTTGGAGTGAGACCGATACGCTCGCAGCTTTGGGTGCGAATGACCATCGATATACCACTAGAACTGACGATGACTACAAGACCTCTATTGTGTTTGGCACCGGACAAAATGGTTCACGTTTACCGACTGGTCCAGAGAACATCACAGCAAAGTACCGAACCGGAATCGGGAAGCCCGGCAATGTACGGTCGGACCAGATCACTTTGCTTACGTCTCGCCCACTCGGAGTCAAAGGTGTAACGAATCCTCTGCCAGGCACAGGCGGCGCTGATCGAGAAGACCGCGATCAAGCGCGACGCAACACGCCGCTTGCAGTCACTTCCCTCGATCGCCTTGTATCAACCCAGGACTACGCGGA
>DASROI010000366.1:0-2193 GCA_035646955.1 Pyrinomonadaceae bacterium
CATAATGGATCTCAACGCTGTTCAAGCTATTCGCTTCCAGCTGAATCCAAAATTTTACTCCCCAAATTACCTCCGCCTTACATGTACGCTGACCGAAAACCCGGTGTCATCGAGATGTCGGCGGACGGCAGCTTTGCCGCGCCCCTCACCTTTGCTAAAGACAAACCTGGCATCTACAGCATTGTCTGTTGGGTGAAGAAAGCGCCCGGCGAGAAAAGTTTTCCTGCTACAGAGGTGTGTGTGAGAGTCGAATAAGGATTAACTCGGCTTTAAGGTCCGTTGCCTTGCTGCTTCATAAATCACGATTCCACTTGCGACTGAAACATTGAGGCTTTCCACGGGCTCCTGCATCGGGATAGTTACAGTTACGTCAGTTTTTGCGAGTTCTTCCGGCGAGAGTCCGGTCGATTCGGGCCCCAGGATGAGTGCTCGAGAACTGGTCCAATCTATCTCTGTGTAGCTTGTGCCGGAATGAACATCTGTGGCAACCGTCGAAATTCTATTTTCCCGGCAAATCTTAAGTACTTCCTCGAAGCTGGCGTTTGTCCAAAACGGAAGTCGAAAGGCAGATCCCATTGCGCCACGTAAAGCCTTGGGAGAGAAAGGATCGCTGGTTTTAGCGGTTGTGATGACCCCACTAACTCCACCTGCTTCAGCGGTTCGTATCATCGCGCCTACGTTTACCGGGTTATTGATTTCATGAAGTACCAGCAGCAATGGAGTTGGTCCAAGTCGTCGCGACAGGAGCGCTTTTCCGGACTTAGGGCGTTGAGCGAGTAAGACAATTCCTTGCGGTGTTTTAGTAAACGAGATCGATTCGAGCAGCTTCTCACTCACGAAACCGGTCCGCTTTGAGTTACTGGTGATCTCTTCGATCTTCGACTTTACCCGATCCTTGCTCGCGAGCTCTTCGGAAATCAGGACCGAATAGATTTCCAGTTTCGAACGTATCGCCTCTTCGCAGAGTCGGAGACCCTCGACAAAGATGAGCTCATCATCTTTACCGTCTCGCACCGCTCGTGCTTTGCGGAGTAGGGAATTGTCGCGACTGGTAATTTGCATGCTTAAGGTGTGCTCACTTCGACCCAGATGGGCCAATGATCGGAAACACTCAATGGTCTTGCCACGCCCCAGCGAGTGATGTTGATGCCGCGTGCAAAAATCCAGTCCGCATGAAGACGCAGACCCGCGCCTCTCCAGGTTGGTGTGCCAGTCGGAAAAGGCGTGGTATAACCGCGAGACTCTAGAAAAGACCTTGTCTCAATCGATTTCTTTTTTGACAACGTATTAAAGTCTCCGAGGATCAGCGAAGGTCCAGACGTTCGATCAGCTTCTTCTGCGATTACTTCCATTTGTTCAAGCTGTCCATCAACGGCAGCGTGAGGATCCACATGGGCATTCAAAATCCTCAACTCGAAGGTGCCAACTGCAACGGTTGCAGCGATCGCTAAGCGCGGCCTCCATGGACATTCGTGCCAGGGCAAGTCGATTCTAGTGACATCGGTGACGGGCAATCTACTGAGAAAGGCGACGCCGGTGTCACCGGGATCGTGTAGGTCAATCGGCTCTTCGAAATCGAGCCACCATTGTCGTTGGACCGGCTTAATGCCGCGCGGAATACCAGCCGGCGCATGAATCCAGTTCATCTCAAGCTGAGTGGCCAAATGTTGTGCGATGTGTTGTCCGCCTGATCGAATGGTCCTCTTGTCGGCTTCCTGAAGTAGAAGTACGTGCGGTGCAGGAAGCAGCTTGCCTTCGGAAAATGCCCTGGCTGCCAGAGAAATTTGTTTGGTGATGAAGGCGGGACGATCTTTCAGACTCATCAGGCCAGCTTTGCGGATTAAGCCACCGGAAATCAAACGAGGTCCGCGCGCATAGCGGATATTGTACGAGGCGATGACAATATTACCTGGCTTCTCTTGAACAGTTTTTGCTGCTGGTCCAAATTCAAGTTTTTCGCTGTCGGTCAGCGGCGGGATCGCAGTTGCCATAGGTGAGCTATATTCAGATGAAAGCGCTCAGAACACAAACCGGTACGCGCCCGCCGCGACACCACCGCCTTTCAGCCGCGTGGTGTCAAAGGAATGTAGCGATGCGTGGGCTAGGTGGAAATTGAAGGACCACGCGGCTGAAAGGCGGTGGTGTCGCGGCGGGCGCGTACCGGTTTGTGTTCTGAGCGCTTTCATCTGAATA
>DASROI010000367.1:0-15528 GCA_035646955.1 Pyrinomonadaceae bacterium
CGTTTCATTGCGGCTCGATAAAAGCATGGTCCATACTCGGGTGCGAGAGCGACGGTACCGACTTCGTCCGTAGAACGATCCCTTCTACGAACGAAGCAATGAAAAATGAGAAATGACAATGACCAATGAGAAATAAGGGACCCTCTTCCACAATTTCTCTAATACCACCATCTGATGACACAATACCTCCATGGCGGGAAACTTGTATGTAGTGGCGACTCCGATCGGGAACCTGGGCGACATCACCTATCGGGCAGTCCAAATTCTAAATGAAGTAAGCCTCATTGCGTGCGAGGACACACGGCACACGCGTAAGCTCCTTCAGCATTACGGGATCACAACCAGGACCATCAGTTATCACGAGCATAACGAACAGCAACGCACTAACGAGTTGTTGGAGTTGATTAAAAATGGATCCGACGTTGCCCTCGTCTCTGATGCCGGCAGTCCAACCGTTAGCGATCCCGGCTTCAGAATAATTCAGGCAGCCGCCAAAAATGATCTCACCGTAGTTCCGGTGCCAGGCCCGAGCGCTCTCGTAGCCGCTTTGACTGTGGCCGGCTTGCCAACCGATGAATTCTTGTTCGTCGGGTTTTTACCGGCAAAAGCTCTCGCCAGGAAAAATAAACTGGGCCAGCTACGGTCAGTAGAAGCAACGCTGATTTTTTACGAGGCGCCGCACCGTCTCGCAGCTACACTCAACGATGCCGTCGCCGTTTTAGGGGATCGAACCGCAGTCGTCGCACGCGAGCTCACTAAACTTCACGAGCAAATCAAGAGAGGGCGATTGAGCGAACTGGCGGAACACTATGCCTCAGTCGAAAATCCCCGTGGGGAAATTGTTTTGCTGATAGATCGTCATGTGATTGAGCCTGCCCGCACCGCAACCAAGTCAAGCATTTCAGAGGTGGTCCAGAGGTTGGAAAGCGAAGGGATGGACCACCGGTTAGCGCTAAAAAAAGCGGCGCGTGAATTAGGACTCTCACGCGCCGAAGCCTATCGACAAATGTTGTTGGAACGGAACGGTTAAGACCCGCTCAGTTGAGACGGCAACGGCTTATCAACCCTGGGCCTTGTCGGACGGTTCGCCACTTCCCAAAGCGTCATGTATACCGTGCGCGTCACTTTTTCCATCTTCTGATAGTCGATTTTGTCAGCTGAGTCACCGGGACGATGGTAATCCTGGTGTACGCCGTCAAAGAAAAAGATGATGGGTATGCCTTTTCGAGCGTAGTTGAAATGGTCGCTCCGGTAGAAGAACCGATTTGTATCGGCCGGATCATCATAGCGCCGGTCGTAAGTTATATTCAGATACGACTTGTTGACTGTGTCGACCAGCTCACCAAGCTCACTGCTCATCATTGTCGAGCCAATCAAGTAAATCTCATTTGGACCAGTCAGCTCTCTATCTCGCTCATTTGTATCGTCAGCTCCCTTACTTCGGCCAATCATGTCGATGTTGATCTGAGTGACGACGCGATCCAGCGGAACTGTCGGATATTCCGTGAAATATCTTGAACCCCAAAGGCCTTTTTCCTCGCCGCAATGCCAGACAAAAAGTACTGAGCGCTTTGGCTTCGTGGGTGCTTTCGCCAGAGCCTCAGCCATCGAAAGTAACGCCGTCGTACCTGACCCATCGTCATCGGCTCCATTACAGATGGCGTCGGTCGTTCCCGGCGCGCAGATGCCGACGTGATCGTAATGCGCACCAAGTGCAACATACTCTTCCTTGAGCACGGGATCACTGCCTTCCCAGATGGCGACCACATTCTGCGTGGGTACGGTTTCGAAAGAAGACAAGATGTTGATGTTCATGCTTTTCGTGGACCTTAGTAAAAAAGGTGCGGGCATATCTGGTCCATACGACGCGTTAAATATTCCGGAGGCTGACTGGGTTTCACCTGTGAAAAGCCCATTGGCAATTTCGGGCGAGATCACGATGCTCGGCAGGGGAGTGGTGGTTGGCGTTTGAAACTTTGCAACGGCGATTGAACCACGTTCCATGATTCGCTGCCGGTTTCGTTCCCAATTCGCTATGTACTGAAAATCGGGAACATAGACAATGCCGACCGCCCCTCTTTTGCGTGCGTAATCGTTCGGATTTAAGAAGTTTTCACCTTGCTTGCCGAAGTCGGCGCGAGTGATTCCACGCGGCGGAATATTCGGAGAGCCGAAGATCACAGCAATCTTGCCAGTTGGATCCACGCCGTTATAAGCATCGATATTTTTTGATTTCAAATACCAGCCGGTACCGGCGAACACCAGTTGGCCCTTAATGTCGCCGGAACCACCCGCAGGCAGATAGTCACGGCCAGCGGTCAACACTCGTCCATTGAGTTCGACTCTGGTTTGATTTGGATCGATGCGGTCGCGCCGCAGATCGATGCGTTGGAAAAACGCGCCATTGTCGCCGGCAGGTTTGAAGCCCCATCGAGCGAGATTCAGCGCGAGAAACTTTGCGGTCGTGTCGAGACCTCTTGAAGGTGTGTCGCGACCTTCCATTTCATCGGAAGCGATGAACGTCAGGTAGTCTCGCAATTGTGCCGCGGCGATGGTGTCAGTGCCACGCTGGCTGGTGGCGGTGACGGAAACGGGCTTCTTTGATTTATCGCTTGGACGCTGAGCATAACTGGCGGGGAAATAAACGACGAGCAGACTCGTCAATACAAGTGCGCTTAAGAATCTTCGCATGCATTCTCCAGTGGAATCGATTTTTGAGTGCGAGATAACTCAGGGCAACCTTTGTATTCTCTGTTGACTTGTGGTTAGGAATGCGGCCCAAGATTCCACCACAGACACACAGGAATCGCAGAGGTAGCACAGAGAAAATTCAGATTGGGGACACTAGCCAATATTACGCATGTTGGACTGCTTGTACCAGTCGAGTCAATGTGTCCTTTGCGTCACCGTAGAGCATGCCGGTAACGGGTTTGAAGAAGAGAGGATTTTCAAGACCCGAAAACCCCTTGCCCTGTCCTCGTTTTAGAACCACCACCGACTTTGAGCGGTCCACGTCGAGGATCGGCATCCCGGCAATCGGGCTTGAAGGATTTTCGCGCGCGTCAGGATTTACGACGTCGTTTGCTCCAACGACAACTGAGACATCGGTGGTTGGGAATTCAGGATTTATTTGTTCCAACTCATAGAGCGACGAATAAGGAACGTTGGCTTCAGCCAGCAACACATTCATATGGCCCGGCATACGACCGGCGACCGGATGTATTCCATACTTCACGGTCACGCCTCGCTTTTCTAAAACGTCGGCCAGCTCACGAACGGCGTGTTGAGCTTGAGCCGTTGCGAGTCCATATCCAGGCACGAAGACAACCTTATTCGCATAAGCAAGCTGGGTCGCCACATCGTCGAGGCTTACTTCGCGCATCGTGCCATGTTGTTCACCTGCAGGTAACGGAGTTGCCGCACTACCAAATGCACCGAAAAGCACGTTGGTCATTGATCGATTCATTGCGCGACACATCAGTATCGACAGAATGAATCCAGAAAAGCCGTCGAGCGTGCCAGCGATAATCAGGACCTTGTTGGAAAGTACAAATCCAGTAGCAGCCGAAGCTAAACCAGCATAGGAGTTCAGCAACGACATTACGACAGGCATGTCTGCCGACCCAATCGGCATTACCAGGAGTAGGCCAAACACAAACGCCAGGCCGACCATCGCAAAGAACATTGGGACCGAGCCAGGCACAACAACCGTGTAGATGAAAATGCCGATGGTTGCGGCCAGTAGGACCATGTTGAAAACATTCTGACCTCTGTAGGTCATCGGTGTACCACGGACCATACCTTGAAGTTTGGCAAACGCGAGCAAACTTCCCGTAGTCGTTAGCGCGCCAAGCATTACTTCAAACCCCAATGCGCCCATCGTAATTCTCTCGAGCTGCCCGCCGGTGCGATAGAACTCAGAGATGCCGACGAGGGCTGCAGCGAAAGCACCAAACGCGTGCGAAAGCGCAGTTCGTTGAGGCATCGCCGTCATCGGTACCCAAAGACCCATCGCTAGCCCTACGACCGATCCGACTGCCAAGCCGGCGAGAATCCAGGTATAGGTGACAATCTCGTGATGCATGAGAGTGCCGATGATGGCCATCAACATCCCGAACTCGGCGAGATGCATGCCGCGCTTTGCAGTTTCGGGATGGCTCATACCCTTCAACCCGAGGATGAAGAGAATTGAAGCCAGCAAGTAACTTAGTTCGATGAAGTAGGTTTGCATTGGATAGGTAGGGTCTTGGGTCTTAGATCGTTGGAGTTTGATTTTTGACTCAGGGCGTCCGAAGTTGGACCGAAGGCCAAAGATCGAAGGCCAAAGGCCAGGATCAGGGTCCTCACTTCTTTCTCTTGAACATCCTCAGCATCCGGTCGGTAATCACGAAGCCGCCGACGACGTTTGTGGTTGAGCAAACGACGGCGATGAATCCCAGGATGGTGCTGACAGTGTTGTAATGAGCGCCCGCGGTCACAATTGAGCCAACTAACGAAATGCCTGAGATTGCATTTGTCGCCGACATCAATGGGGTATGCAGTAACGGTGGAACACGCGATATAACCTGATAACCCAGGAATGCGGCGAGTGCGAAGACATACAAGGCGGAAATTAAAGTCTCTGATCCCATATTCTCTCCGTTCAACCAATGGAACTCTCGTCAAGTTGGCCGGCCAACTTAAGAAGATCTGCAACGCGCTTGTTGACGAGCTGGCCGTCGTGTGTCACACAGGATGGTCCAACCACATCGTCATTCATATCGAGTTGTAGTTGGCCGTCCTTAATTAATGGGCTGAGGAAGGCCGTAAGATTGCGTGAGTAGAGTTGACTGGCGTGCACTGGAACCGTTGCCGCCAGGTTCGTGGGCGCGATTACCGTTACTCCATTTCGTTCGACGGTCTCGTCCGCCTTGCTGACAGCGCAATTGCCACCTGTAGCACCAGCAAGGTCTACGATCATGGCACCGGCTTTCATACCGTCAACTGCGGATTCAGTAATAAGTAGAGGCGCGCGTCTGCCGGGTACCTGGGCAGTGGTAATGATTAAGTCTGCGGTCTTAGCGTGCTCGGCAATCAAGTCGCGTCCACGCTTCATTGCTTCTTCAGAGAGTTCGACCGCATAACCGCCGGCGTCCTCTGTCTTAATGCCACCGAGGTCCACTTCGAGAAAAGTTGCTCCAAGAGACTTCACTTGTTCGCCGGCGGCTGCACGAACATCGTAACCTTCAACCACTGCTCCGAGGCGCCGTGCGGTGGCGATAGCTTGTAAACCGGCAACTCCCGCACCTAAAACGAGCACGCGTGCCGGCGGAACAGTTCCGGCGGCGGTCATTAAAAGAGGAAACATGCGAGGGATCTTTGCAGCGCCAATGATTACTGATTTGTAACCGGCAACGGTGGCCATCGACGAAAGAGCATCCATCACTTGCGCGCGGGTAATTCGCGGAATTAGTTCTACTGAAAATGTGGTAAGGCCACGCTCCAGCGCGGGCAAAAGAGCTTCCGGTTCATCGAGCGGCCTGAGAAAGCCAATTACAACAGAGCCACGTCGCAAGTGTTCGAGATCTTCGGTCCTGGGCCTGTTAACTGCAGTGAGTACGTCCGCCGATTCGAGAAGAGCGTGGCGATCGCTCGACACAGTAGCACCGGCTTGTACGTAGTCGTCGTCGGATCTAGCTGCGCCTGAACCAGCGCCACTTTCAACCTGCACATTAGCCCCGAGGCCGATCAACTTCTTGATTGACTCGGGCATTAAAGCCACGCGCAACTCACCCGCGAGAGTCTCACGCAGCAGGGTGATGTTCATCGAGTTTGGCTCCTTGAAAAGTTAAAGATGGGTGTAGATGCCTGCTCTGCGTCACTCTTCGGTCCTCCGCCTCTCTCTGCGTTTTCGGTCCCTTGTTGTTTGCTTCTCTGAACTTCTGTGGCGTCTCTGAACTGGGAGTAGAGCATCGCAGCGAGACGCTGAGGACCGCAGAGAGACGCAGACATCCTAATCAGATAAGTGCGGAATCTCTGATTTAAAGCGGGAGCAGTATACAACAGCCGCCCTTTGGAGTGCGCCGGGCTGGCAGCGCTTTCAGACGTCATCCCAAACCGACTTTCAGCTTACATCGCTCGTCATCACTTAGCTTAAAGACCCTATATCGAGAAGTTGCCCGCTGATAAGCGTTCGATCATAATGCCTCACCTATTTTCTTTTCGAAGGGTCACAAACTGCATGTTCAAGTTACTCCGAAGTGTCTTGCACTTTTTAGTCTTCGCTCTAGTCGCGTCGGTCACTACCTTTGCCCAATCGACACCCGCTACCGTTGCGCCAGGAGCCAAGTTGACCGTGGTCTACGAAGACGAAAGATACTTCGAAGGCCCAAGCTGGGATCCGGTAACGCAAAAATTGTATTTTTGCGCCTTTGCAAAGGGAAACGAGCAAGTCGTGCGTCTCGACTCTCCGGGAAAGATAACTGTTTGGATGGACCACACACAGGGAATCAATGGCACATACTTTTCGAGAGAAGGGCGGTTGTTGGCGGCGCAAGCGTTTGGACATAACTTGATGAGTATAAAAATAGGACCAGAAGGTCCACTCGATATTAAGAGCCTAACCTCGAGCTTTGAAGGTATCACTTACATTCAACCGAATGATGTCGCTGAATCTCCAACGACTGGTGGTATTTATTACTCAGATCCGAATTTTAAAGGTAAGACTCGGAGCGCGGTGTACTTCCTGAGCCCTTCGGGACAGGTCCGTCGCGTTATTGAAAATCTGAAGCTACCAAATGGTCTTGAAGTGTCGAACGATGGGAAGACGTTGTATGTAAGTGATAGCTTTGAGAAGCGAGTTTATGCTTATCCGATCCTCGGGGACGGAAGTGTGGACCAAGGCGAAGTAAAGATCTTCTTTGATCCCCAAACTGAGAACCAGGCAGATCCCGATGGGATGACGACGGACTCGCACGGAAATCTTTATTTTGCGATGCGTGGCGGGGTGTGGGTGGTTTCGAAAGAGGGAAAATTGTTGGGAATGATCTCGATACCGGAGTTTGCCAGCAATGTGACGTTTGGGGGTGCTGACGGAATGACTCTCTATATTACCGCCGACAAAAAAGTCTACAGTCTTGCCATGCAGGTCAAAGGCCCCCAGCCTCGTTATTGACTCCCTCTGCGTCTCTCTGCGGTTCCTGCGTCTCTCTGCGATGCTTGGCTTTTTATCGTTTATTGCTTGTTTAATTTTTTGGCGACTACAGCCTAAAAGGGCTAAGCATCGCAGAGAAACGCGGAGGACCGCAGAGAGACGCAGAGAAAACGGGCCTAAGGTGTGCGACTCAGGAGGGACGCTGATTCGCGATCGAGGTAGAGATATGAACTCGGATGGCGTTGGAGAATTGATGCTGGCCGCAAAGGACTCACCTCAAGCTCCAGGGTACTCTTAACGGCCTCAGCCTTCCTCTGATCAGGCACTATGCAAAGAATGTTCTTTGCTTTCATGATCTGTTGAATTGACATCGAGATCGCCTGACGCGGCACTTGCTCAATATTCTTAAACCATCCTTCTCCCACTTGTTGACGCCGGCAAGCCTCGTCAAGGTCAACAACAATGTACGGATCCTGAGTCTCAAAATCGGCCGGAGGATCATTGAAAGCCAGGTGACCATTTTCACCAATCCCAACAAATCCAGCGTCGATCGTTTGTTCCGCGATCAAGCTCCCGACGCGCCGACACTCCCTCCTGACATCGTCGGCTTCTCCATAGATAAAGTGAAAAGACTTTGGATGAATTCGATCCACGATTCGCTCTTTTAAGTACCTGCGGAAGCTGGCTGGATGATTCGCCGGTAACCCAACATACTCATCAAGATGAAAGAAGACGACTTTTGACCAGTCGATAGGCTTAGAAACCAACACCTCAAGAAACTCAAATTGAGACGCCCCGGTCGCGGCAATCAGATAACTGGTCCCCCGATCTTTTATTGCACGATCAATAATCGCGGTTGCTTTATCGGCGGCTGCCTTGCCTAGTTCAAGCTTGGTCCCAAAAATTTCAGTTTTCATCTATTGTTCACCCTACGGTCTCCCATTGTTTCGATATTGCGGATCTCTCGACCGCATCCAGCACTCGCTGGTTTTTTACTCCATCTTTAAAGTTTGGCACAGGCAGTTGTTGTTTCTCGATGGCGAGTAAGAGATCGAGCACAGTGTGGGTAAAAGTATGTTCGTAGCCGATGATATGGCCGGGTGGCCACCAACCATTGAGATAAGGATGCGATCGGTCCGTTGCTTGAATAGTGCGGAAGCCACTATTTGGTCCTTCATCCAGGTACAACTCCAGTTCGTTCATTCGCTCGAGATTAAAAGAGACCGAGCCTTTGCTTCCATTTATCTCAAACCGGTTGAAGTTCTTTCTGCCAGTCGCGTACCTCGTAGCCTCGATTGTGCCGATTGCTCCGTTATCAAATCGCACCAGTGATAATGCAGCGTCGTCGACGTCGACCTGGGCCATCTCCTTGCTGCCGGGCTCAGGACGTTCGGTAACAAACGTCTTCAGCAGGCTGCTAATTTCGGTAATTTCCCCCACCAGGTAACGCGCGAGATCTGTTGAGTGCGAAAACAGATCTCCAAGGGCGCCGGAGCCAGCCCGCTTTTTGTCCAAACGCCACAACGCGGGAAAGTCGGGGTTCCGAAGCCACTCCTGAAGATATGTTCCCCGGTAATGGTTGATCTTTCCAAGCTGGCCCTCTTTGATTATCTGGCTGGCCAACGCTACTGCCGGTGCACGTCGATAGTTGTGACAGATCATGTGCAGGCAGCTGTTCGACTCGGCTGCCGCGAGCATCTGTTCTGCTTCTGCTAACGTGTTCGCCAGAGGTTTTTCACAAAACAGAATCTTTTTGGCCTCAGCCGCAGCGATTGCAATTGGAGCATGCGTGTGACCTGGCGAGCAGATGTCTACCAGATCAATATCGTCTCGAGTAACAACGTCCTCCCATGAATTGGAGTACTCGGTCCAACCAAATCGATCAGCGACCTTTTTTACCCCAGTCTCATTTCGCCCGCAGACTACTTTCAATACGGGTTCGTAAGGAACGTCAAAGAAGCTGCGAACCTGGCGCCAGGCATTGCTGTGCGCCCGGCCCATAAAGCCGTACCCGATTAAGGCGATGTTCAATTTACGCATGTATCAATCAATATTCTTCGCGATGTGGTCCGCACATCGATATGCCAGGGCCATGATTGTCAACACCGGGTTGAAACCACCGTTTGTGACATGTAATGAGCCATCAACCACGAACAAGTTATCCAGGTTATGCACGCGTCCCCATTGGTCCGTAACTGATGATTTTGGATCATGGCCCATGCGGCAGGTCCCGGCCTGGTGTTGACGTCCGCTGAGCATCAGATCGGGTCGAGCGCTCCAAACCGACTCGCATCCACTTGCCCGAAGCCACTCTTCCCCGCGCACGCGCATGAATTCAGCGGCTTTTACCGTTTCTGCGTGTGTGGTTCCACTCAGCCTTGCAACCGGAATTCCCCACCGATCCTTTACAGATGGGTCCACAGTAACCCGCCCGTCAGGCTTTGGAATGTCCTGGACTGGTCCACGGACGTGTAAGACACGTGTGTAGTTAGCTTTCATGAATTGCTTGTTCAGTAAACCCCAGCGAGGGAGGTCGGGTGGCAACGAGTCGTACCAGAAGTCGATTGGTGGTTTAATAAAGTCGTCGGCAAGCATCCCACCACCAATTACTCCATCGTTATCATGATTGAACTGCGTGGTCGCAATTGAGACGCCTGGTCCAATTCCATTAAAGACAGACGACGACATTAATCCATAAGCGCGCGGATACAAATGACCTTGTAAGTTGCGGCCAACCTGGTCGTGGTCGTTACCGAGACCAGCCAGGTGATGACTAGAGTGGGAGTTGAGCAACAAGCGGGCGGATTCAATAGCGCCGCCCGAAATGATTACGACTTTAGATCTAGCGACTCGACGCTGGGTCGCGCTGATATAGGTAATACCGATCACGTTGCCTCGTGAATCGGTGTCGATCTTTTCGACAATTGCATCGACTTCGAGTTCGCAGTTCCCGGTGGCCAGAGCCCTCGGGATGACGGTATTTTGCGTGCCATTTTTTGCGTCCGTCGGACATGCAAAACCAACACAATATTTGCACCCGGCACAGGCAGCTCGATTGTTGTACGGAACGGTGTTGATAAGCAGTGGCACCGGACCAACTCGCCAACCAAGTATTTGCGCACCTTTTTTAAGGGCATCGGTCTGAGGACTCGAAGCAACCGGTGGCAGTGGGTAATTTCGTTTGCGCGGGATTAATTCCTGTAAAGCGGATCCATCCCCTGCTGCGCCAAGTTCCCACTCGGCTCGCTCATAAAACGGTTCAAGATCTTCGTAACTGATGGGCCAGTCGGCGAGGGAGCTGCCGCCAGGCACTCCGTACTTACTGGCCATGCGAAAGTCGTCGGGTGGAAATCGCCACGCCTGGGCACCGTAAACGCGGGTGCCGCCTCCGACGCAGGCAGCGTTATTGTGGTAATCAAGCTCGTGAGGCTTAACGATGCGGCTCTTTCCGAGAGGGTCGACAAACACTCGCGGATTCCCGTCGAGGTCTGGTCCAGCATTGTGTCCGTAGATCGAAAGACGTTGATTGCGCAAGTGATCGCGGCCAACGTCAGCGAAACTAAGGGCACGGCCTCGTTCGAGAACGAGCACATGCTTGCCTGCTTCTGCCAGCACACATGCCACAATACCCCCGCCGGCGCCCGAGCCGACTATGACCGCATCAAAATCTTTCATACCGGCCCGCACTCGGAAAACCCTGTCATGGTCCATGAGACCGCATCAAAGTTTCCGCCTTGTTCAGGATCGCTGTAGTAACCCTCGGCTGCAGTTTCAACCAGGAGCTTGAAAAATTGCCGGGGGTCCACTTTCCATGAGGAAATTACTTCACCAGATTCAACGCTCTCGATGATGGCATTTTGTTGTGATGACTTAAGCCTGGCGAAGTGTTCATTGAAGCGGGCGTTGGCCTCAGCCTCCAAACCATCGAGTCCAGCGCAATACAACTCCAGTTGATGAGCCAGGTCGCCGGCAAACTGACGCTCGAGATAGTTTCCTACCCCAGCTTCCCATGCTCCCGGAAATTCGTCGGCCGGAATCACGCAATCAAGTACGGCTCTGAACGTTTGTAACTGAAGTTCTGTCAACCGTCGCCCTCACTTAAGTTCGATTGTAGTTTCACTGAATGCGCCCGTGACAATGTCTGTTGCGCGCACTTTGTATTTGCCTGGTTGATCGTTTAATGCAAAAGGAACCACAAATATTGTGCGCCCCTTCTCAAGCAAAGTGTTGCGCGAGTAAATTGGAATGATCGAGCCGTTGGGTGCGAAGACGTGGCAACGAATCAGGCTCTGACCGGTTGCGTCAGAGAGTATGTTCAGCGTGGCTTGGCGTCCCATTTGTACTTCGGCTGGTCCTTCTAATCTAATTTTGGTTTCCACCGGACTCAAGCCGAGTATGAGCGCGTCACCGATCAGCGTTGATGCATGCACTACATCTGTATATCCGAGCTGTTTGCCTGAGCGAACATCTGCAACGTAGAATTTTTTCGGTAGTTTGATGGTCAGATCCTGCTTCGCCACCTGTCCTAGATTCGCGTCGTTATAGACCGTTACCCCATCCTTCCCTACAACTCCGGCGAGCGATACATTCTCTTTCACGATCGCAAGCAGCTCATTGTTCGAGAATTTGTAGCGAACGATTTGCGCCTGAGATAGTGTGTGACCATCGGCAGTTAAAACATCAACGGCCGGCTTCTTTCCAACCTTGGCAAGAATGCTGTTGATGAGTGAGCGATACCCGGCGCCCCCAAAATTATTGGCGCGTTGCCGGGAGTAGTGATCGAGCATCAGATTGAGGTAGATGGCCCATCCTTTACCAACCTGTCGCACGATCGCTGCGTCGCCAGTTGATGTGCGCAGGAGTGGGGTCCCGTTGGAGGCCTTCAGTTCCGGCTCAGCAATTGAGAAGCCGGTCAGAGCTTTAGGCGATATTCCCCACTGACGACCGTCCTCTGTTACTGCCAATTCGGCCGGGGTGTTTTTGATCTCTCGCTTATCGGAAGCATTCGATGTAATACCAAAGAGTTTGTTGAGCGTTTCAGACTGTTGCCAGGCGCAATGCTGGTCCACCAAGCCCGGCGCAGCGTCGGCGATTAGCACTCCACCACCCGCGACAAAGCCTTCAATGTTTTTTAGCTCTTCTTTCGAAAGAGCCAGGGTCATCGGCAGGATCAGAATCTTATATCTCTCGTTTGAAATCGGATCCTTCGCGACATCAGTCGAGGCCACAAAATCGAACTGAAGGCCCAGGTCCTTTATAGTTCGAACCCAGCCATCGCGATTTGCGGGAAAACTAACCCGCGATTTGTCAGGCGTCTCCTCATCATCGTCACTACTGCGCTGGTGATATCCCATGATGCTCGCAGCGTGAACCGACGGCATAGAGTAATAGAGGGCAATACCGTCGTGCTGGCGCTCGGATTCCATCAGTAGCTTCCCAACACCTTCTGAGCGTAAAGAATTAAAAGCTCGCCCCATGTCTCGAGCGGACATTGAGTGGGTCATGTCAGGGTTTAAGAAGGAATACATCCAAAAGATGTTTGGGTGCAGCACGTTGTGGATTGCAGCGGTCCAGATCGCATTCTGCACTGCGAGTCCATGAGAGCCGTAGCCCGTCCAGAATCCGATCATTGCGTCTGGCTTTGCGAATGATCGATGCATGTCCCACTGGTTACCACCATCGTATGATAGGAAGTCGTCGATTACTCGATCGAGGCGTGACCAGTCGGCGCCGTTGTAGGCATTCGTAGCTTGCGTTCCAGAGACAGCAATGTGTGCATCTGGATCACCTTCGAGCGCTGCAACGCGCGCAGCTTCATAGGCTTTTGCGAATGTAATTTCCATGAAGGTACGGTGATCGGCCCACGGAGCAAAGCTGCGACTTCGCCGGGCTTCTTCGGTTGTGTAAGGAACGACCGTATCCCATTGCTTGAAGTTAGTGCGCCACACATTGTTCAGGTTTTCGAGGCTGCCGTATTCACTTTTCAACCACTCGCGAAAACCGACAAGTGTCTGCGGGCTCCAATCAAAGTCCACCGGATCACCGTACGACGTCAGCGAACCTTCGTCGCCGACGAAGTAATAGTCCATGTTGTAGCGAGCTTTGTTGCGCGCAGTTGCTCGCACAATGTCGGAAAGTCGATTGATAAAGTCAGGATCATTGAAAGATGGAGTGCGCCGGAGGAACGTCTTGTCACCAGTCCGTTTGAAGAGTTCTTTCTTGGTGAGGTACCCGAGCGCCTCAAAGTCGCCGGTGCGCTTATACTCGGCGATCGCTTGTTCCATTGCCTGAGGCGTAGTTGGACCACGGTCGTACCAGTAAACTCCGAATGTGCCGCGCGGAATGTTCAGCCCATTATCGACATCTCCTCCCCAGGTGAAGCCGGTATCCGCCGCCGCCGCTCGCACCATTCTCATCTGCGCGTCCTGGAGATAATGTTTGGTGCCGCCAAACGAGACGAGTGCCGTGTATTCTTTTTCGCGTCGTGCGCTCTGAACTACCATCACCGGTTTGGCTCGTACCTGATCCACTATCGCACCGTTTTCGTCGAGCAAATCGGCAGTGACTAACGCAAACTTGCCGAGATAGTTGTCTAATGAATGAGTGAAAGTTCGCTCACCGCGAGCTGGCGCTGAAACCGTTCCCAGTAATCGACCAAAGTCATCTGACACCTGCATTCGCAGCTGCAGTCCAGAGAGATTTCCGGTGGCTCGCAACACTGCACTCAGCGTCTCGCCTCGGCGATAGACGTCAACCGCGGGTTTGACGCTAGTCATCATCGCTCTCTTAGGTACAGTAAATGTTGCTGAACCCCAATTGAGAGTTGCTTTCGACTGAGGATCGCGAATGATTAGATCAAAGATTTGCCGCCCGCCGGACAAGCCTTCTTTCATCTTGAGAGTTGCTGCCGGCAGATCGATTGTGCTGGTCCCCTGGTTGATTGAGCGTTCAACTTTGGTGGAGCCAAGCGACTGTCCAAACTCATTCTTTCCGGAGACTTCTATCTCGACTGAGCGCTTAACATCAGAAGAGACTGCGAGATTGATCCCGGAACTGTTTGCATTGGCAGACTTTAATTCGAACGGCACTGGACGAGCGGATGCCCACAGGATTGCTCGAGCCAGCAAGGAGTACTGGTATTCCCAGTAATCCCAGTAGATTCTTGCTTCATATGGATTGATGCTTTGTGGGGTGAATCCCTCTTCTGTATAGGCCAGGGCAACTACACGTCCACGGCCGTAAGTTTTTGTTGCGACGATTGGGTAGTCTCCTGAACGAACCAATACATCGCCATTCGCTCTGTACTTATAAAACGAGCCTCCAGTATTGCCCTCGGGTAAAAGTTCGAGCGGAAGCGCATCCGTGATGAAGTGAGATTGAGTGACTTGCCATTGACCTTTGGTGACTGCGTCGCGGTTGACTTCCGGGTAACCCCGTTCGTTCACGGTATCGTCTGGAACGCCGACGAGGGGCGAAATGTCCCACACACGCTGGTCGCCCTGGGCTTCATCTCCTTTAAATGGATGGCCCTTTACGTCGCCGACAAATGGATGAAGCAGCACAAGGCCAGCGCCTTCTTGAACCCGTCGAAGGATGGCGTCACGCGTGGCCCGGGTCATTCGGGACCATCCGTTTATACCCGGTATCACCATCACTTCGTACGGCGTGCTGCCAGTCAAATCCTTTTCGACATAGCTGTAAACTATTTGAAAGTCGTCGCGATCGCCTCGGAATTCATGACCGTAGAAATCGCCGATGCCCCAACAGTTGATGTCCCAGCTGCTGTCGATGGAGTCGGTTGTTGGTTGCAGTTGGAGCCGCTGCATCAACTCGACCATGTCTCTGCCGTATTGAACTGACGGGATGAAAAAAGACTTTATTGGACCACCTGGCAGCCTGGTTGCCCATGGCACGTGCGGAGTAACGACCTCAGTGGAATATGTGATGTCGTTTTTCTGGAAAGAGCTCCCACCGACCCCGGATTGGACCCTCCCCGCGGCGAGGGTAAACACAATGGAAGAAAGAAGGAGTGCTGA
Source organism: Pyrinomonadaceae bacterium (assembly GCA_035646955.1). Taxonomy (GTDB): domain Bacteria; phylum Acidobacteriota; class Blastocatellia; order Pyrinomonadales; family Pyrinomonadaceae; genus PSRF01. The sequence goes on from DASROI010000367.1 coordinate 15,169, forward strand.
GAAGAAGGACTTTTTCATGATGGTTAAGTAATAGGCTGCTTACCTGATTTTTCATTGTTCACGGGCTTCACCAGCAAAGGTCAGTACCGATGTAGCGTCGGGTGAGTCTCGACCGGATATGACTTGACGATAGCTGTGGACTCACCCGACGCTACCGCGAATCGGTACTGACCTTTGCCAGGCCCGGCTTTTCACCCGACGCTACCGCGAATCGGTACTGACCTTTGCCGGGCCCGGCTTTTCACCCGACGCTACCGCGAATCGGTACTGACCTTTGCCAGGCCGGCTTTTCACCCGACGCTAGCGCGAATCGGTACTGACCTTTGCCAGGCCCGGCTTTTAACCGGCGCAGCAATAAGG
>DASROI010000368.1:0-8229 GCA_035646955.1 Pyrinomonadaceae bacterium
AGCTGCGTTAATTTAATCCATCGAGTTTCCAGACTAGTTATAGAGAACATTTCGTGTCAGAAGTGCGTCACAGCTCTTGAGGTTTTGCTGTTAACGAACATTGCGCGGCGTTGGCAGAAAAGATTGATTTAAGGCAACATAGATGCAATTCAGATGACACAGAAGCTTCCAAAAATAGTGGCCGTTAGCGGCTTTTCTTCTAATGTAGGCAAGACCACTCTGGTCTGCGAGCTCTTATCCCGGCTGTCCGGTTGGGAGGCAATTAAGCTAACTCGCGGACACCATCGTTCGTGTGGTCGGGATCCGGAAGCGTGTTGTGTTAGCGACTTGATAGGGGAGGAAGCGGTCGTTCGTTCCGGACGCGATGAAAACTACGAAGCCGGAAAAGACACCGGGCGATTCTGGGATTCGGGCGCTGTAAACGTGCACTGGGTAATTGCAAATGACTCCCAAGTGAAGCCCGGAATCGAAGAGGCATTGAGTCGCGTCAAGACTGAAGCCGTCATCATCGAGGGTAATAGTTTTCTCGAATACGTCTCACCCGATCTTGCGATTATGTGTGCCCGCGCTGACGGTGGTACGTTTAAGTCGTCGGCTCGACGCGGGCTTGCCCTAACAGATGTTCTTTACGTGACGTCTCTTCATCTTGAAGGAGGTGCGGCTCTGGCACAGTTTGAGGAATGGCGTCGTGCTCTATCAGCGGAGCTCTCTCTAAACGGAACTCAGCTCATGACTTACGACGACATAGAAAGACTCGTTGAGCGTATACAGAAGAGTCGGACCAGTGAACCACAAGCCGGGTGATGATGTAAGACCTTCCCACTGCATGATTCTGGAAGGCCTGACATCTAGTTAGTTTTGTGAGTACTTGATTGTGAAGTCGACTTCTTAATTCGCTCAACCAGTGCGCGTGTCTCCACTGCAAAAGCACCTTTCGGCTCAAGACGTAGATACTCGTCAAACTCAAGCACAGCATCATTCGTCCTTCCAACCTTGAGTAACAGATTTCCCTTCAATAAATGAGCCGCAGCCAGGTCAGGATTTAACTGTAGCGACCGCTTCACCTCTTCGTACGCTTTTTCAAGTGATGGTTTCGCCTTTGCCAGGTCTTTTTCCTGCCGTGACCTTTCCCAATAGACACGTGCCAGGTTCAAGTGGCCGACGTACGAACGGTCTTCGATCTGCAAGCCCTGCACTAGAACACTCTCTGCCTCGGCACTCTTATTCTGCCGCAGATAAACTTCACTGAGCGCAAAGAACGCGTTTGCAGCCTTTGGATCTATCTCAATAGTTCTCAGCAACGACTGTTCAGCCTTCTCCCAATCGCCCAAGTCCATATAGACAGTGCCCAACTTCAGACGTGCTTCCACAAACGCGGGGTAGATTGAGATAGCTCTTTCAAAATGGCGCGCGGCTTCACCTGCTTTCTCCCTGGAACCTGCTGTTAAAGCTGTAACGCCTTTATCAAACTCCTTCTGAGCGGCTGGCGGAACATTTGCATCAATGCTACCAACAGCGGATGAACCAGCTGGACGTGAGTTGTCGCGCGCGAGCTGCAACATCACAAACCCGTTGGCCGAGGTTTGCAGGTCTACATGCTGTTGCGTGTCCAGAAATCCGATCTGGTGAACCTTGACGAGATATTGCGCCGGTGCAAGTCCGGAAAATCTAAACTTGCCTGAAGGATCAGTGAACACTTCGCTCAACGAACCACCGCCATCGTAACTTTCGAGTCGCACCAGAACATTCTGGGCTGGAGCGCCTCCGTCCGAAAAACGAATCTGACCATGGATATCGCGTGAGACGAGTGAGCTAGGACTATTTTGATCCTGGGCAACGCTGACAATGTGACAGAGAGCCAGCGCAAAAATAACCGCAGAAGCAAAGCGAAGTTTGCTGCAGAACATGGCCAATCTCCGGGGAGTAAAGATCGAAGAATTTTGTGATGCGAGCCACATTCTACTGCGGAAGTTAAGGGCGAGGGTAATTAATTTGTGGCGGGCGCCCTTTCGCGGACGCCCTCCACAAAAACAAGCTCCATAATGGTTGTTTGGGCGCCCGCCGAGGGACGCCCCTACAACTAGAACTCGAAGCGCATTCCGAGACGCATCGAGAATGGAAGGTGAAAACCAGACGTCAGGGTGACGATCGACGGCTGGAGAAAATCTGGGTTGTTAGCACCCAAATCCAATTGCCGGAACTGATCAGGTAGCCGGACCCGACGATTGTTCGTCACGTTAAAGAAGTCGGCGATAAAACTAATCTTCGCCCGTTCATTAATCACCCATGGGTAATCAACGTGTAGATCCAGTTGAGCGAAATAAGGTGTGCGACCGAGTTTGCCTCGTCCACCCACTGGAACTTCACCGGCGTTCAAATAAACAGGATGCGGCAGATACTCACTGATCGGAAGCCCGGATTCCATGTGGAGCCCGGCACCCAGGTTAAGACCCGTCAGGAAACCGGCGGTAAGAAACCCGCGATCCTTTCCAAACGAGTAATTGCCGTAGATGTTCGACACGAATTTCCTATCCGTATTGAGTGGTCCAATCGCAAACTGATCGCCTAACAGATTGAAATCTCCCGCTGTAAAGTCAAACAGCGAGCTAATTCCAGGATCGGTTTGAGCGTTGTCGTTGCGCAAGTGACCTTCGTAATTACCCTTCAACGACGCTATGCGGAAGTTTGACAATAACTGCCAGCCATCCGAAAAGCGTTTGTTGAGCTCCAATTCGAACGCCTTGTATTTCCGGACCGGATTTTGGAAACCATCGGGTACACCATCGGGAACGTTGATCGAAGCTCCCGTCAGTGGATTGATTCCCTGCTGTCCGAAACAGACATTTGATATTGGAGCACCAGTTACTGGATCATCGACTTCAGTTTCAAACCCTGAGGTACAACCAGCTGGAGCAGTTCCACCGATCGGAAATGCGAAAGGCACAAGGTTCGTCGCAGCATCCAGTTGCGTGCTGGGATTGCCTATGAAGTACGTTTGCGACACGCCGGCATTCGCTGCTTCCGGTGAAAGGACAGCCATGTCTTCGATGATCCGTTTCAAGTTGCGATACTGGTAACGCACCGAGAGAACGAAGTTCTTCGGCAGTTGAAACTCAGCGCCAATGATGTGCTCATCCTGGAAACCAAGCTTAGTACCAGGAGCAACGGCGCTCAGATCTGAAGCAGAAACTGTTATTGCGTTTGTAAGACCACCGGCTGAGTCAGTTCCACTTAAGAGGTGAGCAGCATCGACAACTGGTATTGGTGCTCCATTCGCATCCAGCGTGACGATTCTTTGTCCAGCCGCATTGGTCGTAAAGGCTGGAGCAAATCGCGCTCCGGTAAAGTCGAGTTCCTGCGACAGTGAACGCTCAGCAGCATCCAGCGGCAGGAATTCAAAGAAACGGCCATAGTTGTAGTAGAACTTCATATTGCCATTTCCAGTCGGATCCACAGTTACGCCAAGCCGTGGCGCCCATTGATCCGTGAACGAGTACGCATACCGACTTCCACCGGTTGAAGCGACTGGGCTGCCAACGACTCGCTCCTGCTCCATCCGCAGCCCGAGTAAGGCAGTGACATATTTGTTTATACGCCACGTATCTTGAACATAGCCTGCGTTGTACATCCCTCTAGTGTCGAAATCTGGCGGTCCAAACTCGCCGCGAAATACCTGCAACGAAATCGGAACCAGATTTCCACGCACATTCAAGAGAGGACAAAGAGTGCAGGCAACGTCTTGAGAACGTGCTCGCCACTGCACGTTGAAGAGTTGACCGACGGCAAAGTCGGGAATGCCGAGGTCGGAACCCGGGGTTCCAATAGCATTCTCGGAGGGGATGGCAAAACGTGGTCCACTTCGTTCCCGACTACCCGAGTAAAGTGCGCGCTGGTAGGTATAGCCAAGACCCAGCGTGTGTTGACCAAACTTGTTCCACACTTTCTGTGTGTTGACGTCCCACTTCCAGTTTGTGGTTTCAGTCGGTTCGAAGAATCCGTGACCGGCTGCAAAGTAGTTACCGCGGATAGGATCAATTGGTAAACGAATCGCAATTTGGTTTAGGTCAGCGAAACCAGTTTCTTCAAATGAACTGCGTCCCTGGCTGAACGACGAGTTCAAGGTCCAGGTCGGAGTTAGGGAGCCGTTGTAACGGAGCGACCAGTTACGCGTACCGTAATCTAGAATGCTATCCGCAGTAGTGTTGTCGACGTTTAGAAAAGGAAACGAGGACAGATTTGTTTTGGTGGGATCCCCGAATATCGAGAATGTCAGTTGATGATTAGCGTTAGCCACATAGTCAAGTTTCGCGGCATAGTTGTAAGTGCGATACCGTCGCGAAAACTCTCCTCGTTGATTGAACAGCCCTGAATCTACAACCGCTCCGTTCCCAGCTGCGATGTCGCTTTCATTCGCCGCAACTCCTGCAACCACTTCACGTCGTATTGTAGGGTTGAAGGAACCGAAGAAGAAAAGACGATCTTTGAGACCCGGAACATAGCCACCAAAATCTGCTCCAACGTCGTAGTTTTCCTCGTGCAACAGTTTTCCCTGCTTGTTGACTCTGGTGTCGTCAGGCTGGCGTCGCGTGGCTTCAAAAGCGCTTGGGCGCGCAAAGCCATAGATGGCGCCGTGATAACTGTTACTGCCAGACTGGGTGATGATGTTGATAATGCCGCCTTCTGATTGACCATATTGGGGCTCGAATCCCCCGGTCTTGACCTGCACCTCTTTGATAAAAGATGTGTTGATACCCGTTCCCAGTGCTCCATAAACACGCGAGAAGGTACCGATCCCACCAAAAGCGGAGTTGGTGATATTCACTCCGTCAGCGACATAGAGGTTGTCGAGTCCTGATCCGCCGGCGATCGATGGATTATCACGACCTCCATTGATGCTGTCGCCTGCCCCGGGTGAAAGGTAGAAGAGACTCGACACCTGCCGTTGGACAGGAATGTTCTGGAAGAGTTGATCATTGAGATTCTGTCCGGTCGCAGTGCTCTGCTGATCGATACCACCGACATTTGCCGTGACATCAACGGTCGCGGTCACTTCGCCCGGTTCAAGTTTAAGATTCAAAGTTGATTCACGGCCGACATTTACGGTGACGTTGTTTGCAAGCGCACTCTTAAAGCCCGTTTGCTCGACCTTCACCGAGTAACTGCCAGGCGTAAGGTTATCAATGCGGAAGATTCCACTGTCGTTTGTAGATTCTGTCCGCTCCCCGGTTCCACCAGTGACGACGACTCGAGCGCCTGGAACTGCAGCCCCAGTTGAATCAGTGATCACTCCTCCTATGGAACCTTTGGTTTGTACGTCCTGAGCGCTAACGATTGAGATCGCCAGACCAAGACACACAATCAACAATAAGCTTAGTTGTCTCATTGTTTGTATTCGTCCTTTCAAGCGTTGTTGTTTCTTGTGTTCTGCCCCCACACGATCCAGGGAGACAACATCGCGAAGGTCTAAACGTAACGAGGCTGTTTCAGAGCAACGGTTTTGTTAAAACCACTCAGAAAAAATGAACGGTGAGTACGACAATCTGAGCATTGTGTTCTCCACTCGAAGATAGGCAATGAGGGTGCCAACTTGAACCGATCCATTTCCGTGAATCGCCGAACTTAAGACGTTCAAGTTTGCGCTTGAAGCCCGGCACTGCGATCCAAATCTATCGATCAGGGGATGACCGGAATATCCAGCGAGTCATGCGTTTCCAAATTCGTAAAGATTCACGAAGTTGTGCCTGCAAAATCCTGGTCGGAATACAAAACTTCGCCACTCGTGATGTTGATTCCAATGCGTGTTACTTAGTGGATCGCTTGGTCGAACCTGGCTGCCGAACCACGAAATACCACAAAAGGAAAGCCGGATGGGAAGTTACTCCCATCCGGCAGTTAAATGCCGAGTAAGTTCTCGGACTCTGTTAGGGCTTTGCAGCTCGCGCGACAGGGGTTGTAGTTGTCGTGCTCGAGTTATCGAAACGCGCCGTGTCAGAAACTCGCAAATTGTTCTGAACGTGATTTACTCCCGACACGTTCTCAGTTATGTCTTCTGCGATTCTCTTTGCACGCCGGTTATCAACAGTCCCACTCAAAGTTGCCTCACCATCCTTTACTGATACCTCGATATTCGAGGCATCAAGATAAGCATGGTCAGTGAGACGATCGTTTATATCTTCACGAATTCGTTCGTCAGATCTGCGATAGCTCTTTGGACCACGACCGCGATGTTGTCCTTGCTGCATCTCGTCGTAGCGCCGGCGTCTTTCAGCTTCAGTATCGCCGAACCACGACGCGACCTCATCACTCGCTCGATCCCACCATCCTCGATCACCCTTAGCGCGGTAGTCGCGCGTATCTCTTGAGCGCCATTCATCATTACGGCCGTAGTCGGGCGGTCGATTTGTTCCTTCGAAATAACGACTTTGCGACGCCGATGAATAGTTTGGCCCATAACCGCGTTCAGATGATGGCGTGTAGTCGCTGTAATCATGTTCACGGCCATAGTTCCCAAGACGGTAATCTGAGCCCCGTCCGTAGTTATAAGTTCTTCCGTAGTCACCTCGGCCGGAACTTGTGCGACCACCGTATTCGGAGCTACTCGGGTAATCCGAGCGGTTATCATAATCCGGCGTCCGTCCGTAGCCGGCGCCTCGTCCGGAATCGTAGCGGTCGCGGTTTGAACTGGTCCCATACCTGTTTCCAGAGGTTGAGCTCTCTCCGCTGTATCCATAGCCCGAGCGGTCTTCCCAATTTCGATCACGTTCGAATGTCCCGGAATATCCAACACCCTGGTGTCGTCCTTCAGCGTCTCGAGAGTAGCGTCTTCTTTCATTCTCCCAATCGTCGTCACGATCATAGTAATTAGCCATTTATTCCCTCCTTGAATTTCAGAGCCAATGTCTCGATTACTCGTTTCACACGAGTCGAAAATTAGTTCTAGCGAGAGCCGTACCAACTTTGCGAACTCCAATCACCAAACGTCTTCACCTTCACACTCCACGAATTCTTGGCCTCGCATTTGCTCAAAAAGGGCAGTTGAGGTTGGTGTTATTTATCAGTGGCACGGGCCGAAATTGAGTGTTTTTAGACTTTTATTTGCGTTTACAAAGTTAGAGACTTCAAGACGGGAACGCGAGCGAATGCTCGGAGACATTGATAAGTGTCAGCAACTAACAACACTGTTTGCGTACGAGGTTAGTACTGAGATAACCGAAAAGAGAACGTGCTGAGTTTTTTATTTTTGAAAAAAGTTTAGTTTTGTGAGGAGGTCACACCATGAGTTTGATCTTAATTATCGTGTTAGTGCTTTTACTACTTGGAGCAGTTCCGAGTTGGCCGTACAGTCGAAATTGGGGTTATTGGCCCAGCGGCGGCATTGGGCTAATCCTATTGATAGTTCTAATTCTCTTTCTGCTGGGAAGAGTTTAGTCCTTGGAGTGCGCCGGCCCGACGGCGCTTTGTTATTAAGGAGACGCGACTAGTTAAGACGTTGACTCGTGCCTCCTTTTTTAATAGAGACTCCACTCATCGAGATTCCTTAAAAGCGCCGTCGGTCCGGCGCGCTCCAAGGTTAATTCAGGCGGGTGGGGTCTTGGGCTTTTAATGCTTGAGTCAATAACGACCACTCTCGCTTGTCGCGCGAGAGCTGATGGAAATCTCTTCCCTTGTCAGACTCCAGGCCGTCGAGCATTTCCGTCGCTTTACCATTCTTAATTGCCTTTGTTGCCGCACTCGCGAGAGCATCAAACGCGTCGTTTCTTGACGTCGCTTCACGAGCTTTTGCTACCAGTCGAGCCCGTTCATATGGGAACCGATAGTCATTCGGATATCGTTTTTCAGTGCGCACAAAGGTTTGCAGGATCCTCGCTGTATCGACTGAGGCATTGGTTTCGAGCTTCTGCTTCAACTTCTCCAATTCTTGATCTTCAGGTCGGACCGTTTCAACTGGTTTCGTTGTTTGCGCTACAGGCGCCTCTGCCGTGGTTTGAGTCGAAGTGGTAGCTGCGACTGAAGGTTCCCCGGTTGTCGCCGGTTGCGCTGCGGTTGCTGAACCAATTGGCGATGCAGACCGAGTCAACGCAAAGATCGCAAAGGCTGCTACTAAAGATCCGGTGACAACGATCAATAGAAGCTTAAAGATCGATCTTCCCCCTGAATTACGCCTTGGTTCATCAGATTGACCCCATGAAAAAACATTCGAACGAGGTTGCTGACCCTCATGTTGTACGG
>DASROI010000369.1:0-17678 GCA_035646955.1 Pyrinomonadaceae bacterium
AATCGAAGGTTCTTTCCATTATTCAGCTGCAGGCCCGCCACCGGAAGTCTACGAACTCGCTTCGCGTTTAAATTAATAGCGCTAAAATCCGAAAATTCGTTCGGCGGTTGACCGTGTACCCAAAAAGCCCCATCAGGATCAAACTTTTCTTTTTTGTTCTGCGCTTCGAGACACGGGATACCCAATTGCACGATGCAAGCAACTACGATGGCAACTCGTAGATAACTTCTCAATAGCAAATTAGGCATGGTCTCCTCCAAGCCGTAACAAAATTTTGGATGTCGAATGATTTTTTGGATCGCCCACGATCGCCACCTTGCCTCCGAACGATCGTACCACGTCTTTCTCAGGCACTGTCTCTTCGGTGTAGTCGGTTCCCTTGGCATGAAAGTCAGGTTTCAAAGCGAGCAGCAATTCGGCGACGGTGGGCTCATCAAAGATCGTGACCAAACTGACTGGTTCAAGAGAAGCGATAAGTTCCGCCCGTTCAAGGGCAGTCATAACTGGTCGCCCATCGCCCTTTTGTAGTCGAACCTGCTCATCCGAATTAATCGCAACTACCAACACGTCGCCTAACTCTCTTGCAGCCGTTAGATATCTTACGTGTCCGACGTGCAAGACATCGAAACAACCGTTTGCCAAAACTATAGAGGCTCCCTTTTTCCGAAGTAAGTCCACTTCCTCGAGCAACTCAACACGATCGACGATTAACGATCGAGGCTCGATTGGCATGCTGTCATTCATTCGCTATCCACGCTCAAAATAGATTCTTGAAGTTCGCGAGCAGTAACCGACGCGGTTCCACGCTTCATTACGACTAGACCACCGGCGTAATTAGCGAGCGAGGCTGCTTCTGCGAATGAAGCCTTACTTGCAATTGCCAGGGCAAAAGTGGCGATGACCGTATCTCCTGCTCCGGTGACATCGACTGGTTGGGCCGCGCCTACAGCTGAGATGTGACGTAGATCTTGATTTCGCTCGATGAGCATCATCCCCTGTCCGCCTCTAGTCACCAATAATGCTTCCGTATCTAACGCTTTAGTAAGTTTTCTTGCCGACTCTTCCAAATGCTCCTGGTCCTGAATGGCTTCCCCCATCAGTTGTTCCAACTCATCCTCATTTGGGGTAGCAGCTGTAAAACCAGTGAAGCTCGACAGGCGAAATCTTGAGTCCACCAAAACGGGAAGGGCATTAGTTTTAACCGTTTGCCGAATGACTTCGATTGCCGACACATCGACGACTCCGTAGTTATAGTCAGAAATGATGACGGCATCATACTTTGTAATTTCTGATCTGATGGTCTCAAGTAATGATTCTCGAAGGCCTTCGTCTTCCAAGTGACTGCCTTCGTAATCGATCCGAATGACCTGTTGTTTTGTCGAATGAGATTGGCCCGCCAGGATTCGCTCTTTGGTAGTTGTTCGCCACCTTTCAGAGACTAGCAGCATCGACGTGTTTACACCTGCAGCTTCCAACTTAGTCTTTAATTGTTGGCCTGGTTCGTCATTGCCGATCACGGACAGCAAAGAAACCTTCGCTCCGAGGGCGGCGACATTGACGGCACAGTTCGCGGCGCCACCTGGGACCGTTTCCGTGTGTTCGTGACGAAGGATAAAAACAGGCGCCTCTCTGGAAACCCTGCTTATATTGCCGTAGACAAACCTGTCTGCGATCGCGTCGCCTATTATAAGGACGCGGCGATCAGCAAATTCCGGAATGACTTCGACGAGTCGGTGTCGAGTTGTAGCTTCGGTGCTCAAAATGAGTTTTACTCTTCGATTATTGACTGTACGGCCTGCAAAAGATTCTCGCAAACCAGGTCGGGTTGATGAACCCATGTCGATCGCTGGTATTCCCACTCTCCTCGCCCATAACCACTCAGAACGAATGCTGCCTTTAGTCCTGCGTTCCGGGCCATCTCAATATCGCTATAACGATCCCCGACCATCCAACTGGATTTCAAGTCGATATCAAAATCCTTCGTCGCTTGCTGGATCAGTCCCGGTTTCGGTTTACGACAATCACATTCCTGCCGGTAAGGTGGTTCTCCGACACTCGGATGATGTGCACAATAGTAGATTGCATCCAATCTCGACCCATTGCTTTCAAGTTGACGTGTCAACTCCTGATGAACGCTTGTAATCAAGTCTTCAGAGAAGTAGCCGCGTGCAACTCCAGCCTGGTTCGTTACCACGATTGCGAGCCAACCTGCCGTGTGAAGTAACTCTATCGCGGCGGCCGAATACGGAAAAACGCGATACCGCGAAGGATGGTTAACATAACCCACTTCTTCAGAGATGGTGCCATCTCGATCAATGAAAACAGCTGGTTGGGTCATATGGCTAAGCTACCGAGTCGCATAGACTTCGAACGGTGTTACTGAAACTCCTTCGCTTCAGAATCGCGAGGGCGTGGTCAAACACCTCATCGACGGTTATTGCAGTCATGCAACGATGATCGATGGGACAATCGCGCAACATACAAGGTGCGCAGTCCGGCGGGTGACGTAGGACTTCGGCGTGCAGCGAAAAAGGTCGAGTGGTCAACGGATTGGTTGGACCAAAGATCGTAATCGTTGGCGTACTTAGTGCCGCCGCGATGTGCGCTGGACCCGTGTCGTTTGTAACCAGGAGGTCTGCCAGACTGATGATCGACGTGATCTGGTCGAGATTGGTCTTTCCCGTCAGGACAATTGGTTTATGTTGCATCGTACGAAGGACGAGGTCGGAAACGTCTGTTTCAGCCGGCGAGCCAATTAGCAAAACCGTGCGCTCGCTTTCGATCAGGCGATCCGCAAGTGCAGCAAATCTTTCAGCGGGCCAACGCTTAGCACGGCTATTTATCGACCCGGGGCACAGTGCGACAACACCCTTCTTCGAGACGGAACCGAACGCCTCCAGAAATTTGCGGGCCTCGGACTTCTTTTTTTCGCTAACTTCGATAGTAGCATCCGGATCTGTGTCGAGGATCTTGTTCGTTCCATAAAGCGACTGCTCCAATGCTGCTATCAGGTACAGATAATAAAAGACTTCGTGCTTCTCATTCTTCCAATCCGGAACCATTAACGGATGATTCAACAGTTTTTGGCGACCCTCCGTCGCATAGCCCAGTCTGAGTGGCACCCCGGCCAGAAACGGTATAACCGCCGCCTCAAAAGCATTCTGAAATAGAATTGCCAGCTGGAATTGATGACGTCGCCATTCGCGAACTTGTGAAAACACCGACAAGACATTTCGGCGATCGTAGCGAATGATCTCGTCCACTACATTTGCGGTTTCGAATAACTGTGCAACTCCGGGTTTTACAACGAGTGTGATGTGAGCATTCGGTAAGAGTCTTCGGAGCGCTCGTAGTGCCGGGATGGTCATCACGCAGTCCCCAACCCAGTTGGTCCCGCGAACGACCACTCGTCGAATATCAGAGGTCTGAGTACTACTCATGCTCTACAACAAGTTCCTGAGGCCTTCATCCATTTTTATCTGGGGCTCCCAACCCAATAGCTGTTTTATCAACGTCAAATCTGAAATGTAATTCAGAGGCACAGGGATGGGAATTCTTTCGTCTTCTTCGATAACAGGCTGAAGGTCAATTAAGTTGCCGATACGGTTGATTATTTCGCGCAACGAAGCAGCGTTATCGCGACCTCCGCCCAGGTTAAAGGTGCCTGACGCGCACGGCGAATCAATAAAGGCCTGACAAGCTCTCGAAAAATCATCGACGTACAAAATGTCGCGGACGGGATCTACATTCGCAGGAATATGTATCGGCACACTGTGTTTTACCGACTCAACATAATGAGTGACGAAACCGTTATCATTACCGGCGCTTGGACGAGCATAGACGGCTGACATTCTGAATATGCACGAACGGACATTGTGTTTAGCGGCGTAATAACATACATATTTTTCGCCAATAAATTTTGACCATTCCAATGCAGATTGGTCGGCGTATTCGGTGGAGCACGTTTCCGGAACGGCTGCGAAAATTCCCGCGTGTGGTCCATAGACATCTTTCGTCGAGGCATAAATAAATACTGACCCTGGCTGCATGAGTCGAATCAGGTTGAGTGTTCCCTCGGCGTTTGTTCGAAAACATTGATCGGCGGCTTTTGGATTCTTATCAAGATGCGCGGCCAGATGAATCACGACATCGTAATTCGAGACCTTTTGCGCGTCATGGATGTTGAGAATGTCCAGGTTGGACCGTCTGGAAAAGTCATCAGCTGAGAAGAAGCGGCGAACGTGTGTTCCCAGATACCCACTGCCACCAGTTACGAGAATTTTCATTAAGTTATCACGCCCGGGCGAAGCCGCTTGGAGTGGGCTCGCCACGAGCTAAAGCTTTCAGTTTTGCAAGGGTTTCAGCACTTCCGATTGCGATTAGAAGATCGCCATTTTCGATCAGCGTCTCGCCACTGGGATTGAATATGATTTGACCGTCAATCCGTTTGATACTCACCACAACAATATTCAGCTCTGACCGAATATTAGTCTCTCGCAGTTTGCGACCAATCAGTTTCGATACTGGTCCAACTTCCAATTGCTCAAATCCGAGATCCAACTCGTTTGCCGTAATCGATCCCAGAAAGTCTTCAACTGCCGGCTTGGTCAAAGCCATGGCCATGCGGTGACCGCCAATAAGCGTTGGTGCGACAACTCGATTTGCGCCAGCGCGTATCAGTTTATGTTCGGCTTGTTCCTCAGCGGCTCTAGCCACGATATGGAGCTTTGGGTTTAAGTCACGAGCGGTCAGGACCACATAAACATTGTTGGCATCATCCGGCAAGCATGCGGCTAGCCCCCGTGCGTGCTCCACTCCAGCCTCTCGTAAGCTCTCTTCTAGTGTTGCGTCACGAACGAGGACAGCAATGCCAAGATCCATCAATTGTGCGACCTTTTTGGCGTCACTCTCGATTACGATGAACGGATGTTCTGAACCCATGAGCGCCCGCACCAGATGAGAGCCGACCCGACCCGCGCCACAAATGATAAAATGATTTCGCAGTCGACTCATTTTCCGTGAATAGCGGCGCTGGCCAAATGTAGCAAGTAGTTCCGATTGAACAATCGATTGCACTGTACTTGTAAGAGCATAGAGTACGATTCCGACCCCGACCATCATGAAGACTGTCGCAAACGCCCGGCCCGCGTGCGTCCTGGGAGCGAGATCTCCGAAACCCACGGTAGTCACAGTCTGGGCGGTTACATAAAGACTGTCTAGTATAGTCCACCGTTCAATGACGTGAAAAACGAGCGTGCCGATCGTCATGGCAACTAATACTGCGATAACGCCGATTTTGGCTCGAGTCCGGCTTGGACGAAAATTGAAGGGGTCGGAGGATCTTGAACGCATACCCTTAAAGTGGCATCAAAGTGCTTGCAGCGGGCGAATCACGGTAGCTAAGGTCCGCTCGACCTGTCAAATTTGAAGAATCACCGAACCATGACGCGAATATGGCGTAATATCTAGCACGTCCGAGGTGCCTGTTACCATCGGCTGACAGCTTATGCCCGTAAGATATCCACCAACTCCGCCAACACAATCCGGCAGGAACGATCCAAAGAAATCTCAGCTTATAGCTTATTCAGATTTTGGTCCAAGTTTTAGCAGGCGTGTGCTCAGACGATTATTTAGTTTGAGTGTCCTCCTTCCCTTAGTTTTCCTCGGCGCGGTTGTCCTTGGAGTTCTGATTTATTACTGGACGGTTTTTTCAGGCCGCATCGACAATCTGTTGCAGGGAGAAGTCTACACAAAGTCTGCTGGGATTTATGCTGCGCCTAAACAGCTTCGGGTAAATGAAGTTATCTCGCAGGATGAAGTAGTCGCGTTTCTTAACCGGGCGGGGTATGTCGAGAAGGACCAGCAAGCAGACTCATCACGTGGTCGATATCAATTGGTGGGTAACATCCTGGACATCGAACCTAGCGGTACGTCGACTGTAGATGGTCAGCAACAGTTTCAGAAGGTAAGAGTACAATTCGCGAAGACCGGAAAGTCTATCGCGAGTCTCACCGATATCACCGGTCGTGCTAACTTGCCGCGTGTTTGGTTAGAGCCCGAGTTGATCAGTTCCGTAACCGGTCGTGAAAGAGCCAAACGTAAAGTAATTGGGTTTAATGATCTTCCGCCCCAATTAGTTAAAGCCATCACTGTTACTGAGGACCGGTCATTCTTTGAACATTACGGTGTAAACGTTCGCGGTATCATCCGCGCTTTCGTCCGCAGATACGACGCCGACCCTAGTTCACCCATCGCTCGACAGGGTGGTTCCAGCATCACGCAACAGCTGGTCAAGAATCTCCTGCTCTCGCCGGAACAGACGCTGCGGCGGAAAGTCGCTGAAGCGTACATGTCTGTCATCCTCGAGACCCGACTTTCAAAGGAGCAGATCTTTTCGCTCTATTGCAATCAGGTGTATATGGGCCAGCAGGCCGGGTTTTCGATTAATGGATTTGGCGAGGCTGCGAGTGCTTACTTTAATAAGGATGTTACCACTCTTACGTTGCCTGAATCCGCTTTTCTTGCGGGTCTGATTCGCAGTCCTAATCGGTACAACCCTTATCGCAATTTAACGACAGCCACCGCACGTCGGAACCAGGTGTTGGACTCGATGGCGGAAACCGGAGATATATCGCACGAGGAAGCAGAGGCGGCAAAAGCTTCACCACTTCAAGTAGCTCCGCAAAAAGGTCGTATCGACGTTTCTGATGCGCCGTATTTTGCCGATTATGTTCAGAATCAACTGGGCGACATGATCGCAGGTTCCGGTGCTGAACAGCATCTCCGGATCTATACGACGATTGATATGGACCTGCAACGGGCCGCATATGCTGCCCTGACAAAGCAGCTAGCAGCGCTCGATAAGATCCAGGCAAAACGTTTCGAACCGGGGACTTTACAGGCAGCGCTCGTTGCGATGAATGCTAAGACCGGTGAGATAGTCGCGATGGTCGGCGGCAGGGACTACTCAAAGAGCCAGTTGAATCGAGCGTCGGACGCGTTTCGTCAACCCGGTTCAGTTTTCAAACCATTCGTGTACGCGACAGCTCTGAATACAGCCTATGACCCGGTGCCGCGATTGATTACTCCTGCAACGACCTTCATGGACGAGCCAAAGACATTCACTTATGACAACCAGGAGTACACACCAGGGAATTTCGGCGAGAGTTACAGCAATGCACCGGTTACCCTCAGAGACGCCCTGGTCCATAGTCTGAACGTAGTGACCGTAGAAGTCGCTATGGAAGTGACGATTGGTCGCGTTATGAGTCTCGCAGCAAAAGCGGGCTTACCCAAACCTGCCCGGTCGTACCCGGCGATGGCGCTTGGTACGAGTGAGGCAACTCCACTACAGATTGCCTCTGCTTATACGACCTTCGCAAATCTTGGCTCACGCGTAACACCAGTCGCGATTAATCGGATCACCACCGGCGAAGGGGTCACGATAGCTGCTCCTACTACTCAAAAGAGCGAAGTGCTGAAACCGGATGTAGCTTACGTGATGGATTCCTTCATGAAGGACGTGATCAATCGGGGCACCGCCGCCAAGGTGCGTGCTCGAGGATTGAAAGGACCACTTGCTGGTAAGACCGGTACTTCCAGAGATGGTTGGTTCGCAGGCTTCACGCCCAATCTCGTGTGCGCTGTTTGGGTAGGATTCGACGATGGTTCTCAGCTCGGTTTGACTGGAGCGGACTCCGCATTGCCAATCTGGTCCGACTTTATGCAGGTGGCGCTTACGGAACACCCCGAATGGTCAGGTGATTGGGAAAAACCGGCCGGCGTTGAGGAACTCGAGATCAATCCTAAGACTGGCGAACCGACTGCCGAAGGAGACACTGAAAAACGCGTTGAGTACTTCATCAATAGTACTGGCCCAAACCACGAAGTTCCAAGTGAGACTGAAGAAGTACCGGCCGACTCAGTTCCAGAAGGATCTCCGCCTGTTGAGGAAGCGCCTGAACCGGAGATTACGCCTACGCCGTTACCTTCGCCGACACTAAAGCGAATAATAACTGTGCCTGATAGTCGACTGGAGGGAACGATAACTTTAGATATTGACCCGACCACAGGACTGATTGCAGTCGATTCATGTCCGGTGATTCGCACGAAGACATTCGTGCTGGGCACCGAGCCGAAGAAGTATTGTGGTCCTGAATATCACAAGGGCAAGACGATTATTCAATCAGGTGAACGTCCCCGGGTCGTCGGCACACCTCCCGGATAGTCCTTCTTTTCATGCTTTCCAAGCCAGTTGGGTTCGATTCGCGATTCACCAATTCCTAGTGTAGAAGTCGGTCTCATTCTCCCCAAGCTTCAGCTTGGGGGTTCCGGCTCGCATCGAATTCCTGTTAACCGTTTTAACGGTTTCACACTTCTCATGAACACCGCTTGGAGGGACCGTTCACCGTTGAAACGGTTAACCAGCTTTTGCGCAGCACACAACCCAGGCTGAAGCCAGGGGAGAATGAGACGGATCAGGAACTTACGCTTGATGCTGGCGAGATACTCAATCAAGAGTTAACCACTATCGTAGCTGTTTGAGTGTGGTGCGGAGTGTCTCAAGAGCTAAGGCCGCGGCGTGATGTTTCCTTGTGGGCAGACCACCAACTCTATCGATCAACTCCGCTCGAGTTAACTTCTCAGCGTCAGTAACTGGCATACCCGAAAGCAATTCGGTCAAAACAGAGCTGCATACAAGTGTCGGCGGACAGCCATAAGCTAAAAATCTTGCTGCCAGGATCCTTCCGTCTGCCACCGACAACGAAAGACGTACCCGATCACCGCAAACCGGATTTGTCTCTTCGGCAATCGCGGTTGGGTTTTCCAATTCGCCAACGTTGCGAGGATTTGCGAGATGGTCTTTGAAAGCGGCGGAGTATGACAAGTGGTCCAGATTTCAACGTCGAGAAGTTTCAAGCTCCAGTGTCGACGGTTTATTCAACGGCGAAAGTTCTCTTAATTTTTGCACAGCGCTGGTTAATGCTTCGACGGTGTAGTTAACATCATCGACCGAGTTGTCTTTACCGAAACTAAACCGGATCGAACCACGGGCGAGTTCATCGTTGTGTCCAAGTGCTCTGACTACTGGTGATGGCTCCAGGGTTCCTGAAGAGCAAGCTGATCCGGTAGATACTGCGACACCTTGCAGGTCGAGATTGATCAGCAGGCCCTCACCCTCAATAAATCGAAATGAGATATTTGACAGATGCGGAAGTCGTTTTTGCCTGTCGCCGTTCAATACAACATCACCAATGCGCTCAATTACCAGGTGCTCAAACATATCGCGCAACTGCTCGTCGTGTTCGTTGCGTTCAGAGAATTCTTTACGCGCGAGTCTCGCCGCCTCTCCGAACGCTACGATCCCAGGCACATTCTCAGTCCCTGCGCGTCTTTCGCGTTCCTGGTGACCACCCACACTCTGACTTTGTAATCGAACTCCGCGTCTGACAAACAGTGCTCCAACCCCTTTCGGGGCGTAGAGTTTATGCCCCGACATCGATAACAAGTCGCAGCCAAGCTCGTCCACATTTATCGGAACTCGGCCGGCTGCCTGAACGGCGTCCGTATGAAACCAGATCTTCTGACCGTCTGAACGCTTTGCGGCAACAACTTTACCAATCTCTCCAATTGGCTGAAGAGTCCCGATCTCGTTATTGGCAGCCATGATCGTTATCAACAACGTGCGCGCGGTGATAGCCGCCTTGAGGTCGTCTATTCGCACGATCCCATTTTCGTAAACGGGCAACCGGGTTACGTCCCAGCCACGTTGTTCGAGGGCTTCGCACACGCCACGCACTGATGGATGTTCAATCGACGAAGTAATTAGGTGGGCTGCTTCGCCATGACTCAATCCCTTGAGTGCGAGGTTGTTGGCCTCGGTCCCGCCGGAAGTAAAAACAATCTCATTTTGCCTCGCGTCAATAAGGCTGGCTACTTCGCGTCGTGCGCGATCGACGGCGGCCCTGGCCTGCTGGCCGAATTTGTGAACGCTGGAAGCATTTCCAAACGTTTCTGTTAGAGCGTGAGTCATGACCGCCGCTACCCGGCTGTCCACCGGTGTTGTTGCGCTGTGATCGAGATAAATGCGGCGATTTGCCATAAAGAAGACTCCAAAATCCTCGCCAACCTGACTCGAGACTTTCCGCATCTGAGATTCGGCCTCGTGTACTGGTCGCCAGAAATCGAGTCTAGGTGGCTCACCGTGTAGCGTCAAGCGGACGAATTATTTGATCAAAAAGGGTCGCTTCTTACTAAAAAGCGCTAATATTGGTGCTGCAGGTCACCGAGTGATAGCGTCGAAAGCGAGGTTGGCTCTCCCAAGACTACGACCGCCTCGGTTGTAATTTCTTCGGAAGGACAGAATGATGAATTACTTAAGATTTCCCCTGATGGTGTTATTGATCATTGCGCTGGTTGGCCCAGCCACGCTGGCTGCTGGCCCAGTTCAAGGCTCGACGGCCCTTGAACGAGGGTATCGTACCGGCTACTCAGACGGTTACAACGCAGGCTTTAAAGATCTATCTGATAATGCCCCTCGAAATTACCAGGATAAAGAGGAATACCAGCGAGCCGATCGCTCTTTCAACGAAGTTTGGGGACCCATCGAAGATTATCGAGACGGGTATCAACAGGGTTTTGAAAAAGGCTATGCCGCCGGCTTCGACCATCAACAGTTCGATTCGTCAATCCCGGGAGGATTGAGACGACGGCAGCCGCAACAGCAAGGTTCGGTTGCGACCGTCGACAATAATGGAACGGTCGTACCCGATAGCGCGCCTAATAATAATTATCCGGCCACCGACAATAGTTCAGTTCCACTTCAAAACGGCTCATTGTCAATCCCGAAAAATACAATTCTCGCTCTTGAGCTGTTGACCCCTTTATCAACAGATGTCTCGCAGCGTGGCGACCGCTTTCAAGCTCGAGTGATTGAGCCTTCTCAATACGCTGGGGCGATAGTCGAAGGGCGTGTGTCGCAAGTAAAACGTCCCGGAAAGGTTAAGGGGGTCGCCCAACTCCAACTCTCATTCGAACAAATCCGAACAACCGATAATCGGGTTGCCGGTCTTCACGCAGAACTCGTCGAAGTTGTTCCGATGACTCCGGATGGTCCGTCGGATGTGGATCGCGAAGGCGGTGTTAAAGGACGTGACTCTACCAAAGATGATGCTGCCAAGATCGGTGCAGCTTCAGGAATCGGCGCGATCATAGGAGCGATTGCTGGTGGTGGAAGTGGTGCCGCGATTGGCGCGATCATCGGAGGGGGTGCCGGAACAGCGGGCGTAATGAGCCAGCGCGGCAAAGACATAAGGTTGGACCGCGGTCAGCAGATGAAGATTCGCACTTCAGCCGATACAAACGTTCAGTGATTGCAAATGGTAGGAAGTTGAAGACGGGAAGAGCTGGCGCAGCAACGTCAACTGTTCCCGTCATTTCTTTGCTAACCGATTTTGGTTCTGCCGACTATTTTGTAGGCGCAGTGAAGGGAGTTATTCTTTCAATCAATCCAGCTGCGCAGTTAGTTGACATAACTCACGAAATTCCACCGCACGACATTGAAGCAGCCGCATTCACACTTCTTGCTTCCTATCGATCCTTTCCACCAAGCACTATCCACCTCGCAATTGTTGACCCGGGAGTCGGCTCAAAGCGACGCCCTGTCATTATCAAAACAGCAGCGGGTACGTTTGTAGGACCCGATAATGGAATCTTTAGTTACATCCTGGACCAGGTAGACGATTATGACGTATTTCACATTACGGCTGAGCAATACTTTCGGGCCCCAGTAAGTAATACTTTCCATGGGCGCGATATATTTGCGCCGGTGACGGCTGCGCTTTCCAATGGGGAGAGGCCAGGAGCGTTTGGGCCAAAGCTGGCTGACCCGGTCGTCCTTCCAAGCCTAAAACCGCGAAAGCAAAAGCAGGGGCTTCAAGGTCGAATCATCCATATCGATACATTTGGAAACTGTATTACGAACTTTACTGAGGCAGACATATCTGAAAATCCTGAGGTGCTCGTAAAAGGGAAGAGAATCAAAACCTTCAAGCCGTACTTTACAGCACCAAGAGGTTCGAGCGGTGAATTGTTCGGAATCTGGGGTAGCGCGGGATTTTTAGAGATTGCAGCGAACGGTAAATCGGCTGCCAGACTGTTGCATGCAAAACGTGGAGATCCGGTCAAGCTAGTAACGTCGCACTCCCAAGCGTAGGCCACGAACATACAGAACAACGAGCGAGGCGACTCTACATATTGGAGGTCTAAACCTTGAGTTAGAAAAACAGGCACTTCGCTCGTGGTTCTGTAACAGTGAGGCCACTGTATATAGGTTTGATAATGTACGCTCCTTCAGTCGCTTCGCTTATGGTTCTGTAAAGAAGGACGGTTTATTCACAAATCATCGCCGCTTGTCAGTGTGTCACCTGTTTGTTATCTTTCGGCTGAAAACAAAACATTTATGACTGACCAAGTGAAAGCGAATCCCACTCCTTCAAGCGCCGCCACCGGATTGCGTGGCGTCGTAGTTGGCACCTCAACAGTTTCAGATGTCGTCGGCGACAAAGGCGAACTGATCTATCAGGGCTATAACATCCACGACCTTGCCCGCAACTCGAACTTTGAAGAGGTTGCATTTTTACTCTGGAACAAGCGTTTTCCTATTCGTTCGGAGCTCGACGAGTTACGCCGGCAAATTGGCGAGTCTTATGCTGTTCCGAGCCAGGTTATTGATCTAATTCGACAATTGCCTCGAGAAGCCGATCCAATTGACGTACTGCGAACTGCTGTATCTGCACTCGAGTCGTACGATCCGGCGGCCAGGGATTTGTCACCAGCAGCGAGTCACCGAACTTCAATTAAGTTGACAGCTCAGTTCGCTACGCTTGTCGCTGCTGCAGAACGAATCAGACGAGGCGAAGAGCCAATAGCCGCGCTGCCCAACGAAAACATAGCAACCAATTTTCTTTACATGCTGAAAGGTGAAAAACCTTCAGAACATGATGCTCACATTTTCGATGTGTGCCTGGTGCTTCATGCTGATCACGAACTCAATGCGTCGACGTTTACCGCGCGCGTTGTCGCAGGCACACTAGCGAGCCTGTACGCTTCGGTGGTCGCGGCGATTGGAGCACTTTCTGGCCCACTTCATGGCGGTGCTAATACTAACGTCATGAAAACTCTGCTTGAGATTGGTGACGTGGAAAACGTGGAAACTTTTGTGAAGCGCGCCCTTGCGGAGAAGCGCAAGATGATGGGATTTGGTCACGCTGTTTATAAGACAGAAGATCCACGTGCGACACATCTGCGTCAGTTCTCCAAAGAAATGGGTGAACGTGCCGGCCAATCGAAATGGTATGAGATGTCGCGAAAAGTCGAAGCAGTGATGATGCGAGAGAAAGGTCTATATCCCAACGTAGACTTTTATTCAGCCTCAACCTACTACATGATGGGAATCCCGTTGGATTTATACACACCAATTTTCGCAGTCAGTCGCATCACTGGTTGGACCGCGCACGTTCTGGAGCAATACGCGGACAACAAACTGATACGACCTCGTGCGGAATATGTCGGCGAGCGGAACCTGCCTTATGTTCCGATCGAGCAACGCTGAACTACTTCAAGCTCGGCGGCACGGCGTTCCCGTTTCCATTCAAGAATCGATCGAACCAGTAAAGCTGCCAGTTAAGACTTTCCACCAGGTGCCGGGGCTCGCCAGTCCGAGTCAAGTTGTGGTTTTCCCGGGGGAACATCACAATTTCGGTGGTAACACCGAAATGCCTGAGCGCGCGGAACCATTGCTCACCTTGCTCGATTGGGACTCTGAAATCGTTATCCGAGTGCAGTATTAGCGTCGGTGTCTTTACGTTCTTTGCGTATTTGAGTGGTGAACGATCCCAATAGAGATCGAATTTCTCAAAAAGATCACCACCGAAATCATCGGCATGACCGTAAGCGCCGTCACGCGTTCCTTCGTCTGAAATAAAATTGACGACACTGCGGAGTGTTACAGCTGCTTTAAAACGATCGGTATGGCCCACGATCCAGTTGGTCATGTAGCCGCCGTAACTTCCACCCGTAACCCCCATTCGCTCCGTGTCAATCCAGGGATAGCGCTTGAGCGCTGCATCAACACCGTTCATAACATCGATGTAGTCCTTTCCGCCCCACTCGCCAAAGATACCCCGCTCAAACTTCTGCCCGTAACCCGTCGAGCCCCGCGGATTTGTGAATAAGACCGCGTAACCTTGCGCGGCATAGACCTGGAACTCGTGGTACCAATCGACGCCGTATTGACCTGCTGGTCCACCATGAACGCTCAGAATCAGCGGATACTTCTTTCCGGCTTGCCAGCCCAACGGTTTGACCAGGAAGCCGTCAACGTCCCAATCGTCAGCGCTCTTGTAGGTAAAGCGTTCGACATCTGCCAGCTGGAGCTGCTTCCAGAGCGCGTCATTTAGATTTGTAAGTTTGCGCTCGTGACTACCTGAAATCTCTGAAACGTAAAGATCATCCAGGTGTTTGAAGTCGTTAACAGTGAAAATTCGCAGGTTGGACCGTTGGTTAAACTCAGCGTTGCGGACTGCCCGTGATCCAGAGCTGATTTGTTCCGTCGACTTCTTATCAAGATCTACGCGAAAGAGCTGATATTCACCCTTCACTCCGGTTTCAAAGTAGATAGCCTTACCGTCGCTTGACCATTCGAGTCCCCCCGGAATCAGGTCCAGATCGGTCGCTGCTAACACTGATGGTTGGCCGCCACTTGCCGGTGCTAGCCAGATCTTCGGGTGATCGCGCTCGCGGACTTGACCTGTGAAAGCGATAGTTTTGCCGTCGGGCGACCAACGTGGGCTGCCGTCGCTTTCTGCATGATCGGATATTTTGATTAGCGAACCACCAGTCGCTGGAATGACCCAGACATCCGAGTTGCGGTCTCCATCAAATTCTCTACCCGTTCGATTGGATACAAAAGCGATGCGAGTGCCGTCCGGAGACCATTGCGGATCACTGTCGTTCCAATCGTTACCTTCAGTCAGTTGCTTTGTGTTACCTGTTTTTAGATCGACGATCCGGAAATGAGTGCGACGATCGTCAAACCAGCCGGTATCGTTAAATTTATAGGAACTGTGCTTGTAATGCCGGACATCACTGCGGTCTTTGCTTTCCGGGCGATTGTCACTTGGTCCAGTTCGGGTGGTAACAACCAGCTGAGTTCCGTCGGGCGACCACTGAAATCCGCTGACTCCATTTTTCAAATTGGTTATTCGCCGCGCTTCACCGCCGGACATGGACAGTAAGTAAATCTGAGAACGAGGTTGCTCGCCGGTAGTTGTGTCGGGTCCAGGTCGACTCGATAGAAAAGCCAGCGACTGACCATCCGGACTCCAGCGCGGAAAGTTTGCGGATTGCGGGCTGGTGGTGAACTGTCTAGGCGGCGTCGCTCCGTCAGTAGCGACTAGCCAGATTGACGAGCTTCGTCTGTTTTGTGCTCGGTCAACTTTTGTTACCACGTAGGCAGCGAGCTTCGCATCTGGCGAGAGATGGGGGTCGCTAAGAGATTCAAAGGAAAAGTAGTCTTCCGGTGTAATGCCTCGTAAGGCTTGGCCAAGGGCAGTCGGAACAACACATAGGACCAGTACAAACGCCCTGAGTCTGGCAGAGTGATTCATCAGTTTTTATTTAGAGTGGAGCAGATTCAGAAAAGCGCGTGTGATGATAACTGGGTTTGGCCGGATTGATAAGGACTAAGAATAATTCCTATAGGCCCTATACTCTTACCCAGTCAGCCGCACTCTATTTCTACCTTGTCGTTTAGCCTGGTAAAGCGCGTGATCAGCGCTACGAAACAACTTCTCACCGATCAGGTCGGGCGGTTGATTGGGTCGGGGTTGGCAGGCCGCAATTCCAATGCTGATTGTGAGCGAGCCAGCGGGAAACGGTTTTCCGGCGAGTATTGGGGCTTTCGCTTCGACTGCTTTTCGCAGTTTTTCGGCGGCTGCAAATGCTTCGACTTCATTAGCAGCCAGCACAATTGCGAATTCGTCCCCACCGTAACGGCAGGCTACGGCCCCTTCGCTAAGTGTCTCAGCAATTAGATAACCAACCTCGCGAACAGCCGCCGCGCCCGCGATGTGTCCGTATACATCGTTGATGCTTTTCAATCCATCAACATCTAAAACCAGCATGGACGCCGGTGTTTCATGCAGTTGTGCGTTAGCAATGATTTGTCTGAGTCTTGCTTCAAACCCACGCAAGTTATGCAAACCCGTCAAATCATCCGTGTGCGCAAGCCTCTTCATTTTGCGCCGATCTCCTGCCAGGCGAGCAGTTACGCCTCCAACTATTAAGAAGAGCGCCACCTGAAAATAGTCGCTCCGATCATAATGCAGCTCCCTCAAGTGAGCGTTTGCCATGTGATACAGAGCAATAGCCAATACGGCGCAGATCAAGCCCCCGGTATAGTCGAACACCGAGGCCGCGAGAAGAATAGGCAGGTAGTATAAATGCTCAAAAGGAGCGGTGCCTGTCGCGTAATCGAGCCAACCGATCGCAAATAATAGTAAGAGGATAATTGCAGCAATTGAAGGCCTCGCATAGAGGGGCGATCTTCGCCTTACACCTTCATTAGACTCATGCACCACTAAACGCATCGTTTGGGAACTTGCTCGAGACATAAATTCCTGAACCATTCAACGGCTGATTCTCTTGCACTTTTCGATCACAAATATCCAAGGGTTAAGAAAAAGAATGAAGGTGCCAGTTCGTTGCGGGAAAGAGGAGGAAACTTATTCTGCTGGGATGGAGATTTACGGTTTTATCCAAGACCAGGTGCGGCGAATTCGCCCGCGCAGGAAAGAAAGCCACACCGGTCTATCGTCATGCGTGTAAATCACTATGTTCGCTTCGGTCTAAAACGAATGAGAGAAATTAT
The DNA here is from genome assembly GCA_035646955.1 of Pyrinomonadaceae bacterium. Lineage (GTDB taxonomy): Bacteria > Acidobacteriota > Blastocatellia > Pyrinomonadales > Pyrinomonadaceae > PSRF01. Next base: position 16,931 of record DASROI010000369.1, read on the forward strand.
GGTTAACACGATAAACAGGACCAAGACGGTGAGCTGAGCAACCGCAAAAGGAGGTTCACTTTGAGTTGGAGCCAGTGCTTTCAGGGCTGGGATCTTTTGGAATGACTGAACAACTAGTACAAAGCAGTTTAGATACAGAGACATTATTGCCGTAACGACATAAAGCCATCGCCAATGTCCTACTGTGTGCCGACTGTAGCGCGCAAAAATTGCAATCGCCAGTAATATCATCGAGATTATTCCCACTCCAATCGCAGGAGTAAATCCGTGGAACGGAAATAGAAATCCGGTAACGCTGGTAGCTACCGTGAAAGTGAGGAAAATTGCGGTCCAACGATGCAGGTCGCTGTTATTAAGCATTCCAGCCAGCGCGACCAGGCCTGCAAAGATGGCGATTAGACTGATAATGACGTGAATCGTCGTAAAAATTTCCATAATTTACCTCCAGGAACGTAGGTGGGCTCATCATACCCTTAACAACGCAAGAGTCGCACCAACAGGATTGGACCACAGTAACGAGTCGAGCCAGCAGTCCAGTACCGAGCGTGTGGCGACTGGTTTCCTACTCGATAAATTGATTGTAAAAATCGCGAAATGATTGAGGTGCATCCGGTCGCTGCGCTCGCTGCACTGTAGTGGAAGCACACGGATGGGTCGGAGCGCAGATGTGGTGTTGTCAAACTCTAATTCTTTATATAGTATCCCGATCTCATGACAACTATAACCGACACAATGACCGGGGATGAGA
>DASROI010000370.1:0-36342 GCA_035646955.1 Pyrinomonadaceae bacterium
GCAATCGCCACCGTCAGCAAAGTTGTTGCTACCGGCCGTTGAATAAATGGAGACGAAAGACTCATGCCGGTTCTCCCGGAGCGTTCTCGGGCACCGGACGTTTGCCTCGAAATTCAGAAATCTTTTCCGCGATCGTATCGAAGAAAAGGTAGATGACGGGTGTTGTATATAGAGTGAGTAACTGACTCAGTATTAGACCACCGACCAATGTGATCCCGAGAGGACGTCGCAATTCGGAACCAGTACCTGAACCAAACGCTAGCGGCAGCGCACCGAGCAACGCGGCCATTGTGGTCATCATGATAGGGCGAAACCGAAGTAAGCAGGCTTGATAGATCGCCTCGGATGCAGGCTTTCCTTCGGTGCGTTGTGCGTCGAGTGCAAAGTCGATCATCATGATGGCGTTTTTCTTGACGATACCAATCAAGAGAATGATGCCGATTATGGCTACGACGGTTAGCTGCTCGTGAAAAATCAACAGCGCCAGAATTGCGCCGACACCCGCCGAAGGAAGCGTAGAGAGAATAGTTAGAGGGTGGATGTAGCTCTCGTAAAGCACTCCTAAAACTATGTACACCGTGATTATCGCGGCGAGTATGAGCAGCGGTTCGTTCGTGAGCGATGCAATGAACGCCTGCGCAGTCCCCTGAAATTGTGCTTCGACGCTGGCTGGCATGTTCAGATCCTTCTGAACCTTTGCGATTGCCTCCGTGGCTTCTCCGAGTGAACTATCGGGGGAAAGATTGAATGAGATTGTTACGACAGGAAATTGCCCTTGATGATTTACGGCGAGTGGTGCTGTTCCAGACTCTAAGCGCGTAAACGTACTTAACGGTATCGCGGTACCTGTTGAGGAACGAACATAGATGTCCTGTAGTTTTCCCGGATTGAGCTGGAAGTCCGGTAACGCTTCCAAAACTACGTGATATTGATTCGATTGCGTGAATAACGTAGCAATTTGCCGCTGACCGAAAGCGTCGTACAACGTTTGATCGATCATTTGGGGTGTAATGCCGAGACGCGATGCTGTTATGCGATCGATAACAAGCGTTGTCTGTAGTCCTCGAGTCTGTTGGTCTGTGGCGACATCCTGTAATTGCGGCAACGCCTTAAGCTTATCCACCAAACGCGTGGTCCAAAGGTTCAACTCCGCAGCATCTGCATCTTCGAGCGTGTACTGATACTGTGTTCGACTTGCTCGGTCCTCAACAGTCAGGTCCTGGACCGGTTGCATCCAAAGTGTGATGTCCTCGATCTTTGCCAACTCAGGTTGGAGACGTCTCATCACCTCGCTCGCACTGACTCGACGCTGATCCAACGGCTTAAGATTTATTTGAATTCGCCCGCTGTTAAGAGTTGTGTTTGAACCGTCTACACCTATGAAGGACGAAAGGCTGGCAACTGCAGGATCTTTCAGAATGACGCGGGCCAACTCCTGTTGTTTGTCAGCCATGGCCGGGAAAGAGATTCTTTGCGACGCTTCGGAAATACCTTGTATTACACCAGTATCCTGGACCGGGAAAAACCCTTTCGGCACAATTACATACAGCCATATGGTAAATACCAGGGTCGAAGCAGCAACGAGTAGGGTGAGCCATCGGAATCTGAGTACCCAACGCAGCGTATAGGCATACCACTCTATGATTTTCTCGAACACCCTTTCCGACGCTAAGTAAAATCGACCTTGCTTATCATCATGTTTTTGACGCAACAGACGGGAGCACATCATCGGCGTCAGCGTTAGTGAGACCACTGCCGATAGGAGAATTGTGACACTCAGCGTGATTGCAAATTCGCGGAACAACCTACCAACAATGTCGCCCATGAACAACAAAGGGATAAGGACTGCGATCAAAGAGATCGTGAGAGAGACAATTGTGAAGCCAATCTGCTCGGCTCCATGAAGCGCCGCGTCTAATGGCTTCTCGCCTTCTTCGATATAACGAACGATGTTCTCGATCATGACGATCGCATCATCGACAACGAAGCCTGTCGAGATCGTCAAAGCCATGAGCGTTAGGTTGTTCAAGCTATACCCGAACAGGTACATCACAGCAAGCGTTCCCACCAGCGACAAAGGGACAGCAACGCTGGGAATGATGGTGGCGGCAAAATTGCGGAGGAACAGAAAGATAACCATCACAACCAACGCGATCGTCAACATCAACGAGAACTGAACGTCCTTTACCGAGGCTCGGATGGTCTCAGTCCGATCTGTAAGGACGGCAATCTGAACAGATGAAGGAAGCGTTGATTGTAGTTGCGGTAGGAGGGCCTTCACGCGATCGACGACCTGTATGATGTTTGCACCTGGCTGTCGTCGAATATTTAGGATGACCGCAGGAGAATCGTTCATCCAGGCGGCCTGCTTCACATTCTCAGCACCGTCAATCACGTTTGCTACGTCTGACAACAACACGGGAGCGCCGTTTCGATAGGCTACGATGATTGGTTTGTAGTCTTTACTGGAAAGAATTTGATCGTTGGCATCTATTTGATAGCTCTGTTGTGGTCCATCAAAGTTTCCCTTCGCCTGATTGACGCTGGTTTGCTGAAGCGCCGTGCGCACATCTTCCAGATTGATCCCATAAGACGACAGGGCCGTTGGATTCGCTTGAATCCTGACAGCAGGTTTCTGACCGCCGCTAATACTGACCAAACCGATGCCCGGTAACTGCGAAATCTTCTGGGCCAGACGCGTATCCGCCAGATCCTCAACCTGGGTTAAAGGAATCGAGTTGGAGGTTAGAGCCAGGGTCAGTACCGGTGTGTCCGCAGGATTAGTCTTACTGTAAATGGGTGGATTCGGAATGTCGTTAGGTAGAAAGTTTTGAGCCGCATTTATAGCTGCTTGTACCTCTTGTTCTGCAACATCAATATTCAGATCCAGTGCAAATTGAAGCGTGATGATCGAACTTCCGCCCGAACTGGTCGACGTCATCTGGTTCAATCCCGGCACCTGGCCAAACTGCCGTTCCAGAGGCGCCGTGATAGCTGAGGCTACAACATCCGGACTCGCACCCGGATAGAACGTGACGACCTGGATCGTAGGGTAATCAACCTCTGGAAGCGCTGAAACCGCAAGTTGTCGATATGCGACGATCCCAGCGAGAAGGATCGCAGCCATCAGCAGCGAAGTGGCGACCGGCCGGAGAATGAAAGGACGCGACGGACTCATGGATTCGCCTTTCCTGTGGTGGCAGCCTCTCCGCCTTTTCGGACCATCACTTTTGCACCGTTCTGCAACTTGTCGAAACCATCAACGGCTATCACCGCCCCGGGATCCAAACCCGAGACTTCAGCCAAGCCTCCATTCGTAACACCTACAGTCACGTTCTGCATCATGACGGTCGAATCAGGCTTAACAACGAAGACAAATGTGTTTTGAGCACTACGTTGGATCGCGGCCGTCGGTACAAGCGTGACGCCGCGATGTGTATCGACCAGGAGCTGAGCGTTCACAAACTGATTTGGGAACAGATTGTTGTCGCCATTCGCGAAAGTCGACTTTAATTTGATCGTGCCGGTTGTGGTGTCAATCTCATTATCGAAGGTCAGTAGCGTGCCGGTTGAGAGTTGTTTCTGCTGTGCTCGGTCGAACGCTTCGACTCTCAACCGGTTTCCCCGGATCAACTGCTGGCGAATCTGGGGTAGATAGTCTTCGGCAACGCTGAAAACAACATTGATTGGTTGCAGTTGAGTGATGACCAACATTCCGTTCGCATCACTCGCGTGTACGATGTTGCCGGCATCTACTAACCTTAGTCCGATACGTCCGGTGATTGGAGAAGTGATCTGGCAGTAAGCAAGTTGGACCTTTGCATTATCGATCTGGCCCTGGTCATTTTTTAATATTCCTTCATCCTGGTGCACCGTTGCTACTTGAGTATCGAGTTGTTGTTTCGGAATCGCGTTCTTGCTGTAAGCAATCTGGTAGCGGTTCAGATCAATATTGGCATTTTCGAGCAGCGCCTTGTCTCGATCGTACTGCCCTTGAACCTGAAGCAACGCCGCTTGAAAAGGCCGCGGGTCGATCTGGGCGAGCACATCTCCCTGGTGGACCATCTGACCTTCGCGGTAATTAACACTCATGAGTTGCCCGTCTACGCGACTTTTGACGGTCACAGTGTTTAGCGGCACCACCGAACCAAGTGCACTTACGTAAACTCCGATGTCTCCCCGGCGAGCAGTCGCCGTTGTAATCATCACGCCATTTGGTGCGGGACCAGGTCGCTCCGCCTTGGCCTTACCGGATTCACGTCGTTGGAAAAAGAGAATGGATACAACGACCACGACGGCCAGAAAAGCGAACACGAGCAGACGTCGCCATCGGCCTTTCGCAACCGGTCGGGGTTTTGTCGAAGGTGCGGTCTCGGTGGAAGTTTCGTTATCCGAAGGGGAAGTCTGAACAGCAGCAACTGGGGCATCGCCTATGTCGGTTGAGGGTGGCGCGGACTTGTGAGCACCCTTGTCAGAATTTGGTTCTTCCATGATTCACTCCCCTACTCGGCTCGCTCCAGAATTCATGGAGGAACAAAGAGATCAAATAACCAGTCCTCAGTTCGACGTTTGTCAGAACCGGGTAAAAGAGAACTTGCTCAGAGAGCCTGACATCACCATCAGGTGACACTCCCTTGGTCAGGCTCCGTTGAGCAACCTGTTCAAGTCCTAGCCTTGAAACAGAAAATTGCAATCGCGACAATTAACGGTGACGACCACCGCCACCTCCGTGAAAGCCACCATCATGAAAGCCACCACGGTGGACACCACCACCGAAGTTCCGGCCGCCACCGAGTGTGCTTCCTCTGAATCCGCCGCCCCGATCAAACGAGCGATAATTCATACCTGGCCTGGCGTTAAAGCTCCGGCCGGAGTTTCCGCTAAAACCGCGAAACTGGTTTGAGCCATTCCAACGATTTGGAGAGAACGCATGATTGCTTCGTCCAAAATCACGACCTGAACGTCCAAAGCCACCTCGAATCCCCACAAATGGACCATGACCGCCAAAGAAGTGGCTATGCGATACATAGGGCACGCGGTTGAAAACGAGGACATGGCTTCCCCAATTGAAACCCCATGCTGGCCAACCCCAGCCGAATCCGCCAAAGTAACCAAGTCTTATGGCCGGACCGAAAGAAACAAACGTGTTACCCAACCATGGTCCATAGTAGTAACCAGGAAAGGGCACGATCGGTGTTCCGTAAACCAACCAGGGATCGTATTCAGGCAAGTAACACAGGTCGGCATAAGCAGGCTCGATAACGATCGACGGTCCATCGGTGATTACTCGTTCTTGAGTTGTGCTCCTCAGGGTGCCCGCTTGTTCGGCCCTGACGCGCATGAGCTGGACCGCGTTCATTACGTCTTGTTGTTGGTTGAAGTAGACTTCACCTAGTTCCGTAGTCCACGACAGGTTTTCATCCATGTTCGAGAGAACCGACGGAAACGCAGTCAAGGCCTTAACGCTCGGGTCCCATGGTTGTTGATCAGCCGAAGCAGCCAGTTGCTGACCCTGCAAGCCCGAATTAGCTTTTACCCAGCGATCCGCCTGGACCACTTCTGTCGGGTACGTTGAGGCGGCTAGTATTTGTGCGACCAGCGCATCCGGATAGAGCGCGATCGGCGCCACCAGCTGCTGTAAATCATCTGCTGAAACTGGCTGAAGGCTCGCCGTGTAGGGTTGTTCGACCTGTGCAAATGACCTGGTCACCATAAAGCTCAATAACGCCGTTGCGACGACTAAAGAACGCACCGAAGTCCATCCTTGAAATATCCTCGTCAACAACAGTCTGCCGATCCCGAGGCGACTGCGCCCGCTGTCGTCCAACCTGTGGTGGACGTCAAATTCGAGCGAAACTTCATTTCTAACTAATTGGCCCATCTTTTTTCTTTGCATGATGCACCTCCTAAAATCGCGGGCCGGGGCCACATTTAGGGAGAGTAGAGTCGCGGCGAGATTCCCGCTCATGCTCGCTATCAAAAAACATTCGAAGCCGTTTCGACTCCATCTGGCTTCGAGCGCGGCCCGACGGTAAAACTCTTCGACCGTCGGGCCGCATATTTCAATTGATCGTTATGGCTACCGTTTCCGGTTGGGCTTGCTTGCCGCCCATCGCCATGTCACGTTCCAATGTTCGCTCGCGGCGAGATGGTTCTATTTCCCTGCCTGTCTCCATTCCTGGAGTCCAGACTTCGTAAAGAAAATAGACGTCGCCGTAGCGATGAAAAACAACTTTGCCGCGATTGGGAATCCTGGCCTGCTGTACAGGTTCCGTCTCGATCATCGTGTGCTCACTGCGATGGTCGATATTGGCGATCTCCAAACCACCGGCTTCATCGGTTATGCGCGAAATTTCGTAGTGACCTGCGGGAAGTGTTCGACCCCGCACGGTAAAATCAAACGGAATATTTGCGCGTATTGGTGCGCCCGGTAATTGCGCGAACGCAGTCACGGACATCAGCGCCATCACAACCGCTCCGAACGCGATGCCCAAAACTCTCCTTTTCATCATCTCTCCTTTAACGGTTGACGCCCGAAGCATTTCGTCATCCCTAAACCAAGCTGCGGAACCAGCAGTACTGATTGCTTCGCCACAAGTAATTCGATCGCTTTCATAATCCGTGCGATCTGTTCACCCATCTCACTTGAAAACTGTGTGCCACAGCGATCTGACGCCATTTCAAAGTCATCGTGACTGGAGGAACACCGCAGTAGCGCGAATTACGGGGATTCTGCCGGAACCCTCTGTGGCTTTCTTGCTCGAAAAAGAAAAAAGGCCACGCTTGAAATGAGGCGGTTGTATGACGAGGGACGACGGAGCTGGACCGTAAAGAAATCAAAACCGCGCAATTATTCCAGCGTTGAAACGAAGCATTGAGTGCTGAACTCGAAATACGCTTCTTCACCGTGTGGCTGGCATGATGGTTGCCGCGTTGAAGTGGCAACGAGTTGAGTGATCTCTCGCTGTTGAATTTGCATAGCAAGGAGTGACAGATGCACGAACGAGAAAATGTTGACGTTGTTAAAGACGCCTATCGTGCTGTCAGCGAGAAGAACTTCGATGTTCTGCGAGAATGCCTGGACGAAAATGTGAAGTGGTTTGCGATAGGACCACCCCACCTAATTCCAACCGCTGGAACCAGGTACGGCATCGAGCAGGTGGAGCAATATTTTCGCTTACTTGAAATGAGCGGCGACCTGAAAATGCTTACGCCGCTTGAGTTCATCGCTGAGGACAACAAGGTTGTGGCGATTGGTGAACAGGAATCACAGTTGGGGAGGAACGGAACGTCGAACAAGACCCCATGGGTTCATGTGTTTACACTACGACGGGACCTAATTTGTGAGTTCCGAGCTTTCTACGATACGGCCGGCGCTGTCTCAGCACTCAACGCCGCCCTTCGAACGGGAAAAAAGTTGGCACCGAGACTAGAACCGGGAATACCCGCAATTTTCTAGCAATCATTCCGCATTTATAACGGGACAACACGAGTGTCCCACTGAAAGGCAGAGGAGAAATCATAGTGAAAAACGAACATTCGATGACGGACAACCAGGAAAAACCCCAGGGTGCGGCGGCGAGTCTGAACACGTCGGCTGCCACACCAAAGAAGGAAGAGCCAAAGGGAAAAGAGCGCGATAAAGAGAAGACAAAACGACGTCAGGGTGCGCACTCTGCGGGCGCTGGTAGAAACCGGTAACCGGTGCCCCAACGGCAGTTCAGCGATGGGGGCGCTGTCTGCCAATATGCGAAAGGGACGCTTCTGCTGGGTAGCGTCCCTTTCGCTTTTTTGTTTGCATCTCTTTGGCTCTTGTAATCCAGATAAGTGGTTTTATTCGAAGAACCTTTTATTGGTCATTGGTCATCGATCATTTCTCATCTCTCATTCTCGCTTTATTGAATTGTTCGAAGGTGACTGGTCAGGAAATGAGCAATGATCGATGACCAATGACCAATAAAATGATCTGCGTCTCACTATACGTCAAAAAAAAGGGTGACATCACTGTCACCCTTCTCATCGCGATTGCGCATGTCTAACGACTATTAGAAGTTGAACCTCAGCGCCAACTGAATCACACGTGGATGGCTACTGAACACGTGCGAGGCTACGTTAAAATCAGTTTCACCTACCGTGTTGAACTGATTGACTCCCGTCGTCGCAATGGGCTGCACGCCATCAACCGATCCCGGAACATACTGTGGATGATTGAATGCATTGTACAGATCTACTCGGAACTGCAATTTTTTCGTACCTTCGCCAATTGCAAAATCTTTGAAGAGCGAAAAATCGAGGTTCTGAATGGCAGGTAGCTGCAAGGTGTTGCGACCAGCATTCGCCAGCGCCCCCACACCCGCCTGAATATACTGCGCATTTGGATTGTCGGCGAGATAAGCGACGACAGCTCCGCTGCTATTTAAGAGTGGCGATACCGTACTTGACGTATTGGCAACACCGTTTGGATTAATAATGGTTCTATCCGGGGCCGGATCCCCATTCAGGTTAGAGTCGATACCACTCAAGACCGTAGCCTTTGAACCAGACTCGAAAGAAAGAGTTGCAGCAGTGCTAAATCCACCTAAGAACGTCTTCACGAAATGATTGGTACTTCGCGAAAAGAAAGGCAGGTCATACAGTGCTGAAGCAACGAAACGTTGCCGATGATCAAGCGCCGAATCGGCTTTCTCAGCTGTCATATTCTGAAAGTCCTGCGGTCTCCTTGGTGACAGTACGGTACTGAAAACTTCAGCTGTGCTGTCATCAATCAGGTGACTCCAGGTATATGCACCAGAGAACTGCAGCCCGTTGCTCAAACGACGAGTCAGTGAAACTGCACCCGAGTGATATGTCGAGTTGCCGTTAGACAAAAATGCAGTGATCGGCGAGATAAACCCCGCCGCTGCAAAGGTAGGTAAAACATTGTCGGCCGATTGAAGCTGGTCCAATGTTGTGGTTAGCGAATCGAGCGTTCCCTGTGACGGCGCGGAGAAGAAGGTGGGCAGTGAACCTCCTGGCGCACTGGACACGGTCGGCCCGATGTTAATATGACTCTGCGTCCCCAGGTGAATGCCGCGACTTCCCAGGTAGCGAATCTCTAGAGCGTAGTCTTTATGAATCTCTCTCTGGTAAGTCAAACTCCATGACAGCGAATACGGTACCTGTTGGTCAGGTATAAATGCGGAGGTTGCCGCTCGGGCAGCAACTGGATCGGTGGTCGCTCCCGGCACAACGTTGGGCGGAATTCCGCCGTTAGCCAAAAAGTTTGGCGTCACGAGCGGCGTCCCGGGAAAGTTCGTGCCAACGTCAACGGTCTGCTGGAGCTGTGGTGGCAGCGACAAGATATAGAGATTATCTACAATCGTGTCGTAGGCCATCGCAAAACTCGCGCGCAGAGAACTCTGGTCTGCGTCACCGAAGACTTTATGTCCCCAACCTGACGTGAAGTTAGGTGAATAGGCGAACCCGATGCGGGGAGCAAAATTTTTCTTCTGAGCTTTTGGCTCATCAAAGGTCAATACGCCAGGCACCGAGGCAATCGCGTTAATCGGCTGCTGTCTAGCAGTCAACGGGACCTGCTGGTAAACATAATTCACTCCCAAATTAAGGTTGAGCCGGGGCCTTATCTTCCAGTCGTCCTGCACAAATCCATAGAACAAGTGTTGGTTGCCATAGTACGGCGATGCTCCGACCGTACGCTCACCGAAGCTTGGCTGGATGTCACGCAGAAACAGGTCAAGGTTCGGATATTCGTAGTCTCCACGCTGTCGTTGTACAAACGATTGGGGAGAGATGAGCGTGCGCCAATCGACACCAAACTTGATTGCATGGTTGCCGTGGGTGTAAGTCGCCTGGTCCACTACCTGGTAGCTATTCTCAATTGTGAATTGCGGCGCATTACTGTCCGGACCAATACTCAGTCCGAGATCATCAAGATCGATATTCGGAAACTGATCTAAACCAGGAAAACTGACGTCCGGAACCGGGAACGTCTGCAAGTACCGGCGGTATGCAAGACGAGTCTCATTCGTTAGTCGCGGACTAAAGTTATGAATGAGCGTGTAGGAAAACAGCCGTCCGTCTACTGGCACCAGATCAAAGAACTCTGGAAAGGTTGCCAGATTGTCGATGGTCCGGTTGCGGTTGAAAATAAACCTGGAGTGATGCTCGGTGTTACTGCTTTGAGTAAAATCCAGATTGAAAACGATGTTGCGATTGTTGGCAAAGTTCGGAGCAGCGAAAGCAATGTTTCCCACTGGAACCGCCAGTTCACTTCCACTCGGACAGTTACCTCCGGCATCGCGAAGTGCAGTACAAACGGGAATAGTACCCGCATTATTTGTGGGAGCTACCGGCACAAACTGACGAAAGACACCCAGGTTCGTTGCCGAGACTCCAGAAAGTCCCTGGAGCATCGCCAGGCCTTCTGCCGTCGGAGCAGAGATGTTTCCTGGTGAAGCCGCCTGGCCTAAACCGGACTGCTCAAACTGAAAAAAGAAAAACAACTTATTGCGTCCACTCCATCCATAGGTACGCGGACCACCCTCACCAAAGCGAGGCAAGTACAGTGGACCACCAATGTTAAATCCGTAACGGTTGTTATCGAATCTTGGATTAGTTTCGCGTGTAAGCCCCGAGAGAGTCTGCAAGTTATCGAGTGCATTCAAACGCCTGTTCTGAAGAAATTCAAATGCGGTTCCGTGAAAATCGTTGCTGCCAGACTTGGTCACAGTGATGAACTGACCGCCAGTCGAACGCGCGAATTCCGCTGAAGTCTGATTGGTCAGTAAGTTGAACTCTGCCACTGATTCTGGGGAGATATATATCTGCGGTCCTGATACCGCTTTGTCATTATTATCAATTCCGTCAACAATGAAGTCGTTGTTGCGTGGGCGTTGGCCACCAACAGAACCACCGGTTCCGAGGCCTACTCCACCACTACTCACGACGTTGGGAGAAATCAAAGCAAGATTGTAAATTCCCGCACCTTGACTTGATTGGGCCAGGTCAACCACCTGGCGCGCGCTGAAATCCTTTGAAAGATTTATCGACGTTGTATCGACGAGTTCTGCACCGCCCGCGGAAACCGTAACCGATGCCGAGGCCGCGGCAGGCTGTAGAGTGGCAGGTAAATCAGTGACCTGGTTTAACTGCACCTTTACTTCGTTGATAGTCAACTGCGCAAAGTTCGAACCCGAAGGTGGCTGGATGGTTACCGTGTAGATACCAACCTGCAGGTTGCTGAATTGATATTCACCTCCGCTTCCTGTCGTGACAGTTTGAGAAGTGCTCGTTTTTGGATCGGTAATGGTCACCGTTGCGCCCGGGATTACTGCCCCAGCCGGATCAACTACAACTCCTCGTACGGTTCCAGATGTTACCTGCGCCTGTAGGGTAATGCCCGACAAGAGCAGAAAAATCACGAGTGAGGCTCCTCGAAATATCTGCTGAAGCCTGAGTAGACTTACTTCCATAAATTCCCCGCCTTTCTTACCTGTAAATCGCTTGCTACTAAATTGGGGCCGACTCTGTAGTCAGCGTAAGTTTTGGGACTTAGAGCGAGGAGTTCGAATCGAAGTTGAATTTAACTCGCGCTCGCCACGCTCCGACACTTTTGGTTCACTTAAAAGGAGCGAACGTAAATTGAACGTAAAGCTCGAAACAACTCCGCGACACTAATTATCCTGGTAAGGGTCGCTCCAGTTGTTGTTCAAACACGTCCGCAAAAATCCAACGCTTGCGAAGCAAGAAAAGTGCCGAGATGTGGATCAAAAACTATTTTCTGGTTTTGAATCAGAGGTAGGCGGGAGAGTGGAAATCAGATTAAACAATAAACTTGGGTGTTACTTTGCTTATCTAAAGCGACAGTTCAGGTTCGTGAGACCGCAAAGATTTTGTTTGAGTAGTGTGAGACTCTGGCTATGAACTTTACAGTTCGGAACTCAGAAAACTGAGGCAGTTTTTCTCGCAGGAGAAAGAAAGCCTCACTATTACCTCACCTTTGGCCAACACTTCACAGCCAGTCAGCATCGTACCTGCCGGCATTCAATGGCGAGAGTCAGTCAAATCAAATTTGCATGGAAGCCCTGTTTTTGCTCGACCTCCGACCATTAAGGAGTCAGAGCACGAAAGTTGCAGCGGTTTCTGTATGTGTGGTCCGGAAAACAGCAAATTGTTGAAAGACTTTCAGCTCGTTTGGCGATAGGGTGGCAGCGCTTGCGGCTGAGATTTAACCTCCAATCTAAGATCATCGTCCTGGTAACAGGCTCGATGCTTCTAATCCTGTTTACCTCCTCGTATCTACATACGGTTCGAACCCGGGCGGTTGTTGAAGAGAATCATTTCACCGGAGCAATTAGTCAAACCACTGTACTTGCAGAGCGGATAGCCAGGTATGATTACTTTTCAAACCTGGAAGATCTGCAGCAGGAAATGCAACTCGTCGCCGGCTCAAGGCCCGACTTCAAACAGATCGACGCGTACATCAGTACTCCGTCAGGGCCGCAGTTAGTTGCGACGACGGCACCAGGCGCACAGCGGCTTGCTTCCCTTCCAATGAGCGGAAAAATTGAGACGAACGACGAGTACCCGAACCTCCGTTCGACCGAGATCTCCAGAAACAATAATAACTACTGGCTAATAACCTCTGACATCAAGAATTCTCATCAAAGCGGACTGATTCAGGCACTTGTGCTGAAGAGCGCTCATCATGAGTTAGTCGATAGCCTTCATAGAGAGTACAACCTCTTCCTGTTTGCAGCGGTGGCGGCATCTGTAGGGCTGCTTTATCTCTTGTTCACCGTCTTCTTTCGCCGGCCTGTTAGAGAACTGCTACAGGCGATGGGACAGACCAGAGGCGGCAACCTGTCGGCGCGAGCGCCGGTGCGACGCAACGACGAGCTTGGCGAGATTGCCCATGGCTTTAACAACTTGATGGACGATATCGCGTCCCGATCTGCAGAACGCGACGCTCTTCTAAAACAGATCGGGGAACTCAACAACGAACTGATCAAGAAAGTTGAGGCGGCGACCGGCGAGCTTCGCGCAACCAATGCGAATCTGATCAGAACTCAGCAAAGGCTCGCCCACTCGGAGAGAATGGCGGCAATCGGACAGATCACGGCCTCCCTGGCACATGAGATTGGAACTCCGTTGAATGCCGTAGCCGGTCATTTACAGCTACTCGGTCGTAATCATCGCGACGAGCCCGATACACAACGGCGGTTGAATATAATCAACGGACAGCTGAGCTCCATTGTCCAGACTGTCAGAGGACTGCTTGAACGCACGCACCGCCGTACCACTACCTTCAAGTTGATCGACATAAACGAGCTGGTGCGGGAGTTGGTCCAACTCATTGGACCGATGTTGGAATCCCGCAACATTACCCTGGCCATCGAGCTTGAGCCCAACCTGCCGCTCGTGCTCGCCGATCGTGATAGTCTGCACCAGGTTTTCTTAAACCTTGTCAACAACAGCTGCGACGCCATGCCGGCCGGAGGACAGCTAAACATCACAACCCAACTTCGGAGTTATGACCGCCAGATCGAAATACTCGTCTGCGATTCCGGGGCAGGAATTGAACCGGATGTTATCGAGCATCTCTTCGAGCCAATGTTTACAACCAAGCAGGCGGGCAGCGGTCTCGGACTTGTAATTGCTCACGACATCATCCTCGAACACCGAGGAACTATCGAACTTGTTTCAGGCTCAGAAGGCGCAGTCTTTCTTTTGACGTTGCCCGCTGTTGATGAGATGGGCCTGGAAAACAATGCAGTTGAGGTGGAAACAAATGCCGCGTAAGTCTCCTCAGATTCTGGTCGTTGATGATGATCGCGTTACGTGCGAGTTGCTTTGCGAAGTCTTCACCCACGAAGGTTTTGACGCAACATTCAAGCATAGCGGCGAAGAGGCTTTGGCCCAACTTGAGGTGGCGCCCGCGGACCTGTTGCTCAGCGATATTCGCATGAAAACGCGTCTCGATGGTCTGTCGCTGCTTGAACTAGTGCGCCAGGATTATCCTGAGACTCCGGTGGTGCTGATGACGGCGTTCGGATCGATCGAAACAGCTATACGAGCTGTGAAGGAAGGGGCGTTCGACTACATCAGCAAGCCATTCAATATCGATGAACTGGTGGCAATCGTTCGGCGTGCTCTTAATAACAAGTCAACTAGACAACCATCGGCCATCCTCGAAGACGAAGGTCGAACAAGCGGCCTGGTGGGCAGAACTCCGGCGATGCTGGAAGTCTACAAGATGATTGCACGCGTTTCTGATTCATCGGCCTCCGTACTGGTTACTGGCGAATCCGGCACCGGCAAAGAATTGGTCGCCCGAGCAATTCATACTCACAGCCCGCGCGCCAACGCTCCTTTCGTCGCAATCAATTGTGGTGCGCTTACAGAAACTCTGCTGGAGTCAGAGTTGTTTGGACACGTGAAAGGCTCTTTCACGGGAGCCACTGCAACTAAACGGGGTATTTTTGAACAGGCGGGTGAAGGGACAGTTTTTCTTGACGAGGTCAGTGAAACTAGTCCTGGCTTGCAGGTCAAACTACTGCGCGTGCTTCAGGAACGCGAAGTTGTGCCCGTCGGTGGCTCAGAAATAATCAAGGTCCGCGCGCGCGTTATCGCCGCCAGCAACAGCGATCTCGAAAAGCTCTCAGCGGCCGGCGCGTTCAGACGAGACTTGTTGTATCGCTTAAATGTGATCCAGTTGCACTTGCCACCTTTGCGTGAAAGAACTGATGACATCCCATTGCTCGTCGCACATTTCCTGCTTAAGCACGCCGTTAATGGACAAGCGCCGGTAACTATCGACGAGGAAGCAATGCGGTCGCTTTGTGCATACACCTGGCCCGGCAATGTGCGCGAGCTCGAAAACGTTCTCGAGCGCGCGATTACACTAAGCCAGAACGGGCGAATCACGACTGATGAAATCCCTTCCCGGATCGTGCTCGAGCACTCGGGCAATGGCACACCGCCCCTATCGAGTGACGAAGTGGCCGAGTTGTTCTTTGAGTTACCAAGTCTCGATGAACTTGAGCGTCGTTACATTATGCACGTGCTCGACGCGACAGGTGGCAACAAGAAACGGACTGCGGAAATCCTGGGAATCAATCGGAAAACCCTCTATCGAATGGCTGCTCGCTTTGAGATTGAACTAGGCTTGCAGGGCGCGGCAAATTAGCCTCAACTGGATCAAAAGCCTCACTCGTCAATCCAGACCCTCACTTTCAAACCAGTAAATCAACAAAAACGCACGCGTGGTTGAACTAAGCTCGCCGTTGCCTCAACGAATGCTCCGGCATATGCGTTGCACATGAAAGATGCGTTCTTAACGGCGTGACCTGCGTTCACGAAACGTGCGTAGGAGAGAGTGCTAAGGGCACTTGAAATCGTGATGGTCGCGCCGTTAGGTTCAAGCCTGGGTTGAAACCGCACAAAGGCAAAGCGATGGCCCAGGCGGATGAGGAGGCAAAAGAAGAAATGAAATATTTTCGTGTAATTAGCTTGGTGGGTGTGATGTTGTGTTCGACGGTAGCCTTTGCCTCGAACGTAAAAACGGATTACGACCGGTCGTTCGACTTTGCAAGACTTAGGACCTTTACGTTCAAGTCGCAATGGTCAAAGGGTCCTGGAGACAATGGCCTGGTGGACAGCAGAATTCGAGAAGCGTTGCGTCGTGATCTTGAGTCCAAGGGTTTTCGTTATCAGCCGGATGGACCAGCCGACTTTGTGGTGGTTTTCTATGCGCATCAACGTCAGAAAGCAGAGACCGATGTGGTCGGATACGGAATGCCGTATCGCTGGCGTTGGGGATGGGGTCCTGCTTTCTGGACACGTTACTACACCGAGGGCTCGGTCCTGGTGGATTTCGTAGATCCGGTTAGTAATCAATTGGTTTGGCGAGGACGCGTCACTGATACCGTCTCGGGACTGGATCAGTCTCAAAAAGAGATCAACAAAGGAGTTGATCAGTTAGTTAAGCACTTCGAAAAAGACGTAAAGCATTCAGAAAAGAAGGAGGCGTGAGATGAAACGCGTCAAAACGCTTCTCTTCGTGGTGGTCCTGGGGATCTGCAGCCTTTTTGTGGTAGGCGGCAGAGCCCAGGTCCAAAAAACTTCCAGCTTTAATTCTCCTTCACCCGATCAGACCAAGGCGATCAAAGTGACGATAGAGACGCTGGATTCAACACTTGGACCACAAACGCGGACTTACCATCCGGGTCAAAAGATTCCGATCGCTATCAATCTGACAAACACTTCAGACGTGCCGGTCTATTCTTGTCTCTCGGGAGATCTGTACCAGGACCTACCGCGCTTGAAGCGTGAGGGGAAACTTGTGCCCTACACGAGTTGGCAAAGCTATGTGCTGCAGAGTAGTGAGAAGAATCAGACTTGTCTGAACGACGATCTTCCGGCCAGCACATTGTTGATGCCAAACAAAACTACGTTGGTCGATTCTTTGACAGTCTCTGACGACACCGTCGATTCGACTGGAGCACTGGCGTGGTACGACCCGCTTCCGCCTGGTCATTACGAGTTGTCACTGCAAAGGCGGTTCGGGTGTTGCGATGGCCCAATGGTGAATTCAAATACGATCAGTTTTGACGTGGTTCAATGAGGAAGCTGGACCAGCAAAGTACGGTGTGCCAACAATGCAAATAACAATTAGAAACTTTGGTTTTGTCAGCGCAATCTGTGCTTTGCTGGCTATCCAGACAACGGCCCAAACCCAGGTGAAAAATGAAAATGACCCTCTGCATCAGCTTGATAACTCAGTCAGATCGTTAGTCAAAAGAGTTACTCCCAGCGTCGTCCATTTGATCGTGACGGGTTATGCGCCGGTCGAGAATGGCAGGGGAAACACCAGCCTGACTCTTGGTAAACAACAGAATGTCGGATCGGGCGTGATCATCGATCCTGAGGGCTACATCGTCACTAACGCGCACATGGTTCGGGGAGCACATCGAGTGCAGGTCAGCATTCCTGTCGTGACCGCAGATGATGCAACAGCGACCTCGGTAATGATTGGTCGCCAGCGCACCATGGACGCTCGCGTCGTGGGTATCGATGAAGAGATCGACCTGGCCTTGTTGAAGGTTGAGGCGCACAACCTTCCGGCAGTTCATCTCGCAGACTACAACAAACTGCGTCAGGGTCAGGTCGTCTTTGCCTTTGGCAGCCCGGAAGGGCTACAGGATTCGGTCACCATGGGGGTGGTGAGTGCCGTCGCCCGGCAAACTGACCCCGATAGTCCGTTTACTTTTATTCAAACAGATGCGCCCATCAATCCGGGAAACAGTGGTGGTCCATTAATGAACGTCGACGGTGAAATGGTTGGTATAAACACATTCATCCTGACGGAGAGCGGTGGAAACGAAGGATTAGGTTTTGCGATACCGAGTGACCTGGTTGCCTTCGCCTATCCTCAGCTTCGTCGTTACGGTCACGTACATCGCGGGCAGGCAGGACTCGAGGTCCAGGGAATTACTCCTGACCTGGCAGCGGGTTTGAAATTACCACTAGACGAAGGCGTCATAGTTTCCGACGTGCTGCCGGACAGTCCTGCCGAGAAAGCCGGATTAAAGGTCCAGGATCTTGTGACAGGTATCGACGGCAGGCCAGTTACCAATTTGCCAGCGTTGGCGACAAGGCTGTTTATGCGCAATGGAGGAGACCAAATAAAGTTGGAAGTATTGCGAGGTTCACAAAAATTGAGCTTTGACCTCCCGGTAGTTGAGCCTCCCCACGAATTCGATCATTTGGTGGATTTAGTCGATCCCGACAAGGGGCTGGTGCCGAAGCTTGGCGTGGTTGGTGTCGACGTGAGCTCAAAAGTGGCAACCATGTTTCCGTCCCTGCGAGTTCCATCCGGGGTGATCGTGGTGGCGAAGTCGGCCGAATCGAATATCGACACAGCGCTGGTTGCGGGCGACGTCATTCATTCCATCAATGGCGCTGTTGTGACTAGTCTGGAGGGATTGCGAACAAGTCTGGGCCAGCTGAGATCGGCGAGTCCAATTGTGCTTCAGATCGAGCGCGACGGAAAGTTAATGTACCTTTCGTTTGAGCTGGACTGAGTATTCGGCTGAATTCCACCCCGTCATCCACAGATTACGCAGATAACAACAGATTCTAAGATCGCATTCGTGGGGTGATACGTGCCTGATAAGGAACCAAAATTATTTACTCACTTACTTCTTGCAGTCTTCTCTCGAGAAATCTCCGTTCGCTCTCATTGGTAACAATTTCAAGTGCACGCGAGTAACTTTTGGCGGCAGACTTCAGCTCACCTAGACGGCGAAGCATATCAGCGCGGGCGGCATGCAGCAGGTAATAGTCCTCCAACTCGCCGGAAACCAGTAACGAATCGATCACGGGCAACGCATTTTCGGGTCCCTGGGCCATTGCAATGGCGACTGCTTTATTCAACGTAACAACCGGTGACGGCATAAGTTGTTCCAGTAAAGAATAGAGGCGTGTGATCTGATCCCAATCGGTGTCTTCTGGTCGAGTTGCTCGACAATGTTCGGCCGCAATCGCCGCCTCTAATGCATATGGACCAATTCCCCGTCGCATGGCCTCCTCAACTAACGGTAAGGCTTCTGATATTTGTTCCCGGTTCCAAAGTGTGCGGTCCTGATCTTCAAGAACGATCAGATCCCCGGCAGCATCATGGCGCGCGTCGCGCCTTGAGTCGTGCAAGAGCATCAACGCAAGTAAGGACGCCACCTCGGGTGGAGTGGGAGACATAAGTAACCTGAGCAATCTCGCGAGACGGATTGCTTCACTACAGAGGTCTGCCCGTACCAGCGGTTCGCCTCGTGTGGGCGCATAGCCTTCATTGAAGACCAGGTAAATTGCGTTCAATACGGCATCAAGGCGTTCCGGCATCTCGCGAGTGTCCGGGATGCGATACGGAATACCGGCATCCCTGATCTTTCGCTTAGCCCGGACCAATCGCTGGGCCATGGTAGTGGTTGGCACCAGAAAGGCCCGTGCGATCTCTTCGGTTTGCAAACCACCGAGAGTCCGGAGCGTGAGGGCAACCTGCGACTCAAGCGACAGTGCCGGATGGCAACAGGTGAAAATCAACCGCAGTCGCTCGTCAGGAATCTCGTCGCTCAGATAGTCCGGCTCGGTAATAGTGGGAATTAACCCGGATGCAACATAGGACTCCAATTTTTCCTGAGACCGGGTTTGACGACGCAAACGATCGATGACTTTATGTTTGGCGGTTTGAACGATCCAGGCTCGTGGATAATCCGGAACTCCATCGACTCGCCACTGATCGATGGCCGCGGTAAATGCTTCCTGGGCAGCATCTTCAGCCATCTCAAAGTCACCAAACTGACCAATGAGAGTGGCCACAATTCGGCCCCAATCTGAGCGGTAGAGGGCATCAACAGCAGCGTTTGAGTTTGACAGCATATAGGATAATAAAAAATTTATTAGAAAAGTGTCGATTTGGGCAAATGCCGGTCGATTAACATGCAGGAGGAACCAAAATGAAATACATGTTGCTTGTTTACATGGATGAAAAAGCAATGAGCGATGATGAGCGGGCGCATTGTTACGTTGAATCGGCGCAACTGGCACGGGATCTGGATCGAGACGGGAAGTACGTCTCCGCCGGTCCTTTGCACTCTGTCTCTACTGCAACCAGTGTACAGGTAAGAAGTGGTAAGCGCCTGGTGACTGATGGTCCATTCGCAGAAACTCGCGAACAATTGGGTGGCTATTATATCGTCGACGCCGCTGATCTTGACGAAGCCATGTCAATCGCCGAACAAATACCCGGAGCACGCTACGGTACGATTGAAGTTAGACCGATGTTGGAAATTTCGGGATTACCGAATTGAGATGTCGATCCTGGTATTCCTCATTCGATATTACTATGAATGACCGAAAACTTTTTTAATTAGGGAGAACTTGAAAATGAAAGTAATGGTTTTGATCAAGGCAAACAGGGAATCCGAAGCGGGAGTTATGCCCAGTGAAGAGCTGCTGACCGATATGATGAAGTACAACGAAGAACTAGTGAATGCCGGGGTAATGCTCGCTGGCGAGGGTCTTCATCCCAGCTCAAAGGGCAAGCGTGTCAAATTCTCAGGCTCGAAACGTATCGTAACTGATGGACCTTTTGCCGAAACGAAAGAACTGGTCGCCGGTTTCTGGATCTGGCGGGTTGCCTCGATGGATGAGGCTATTGAGTGGATCAAAAAGTGTCCCAACCCTATGCCCGACACTGAGCCGGAGATCGAAATTCGACCGATTTTTGAGGCTGAGGATTTCGGCAGTGAGCTCACTCCGGAATTGAAGGAAAAAGAAGACGAGCTCAGGGCGCGAATTGAGAGTGTTAACTGATTAAACGCGACAAGGAGAAGAAATGCAGGTCAATACTTATCTACTATTCAATGGCAACTGCAAAGAGGCATTTGAGTTTTACGCGAAGTGTCTCAACGGGAAGATCGAATCAATGATGTCTCACGCGGGAACACCTGCGGAACAACATGTGCCGGCCGAATGGAAAGACAAAATTATTCATGCTCGCATGAGCGTCGGCAATGAGGTTCTGATGGCCTCGGACGCACCGCCAGATCGTTACGAGCGTCCGCAAGGTTTTTCCGTTAATCTGGGTTTCAATGATGAGACTGAAGCGAAGCGCATCTACGACCAATTGTCGGCAGACGGAAAAATTATAATGCCGTTAGGTCCAACTTTTTGGGCCAAAGCGTTTGCGATGTTTGTAGACCGGTTCGGAACACCCTGGATGATTAACTGCGAGTAGAGTCGACAAACTGCTAGAGATTGGATGTTTAACATGGAATCAATTACACACACTTCCGGCATCTCACGCGGCTCACTATGGGCCGGAAGAATCATCACGGGATTAGTAGTACTCTTTTTCCTGTTCGACTCAATCATGAAACTGGTGAAACCAGCTTTCGTAGTTGAGGCTAACCAGCAACTCGGTTATTCGGAGCATCTCATTATTCCCATCGCCCTCGTATTGCTCGTTTCTACGATTCTCTATGTGATTCCAGTTACCGCCGTCCTGGGAGCGATTCTCCTGACGGGGTATATGGGTGGGGCCGTAGCAACGCATGTGCGAGTGGATGCACCACTCTTCAACGTCGTGTTTGCGGTGTTGTTTGGGATGCTCGTTTGGGCGGGACTGTTTTTCCGTGAACCGCGACTCAAGGCACTACTTCCGCTGAAGCAGTAACAACAATTAAAGGAGAATTTCAAATGGCAGTCTATGTAGATGGATTTGTTCTGCCTGTACTTAGAGACAAGCTGGATGCCTATAAGAAGATGGCACGATTGGCCGGGAAGATCTGGCGCGAACACGGAGCATTAGAGTATCGCGAATGCGTGGGTGATGATCTTCAATCTTTTGGAGTTCCATTTCCGAAAACCGTCAAACTTAAAGACGGCGAAACGGTGGTTTTCTCGTGGATAGTGTTCAAGTCACGGGCAGATCGCGACCGCATAAACAAGAAGGTCATGGCTGATCCACGTTTAGCCTCGATGATGGATCCAAAGGCGATGCCGTTTGACATTAAACGAATGGTTTACGGAGGTTTTAAGTCCATAGTCGATTTGTAAAAGGTTCCTGGAGTTTTGCACAAAACTATTGGAGCCTACGGTTATAAAACTTTGTTTGGATACCTCGGACAGACATAGCGTCCTGGTCTGAAGGGCTCCAACGCCCAAGGTGTCCGCAAATTCCAAATGAGGTTATGGTAGAAGTAGCTGAACAAGTTATAGACCATCAAGCTACCGAGGTTCCGGCCGCAGCTGAGAAGCCGCGTTACGATCGCTCGATCGTTTCAGGGCCACTGCGTCAGGCTGTGTGGAAAATGGCCTGGCCCACAATGTTGACCAACGCTATCGGTGGTCTGCAGGGAATCGTAGATCACATACTGGTAGGTCGTATGGTTGGTTTTACTGGCAACGCTGCCATCGGTGTTGCCTGGCAGATTTTTATCGTCGTCATCGTCTTCATCTCTTCAATCTTTACGGGCATGAGTGTGTTGGTAGCACGCTTTGCCGGAGCCGGTGACGAAGAAAACGTTGATCGCACGGTATATCAGGCATTCCTGACTGCACTCGGAATTTCGCTCCTGATCCTGGCGCCTATCGGATATTTCATTTCGCCACTTTTACTTGACCTGGTAAACGCCGCTCCAGAAGTAAAAGCGGAAGCATTACCGTTTCTGCGGATCGCCTTCATGTTTAGTTCGGGAATGATGATCTTCTTCATGTTAGGAGGTGCGCTCCGGTCCGCGGGTGATGCGCGTACTCCGATGATTCTCGGCATCGTCATGACCGTTCTCAACCTGGTCCTGAATATCATTTTGATTCGAGGGCTTGGGCCAATCCCCGCATTCGGCACCAAGGGTTCGGCAATGGGGACGATGATCGCTTCGTCACTCATCTCGGCCTATGCCATCTTTAAACTTTTGCGCGGTGGTTGGGTTATCTCGTTTCCGCGCGGTAAAGCACTTGGTCCTGATTGGGCCGTAATCAAGTCACTTTTTAGCTTCGGCTTGCCAACTGGCATCCAAGGCATTGCTATGAATATCGGCGGTGTTTTGATGCTGTCTTTCATCGGCTCACTCGCAGAGAGCGCGCCGGCACAGGCCGCGTTTGCCGTTTCTTACTCAGAGCTTTTCTCGCTGATCACCTGGACGTCGGTAGGATTGATGGGCGCGGCGGCTGCGGTCGCAGGACAAAACCTGGGAGCGGGCCAACCTGACCGTGCAAATGAATCGGTCCATGTTGCAGCAAGCTTTGGTTTGGCTGGAGCCGTGCTCGTCGGCTTCTTTTTCCTCTTCTTTCCGCGACAGCTACTAGCAATCTTTGGCATGCACGAGCCCGAGGTAGTTCAGATTGGCGTCCAACTCCTTCGTGTGCTTAGCGTCTCGGGACTCTTTATTGCAGTGGCCTTAACCTTTACCGGTGGCTTACAAGGAACAGGTGATACCAAGGGGCCACTCTATATTTCGATCATCTCGCAAATTGTGGTTCCGCTCGGCATCTGTTTCGTGATCAAGGAAACGTCGACTCTAGAACCCATTCACGTGTGGCTGGCAATCCTTTTGGGCCACATAACCAGGTGTGTGTTGAGCGTCCTGCGTTTTCGCCAGGGAAAATGGAAAACGATTGCCGTAAAACTCGAGAGCTAAACCCGGGTTTGGCAGTTCCTCAACCACACGAGTAGACTCCGCAAAATGATTGTCCACCTTATCGACGGCACCTACGAACTTTTCCGACACTTCTACGGCATCCGGCGTTTCAAAAAATCCGATCCGCCTTACGGCGCAGTAATCGGTGTATTGAACATGGTGCTCAAAATGATCGAGGACGGCGCGACGCACATTGGCGTTGCTACGGACCACGTCATCGAGTCTTTTCGGAATGAAATGTGGCGCGGTTATAAAACCGGCGCCGGGATCGAGCCAGCCCTTCGCTCGCAGTTCACGCCGCTCGAAGAAGCGCTGACAGCCATGGGAGTTGTGGTGTGGGCCATGGTTGAGTTTGAAGCTGACGACGCGCTCGCTGCTGCGGCACACAAAGCAGCGCGCGACAAAAAAGTTGAAAGGGTGTGTATCTGGACGCCGGATAAAGATCTGGCCCAATGCGTTTCTGGCGACCGGGTTGTTCAGATCGACCGCAGAAGTAACGATATTAGAGATGAATCAAAAGTAATCGCAAAGTTTGGAGTTAGTCCTGAGCATATTCCCGATTACCTGGCGCTCGTAGGAGACTCGGCTGACGGTTATCCCGGGATTAAGGGACTTGGTCCAAAGACAGCAGCTAGTCTAATCGCCCGCTTTGGGCCAATCGAAAAGTTTCCGGCGGATATTCTGAATGACTCGAATAAAAAACTCGCCTTACTCTTTAAAGAACTGGCTACGCTCAGAGTTGATGCACCGGTTTACGGAAAACTCTCTGAGTTGCAATGGAGCGGTCCTACAAACGCATTTCACTCCCTCGCAGAAAAGATGGGCGATCCAAACCTACCCAAGCGAGTTGCCCGCGTGAAAAATCTAATAGAGGCCGCTAAGTAGAACTCGGCCTTTGGGTAGCCCTTTAACCAGATTGAGAAATCGATAGAACGGTCCTACCAGTACAGTACCGCGACCGAAGCGACCGGATGCCACACTCGACTCGACGCTATGATTCTCACGGTCGCTTTGTCGAGTGTGGCATCCGGTCGGTTCGCTCGCGGTACTGTATTATCAGCTGTTGCCCGATCACCAGGGCTACGAAACTGTGTGAGAAGTCGATCTTTCACTTGAGTGGGAATTCAAATGGACTTATCTTCCAGCAGACGCGATCAGCAAGACGATCATTAGAAGAAAACCTAAAAATAGAACCAGCGCAGCGATCTTCCAGATGCTGTATGGCCTATCTCCCTGAATCTCGCCAGTCCGTCCATTAACAACAATCTGGTAAATCTTGCCATTGAATCTGTAAGCGCCTGCATACACCGGCAAGAGAATGTGCTTGAACGTTATGTTGGAGTAGTGGGTGTCGACTCCGGTGATTCGTTGCTCGTTACCACCAATGTCAGTACGAATGGCCGATTCAATTCTAGGAAGCGCAAGTTCCTTAGCCCGCTCAAATCCTTCGGCCAAATCGACCTGATAGCGTTGTGCTCGAAAACCTGCAAGATAGGCCGGCTCATATGCCTTCAGATTCTGTAAATCCCACGGTTCAAGATCTGCCAACCTGTGTTCCGGCAACGACCTCGTCCCATTGACCAGAATGTCGTCGAAAGACAGCTCGACTATGCCTGACGAATTAGACCACCTGATCTGCCGCACCTCGCGAGTCCGGGCTACCTGATTTCCATTCGAGTCGGTTTCGTAATAGGTTTCAGTTACGTAGTAGTAGTCTCCGCGCTGGCCAGTGTAGCGGCTCGAGGTGTTCGCATCGTAAGTCCAAAAGGGCAAGTAAATTCCGTGAATAGCGTCAGGTTGCGCAAAGTGCTTAAGTGCATTTGGAGAAAACCATCTGGACGACAACCACTGTCGCAGTCCGACGTTTGCCTCGCTCGCTGTGTGTGAAAACGGCAGCACACCTTCGGGAGCTACAATCGGATCTGCCTCTTTAGGCTGTGCAACAATCTGGACACCGCAAAATTCGCATCGGCCAGCGACCTCGGGTGGGGTAAAAGTAATCGTCGCCCCGCAACTCTGGCACTTTACCTCGAGGGCATTTGCGGCCAACTTACCCATTTGCTCGGGTTGGACCTGCAAATACTCCGAAAATGGGCGCTCAATTATCGAATCCGAACTCTCAATTATCTGTTCTTTGTGACCACAGTAAGGACAGGTTAAATATCCGTCAGTCGGTTCGTATAGCAGATCGGCCCCACAGGATGAACATGGGTATGTATGGGTCTTTTGCATCTAAATACCCTTTAATTCAGGCTCGGATTGGCTTTCCAATGGCGAATCTTGCTGCATACACAAAAATGGATGCTCTAACCCTTGCCCCGGTTAACGGGCTTATGTTAGCGTTCAAAACCTCAACCTTTGCGCCACTGGCTCTAGGCGCTGACTGAACAAATTTCTGGAAATTCGGGTACGAACGCCCTTTCGTATCTTTAAGTACTAGCAAGCGTCGTTCAACAAATCCGGAGGAACTCTAAAATGAGCATGAGGGCGAAACTAATAGTAGTCATCGCAGGAACTCTATTTCTCGCATCCTTGATCGTGCTGCCCCAGATCATCGAAGCTAAATTCTTCAACTGGTCCAAAGCTGAACCAGCCGTCGCAGCCCAATCTGAGACTGCACTTCAAAGACAACCTTTCACGGTCGGTCGCTCTGTTCGCAACGACACCTCAATTCCTGTTCGTGAGATGAAGCAGAGACCGATGGATTTCCGACCCGAACGAGAAGCCAACGAAAATCCTAAAGTTAAACATACACATAAGGATACTCCAGACCCAGTCGTTCAAAACTCGATCGGTTTGCCAGATGCCCCGACTCCCAATATGCCCAGTCCTCTTGCTAACTTTAACGGAATTCAATATCCAGGAGTCGCTTGTAACTGCGCACCGCCTGATACGAACGGCGAAGTTGGCACTACTCAATACGTGCAAATCGTAAACGAGGGATTTCAGGTCTTCGACAAAACGACCAATGCTTCCCTGCTTGGTCCATCGGGGATTTCAACTCTTTGGCAGGGCTTCGGCGGCGTTTGCCAGAATAACGGCAGCGGCGATCCCGTGGTCATGTACGATCAGATTGAAGATCGTTGGATCATCACCCAATTTGCCGGCGTGAGCGTACCCACCGACGAATGTATTGCGGTGTCGACCACTGGTGACGCCACTGGTTCATATCACCGGTATGACTTTCACCTCGGTTCGAACTTTTTTGACTACCCGCATTTGTCTGTCTGGCCTGACGCTTACTACATGAGCATGAACGTGTTCAACTCAACCGGTACGGCGTTTGTCGGCCCGCAGGCATTTGCCTTTGACAAAGCGAAGATGATGGCCGGCTTGCCGGCGACATTTGTAACCCCCGGACCTGGTTCGCCACTGGCAGAAACATATTTGCCGGCCGATCTGGATGGGGCTGCGCTGCCACCAGCTGGCGCCCCGGCTACATTTGTGGAGTTCCCTAGTGGCGGTACTTACAAGGTTCGGCATTTCCACGCCGACTTTGTTACACCGTCAAATTCGACTTTTACTTTGTTTGCGTCGCCACCAGCTGCCGGCTTCAGTTTGTTATGTCCCACGACGCGAGCCTGCGTGCCAACGCCGGGCTCTGCACTGGATGGACTTGGCGATCGATTGATGTTTAGAGTGACTTATCGCAACTTTGGCGATCACGAATCAGTCGTCGGCAACCACAGCGTTAGCGTGAACAGTGTTTCTGGAATTCGTTGGTTCGAGCTCCGCAATGTCACTACTGGACCAGTAACAGTCTTCCAGGAAAGCACCTATCAACCCGATGCAACGTGGCGTTGGATGGGCAGTGCGGCAATGGATCGCGACGGCAATATTGCTGTTGGATACAGTGCAGCAAACTCCACGACTCATCCGCAGCTACGGTATGCCGGCAGACTCGCGTCAGACCCGTTAAATTTTTTGGCGCAGGGTGAAGCTACCTTATTTGCCGGTACGGGGAGTCAAACAGGGACAAGTAATCGCTGGGGTGATTACAGCTCGTTGACAGTGGATCCGGTTGATGATTGTACGTTCTGGTTTACCAGTGAGTACTATGCAACAACCACTAGTTTCAATTGGCGTACTCGAATCGGATCATTCCGATTCCCAACTTGTGGCTCTTCGCCTACTCCGACGCCAACGCCGACTCCAACACCAACTCCAACTCCAACTCCGACACCAACGCCAACTCCGACGCCCAATCCAATACCGAATGCTCCCAGCAATTTGAGCGGCAATGCTATATCGCGAACTCAAATTAACTTGAGCTGGAGTGACAATTCGAATAACGAAACGGGCTTCCAGGTTGAGCGTTGCACTGGTAACAACTGTAGCAACTTTGTCCAGATTACACAGACTGGATCAAACGTTACCAGTTTCCCGAACACTGGGCTCACAGGTAATACGTGGTATCGATACCGGGTGAGAGCCTTCAACGGGTCAGGTAACTCGGCTTACTCAAACACAATTTCGGTGAAAACGCCGAAACGCTGAGTAGCAGAGTAGCTCCATAGCTAAAGAGGCCCGGATTGGTTTCCAGTCTGGGCCTCTTTATTGATCAATTATGATTTGATAATTGAGAATTACTAAATTCCGAACCCAACACCTGCGGTCGAAACACGACGGATTTCGCGACACCACCAGCTTGAGAGACTATGTGAAAACCAGTCTCTTTAGCCGCGAGCGACGTCAACTCTTCCTAGCCTTGGGATAACTAAACCTTACTCAGGCTTGCTGTTCACTTACCGGCGGAGGACTAATAGCAGGAGCCTTCTCTTTGCCTGCAAATTGGTCCAACCCGAATCCAAGGAAGATGGTGGCAAGAATAAACACAGAGGAAAAGTAATACGGTGAAGATGCGCCAAGATGGTCGAACGACCAGCCAAAAAATAAAGGCGCGATGATCCTTGCCACCCCACCGTAGGTTTGCTGCATGCCCATGTACAAGCCGCGCTCTCGAGGAGCTGTAACCCGAGACAACAGCGCCGTTACACACGGAAAGGTAAAAGCAGTACCAAGCGGAATTAAAGCTACCGCTACAGCGAGGGTCGGCAGATTCCGCGCGAGTGGCATTCCAACCACGCCACTCGCAAGTAACAAAAGTCCAAGACGCGACAGCTTTGCCTCACCAAGCCAGTCGACCATACGTCCCAACAGCAATACTCTTGCAAAGACCGAAATTGAACCCACGTACATGAAAAAGTAGCCGATGGTTTGTTCAGTCACCTGAAAGCGAACGTTCAGAAAAAGGGCCAACACGGAAAAGCTTCCCTGGAACGCACCGATCGCGATCGCGTAAATCCAGATTAAACGCGATGAAGGCTCGCCAGAATGAGTGATGATTCGCCAAACAGCTTCTCTAGACTTCCGGGGCGGAGCTCCAACGTTCGATTGGTCCGGAACTTCCCGCGACTCAGTCAGGTACCTGGCGGCAAAAGCGATATTGATTAAACAAAGCGCTGCCGCCATCAATCCGGGAGCAGAATGCCCGATCTGAAAGGTTCCTGGACCAGGCATCAAATCTCGCTTTCCCAGGGTGATTGCGAAAGAACCCAGCACAGGACCAAGCGCCACTCCCAGGTTTGTTGTTGCCGACAGCCAGCCCAGGGCACGCGCCCGATCCGCAGGTTCCGTCGAGTCAGCAACGTATGCCTGAATGACCCCGACGGTTCCTCCTCCAGCACCTTGAACAATTCGAGACAAGAACAACAGGAACAATGAATGAGCGAATCCAAAAATAAGATAGGCGATTGCCGACGCCGCCAACGCAATCAACAGAGTCGGACGCCGCCCAACGCGATCAGAAAATTTTCCCCAGAGCGGTGCGCTTAGAAGTTGTGCGAAGGTGAACGCGGCCACAATAAATCCCGAAATTATTCCAATACCAAAGTGCCAGCCGAGGAAATTGACCCCACCTTCCCCAAACGACTTAACATAAAAAGGCAAGAGCGGAATGATCATCAACAATCCGACCATGTCAATGAAGGCTGTTGCCATCAGGGTGAACAGTTTGGCCGGTATCTTTTTTACCTCTCGCCACAATATGTACAAAAGGCCTACTGCGATTATTCCAAGAAGAATCCTTACGTAAGGCGAGTGAAAAGATTGGGCGATGTCAGGTTGAATCATCATTGCAGATTAAGGATTGCAGGAGCTGGTAACTATGAATGCCTGGATTGAGAACGAGAATGAATGAATGGTTGTTTCAGAACTGGCAAGAATTAACATTTGATATTAGGCCAACTAAACTTCTGAACATAAACCAACTAAATGGAATTGCGAAGCGCATCACAGATGATCTGCGCCGACACACGGGCGGCGATCGTAAACCCAAAAAATGGACCGAAGTCCTGAGCCGCGGGCATACTCGTGATGAACAACCCGGGTATGGAAGTCTCGAAGCTCTCGTTGAGAACCGGGCATCCATTCTTCGTTTCTAGTTGCGCGAGTAAATTACCAGCCGACAGGTATGGAACATTCGAAATGTTCACTTTGTAGCCAGTCGCCAGGATGATTTCATCAACATTTATTTCGGCGCCATCACTCAGTTGAACCGACAAATCATCATTCGCGGTTTCAATACAACTGGCTAGTTGTGTCCTGGGCCAAATCTTGACCTTATCAGTTGAAAGCCTGGGCTTCAGCCATGGTTCAATCTTGAGCCGGCCTTCAGACCAGAGCCGGCGATTCATCTCGTCCTTCTCAGCCTGACTTAGATTTCTAAACCACGCCGGATTCTCTGCAATAGAGTCCACAATAGGTTTGACCCAGGACCAATCTGATGTTTCAAAGGATGGGCTATCGTGACGGTGAGATAAATGCACCTCGCTGGCGCCAGCTTCCGATAGAAGCGCTGCCCATTCAAAGGCGCTTTGTCGACCTCCGATAATCAGGAAACGCTTTCCACTCGCATTACTGAAATCGACATATCCACACGTATGCGCATACCGACCTTCCGGCAACTTAGAGCGAAGTTCATCGGGTATGTTTGGAAAGTATTTGAACCCTGGAGCGATTACAACTCGGTTGGCTTGAATATTCTCATGCGTAGTAGTGGTTGCGACGAAATGGCCTGACGATGATTGGTAGTCCAGTCGCTCAATATAATCTGGATGAGGAGCAATCCCCTTCCTCATTTGAAACCATTCGACATAGGAGTGATAAAAATCGAGTGAAAGAGGTTCTACATCGGCCGGAGTTTGGCCGATTCCAGCGACGTAGCTTTCGATGGTATCGATATTTTCAGGATCAAGATGCCAGTCACACGCAGATCTCAGGAGCATTCCTTTTGGCATATTGCTACGCCAAAACTCCATTGGTTTCCCGACTATCAGGTGGTCAATACCTAATTGAGAAGCGCCAGCTGCAATCGAGAGGCCGAAAGGCCCGGCACCAATAATCAATACGTCCGTTTTTCTTTGCACTGTCCTATTAGTAAATCATGCGCTGCGGAAAATCTGAAACGTACTCACGCCGCTGGTTTATTCATCGAGAACCACTTAGAAACCTCGGTTGAGTACATGGTAAGTTAAACTTGGCTCCAGCATAATTCGAATAATTAAGTTCAACTGCAAAGGTTGCAGAAAATCTCCAATCTTGTTGAATATATTTCAGTGATGAATACAGTACTGGAACCGTAGCGATCGGATGGATCACACAGGGTTGCTGCGCTCGCGGTACAGTAACTTTCGTGGGTGATCCTGGTAGATGACCAATTAAGGAACTCAGAGAATGTCTTCATTCCCCGACTGGCTCGTACCTATGGCGGCGACGCTCACGCAGGAACGTTTCACCGGACCCGACTGGGTGTTTGAACGTAAATTCGACGGGATCCGTTTACTGACTTACAAGAATGGTAGCGTTGTTAACCTCTTCTCACGCAATCGGCTTCCCCAGCACCTTCCCTCAATAGCTGCAGCAATTCAGAAACTACCCACTGCACAACTCATCCTCGATGGAGAGATCACGTGGGGCAAAGGCTCAGGCGCTTATCACATCTTCGATATCCTGTGGTTGAACGATCAAAGATTGACCTCGCTTTCGTACGAAGAACGCCGATCGATTTTAGAGTCGTTGCCTCTTTCTCCCCCGCTCGAGTTGGTAGCACAGCTTGCTGATGCAGCGCCATGGGACCGCGCTCTTGCCGAAGGATGGGAAGGAGTCATAGCGAAGCGTCGTGATTCTCAGTATGAACATCGTCGCTCGAAATCATGGCTAAAGATGAAGTGTGAGTTGGCCCAGGAGTTGGTCGTTGGAGGCTTTACCGATCCGCAGGGCAAGCGCGTCGGTCTTGGAGCCCTGCTGGTCGGTTATTACGAAAACGACGATTTTGTCTTTGCTGGAAAGATTGGAACAGGCTTTGATACCAAACTGCTGCTTGAACTACGAGCAAAGCTGAATGCAATTGAAATTGAAAAGGCCCCTTTCACTCGAGCAGTAGGACTGCCCAGGCTACGAGCTCACTGGGTCAAGCCGGAGATCGTGGTCCAGGTGGGTTTTATCGAGTGGACCTCAAACGATAAGTTGCGTCATCCTCGTCTCCTCGGCGTGAGAACAGACAAGGCACCAGGAGATGTCGTAAAGGAGGCAGTTTGATTACGCATCCCGAGAAAGTTCTCTTTCCCGCCGATGGCATTACCAAGGCTGAGCTCGCGGGTTATTACGAATTCATCGCTCCGATCATGATTCCTCACATTAGGAATCGACCTGTCACGATGGAGCGATACCACAGAGGAATTGGTGAAGCGGGATTCTTTCAAAAGGACGTATCAAAAGGATTTCCAACATGGCTGAAAAGAGTTGAAGTACCAAAGCATGGTGGAACGGTCCATCATCCCCTCGTTACTGACACTCGCTCGCTTGTCTGGTTAGCCAACCAGAATAGTATTACCCCGCATGTGTGGTCTTCCAGAGTCCCACATCTTTTCCAACCTGACCTCTGCGTCTTTGATTTGGACCCGGCTACTGATTCTGAGGTTGAACGGGTGTGCGCAGCATCTTTGAAACTTCGAGACTTGCTGACGGAATTGGGTCTGCCTGGTTGGGTAAAGACTTCAGGTTCAAAAGGTTTTCACATCGTCGTTCCGCTGGACAAGAAATCTGACTTCGGAACTGTCTTCCGCTTTGCGAACCGGGTTGGAAAGATTTTGGTGGACAGGGATCCAGCCAATCTTACTCAGGAGTTCAGCAAGTCTGACCGAGGTGGCCGCATCCTGGTCGATACAGGAAGAAATGGTTATAGCGCAACTTTCGCTTGTGCTTACGCCGTAAGAGCCAGAACGGGAGCCCCCGTTTCAGCACCGTGCAGTTGGGCGGAAGTAGAGAGTATGAAGGTGGGTCCTCGCACCTTCACTCTCCGGAATATGCCTGAAAGGATCGCGCAAGTCGGCGATTTGTGGGGCAACCTACTTCGAAAACGTCGCTCCCTAACGAGGGCCCTTTTGGAGTGCGGCGGCCTGGCGCCGCTTTGTTAATCATGCCTCTCACCAGTTTTAAAAGCCGCACCCATCATTCAAGTGGGTGATGTTCTTTTTCCCCTAAATCGGTGCTCCTAGATAGACTTTGAAAGTGCCACTTTAACAAAGCGCCGCCGGGCCGGCGCACTCCAAGGTTGTAACCGATTAGGGCGATCCGGTGTCTATAGGATCAGAGAACAAGGAGGTTTTTCGAAAAACAATGAAAGGACAATATTTCAAACGAATCGGTAGTCTCCTCTTCGCGGCGTTAGTGATCGCTGGAGCATTATTTGTCTCCCCGGCCACAGCTGAAGCACAACGTCGCCGGGTCGTAATTGTGCGACCATACCACCGTTTCTATCGCCCATTCCGTCCGTACGGTTGGGGCTATTATCCGTGGGGCCCATACGGTAATTACTATAGCCAATACGTTTTCGATAACGACAACGAGGCGTCTGACCAGGGTTACAAGGATGGATTCAAAACAGGTAAGGACGATGGTAAGAAAGACAAGAGCTACGATCCCCAGCGCTCTCACTATTACAAGGATTCAGGGTTCGGCAATTTCGCCGAAGTTTACCGGCAGGCCTTCTCGAGTGGTTATCAAGATGGCTATCGAACAGGCACCAATCAACGTGCTGGCTAAGCTTTGAGCGTTCATCCCTGATTCGTGATGGGTGGTCTTGTAGACCACCCTTTTTTTTCGTAAGCGCGGTGTAAGGTCGCGAAACACGTGTAGTGTTCTGTTGCCTCGAAATTATGCGGTGAAAAACTCCAGAAAAGAACAGTGATGTCAAATTGATTTCTAATATCGGATTTCTGCCCAGGATTCTCGAATTATTCCTTGTCGAGTTATGGCCCATCTATTGCGATGACATTTCGCGAGGATACCGTGGGACTTCATTGGTTAGTTAGTTTATCAGTGTAACCAACCGAAATCGCACGGTGTCTAGCTTGATAGGCCGTCTCTCTCCCAAAAAAAATGGAAAGAGCGGCCAATTTTGTTTGAAGTATGGGGAGGATGTAATGAAAAGACTATTGGGACTTACACTTGCTTTGGCCTCGCTTGGTGTATTTGGAATAACATCGCAAGCAAGCGCGGCTGAGTTGTCGCAAAACAGCGCTACTGTAGCAGCAAACTCAAGTCCGCAGTGGCAGTGGCAACGTGACCGTTATGGCAGACGTGTTTACAACCGAAATCGAGTACGGACTGTTACAAGATCTCGGGTGGTGAGATACGGAAGACGTCTCTATCGAGAAACTTATCTCGTGAGAATACTGCCAGGTGGCCGAACCGACACAAGGCTGATTAGTCGAGTACAAATCAGCTAAGCTCTCTCCCCTTGGTCCTACATTAATCAGGCCTGATCACTTTTGTGGTCAGGCCTTTTTTCTTAACAGGCTCATACGGGGTGTCATTTCTCGGTGCCATCTCAGTGCTCTCTGTGACTCTGTGGTGGTAAGAATGACGGCCCAGGGGTAACCACCACGGAGTCACAGAGAGCACTGAGATGGCACCGAGAAATGACCAGGCTCATATTGGGTACAGACTATTCACTCGTAATTAGGAACTTTATTGCTCTGAGCGTCACACAAGCGTGACAGTCGCGCACTAGCCTGTTTCAAATAAATTTAAGGAGGAGTGGATGAAGCTTACAGAATTTCTATTGAGCGAGATGAATCGAGAAGTGGAACGTTCACGCAGGGCATTGGAACAGGTTCCTGACGGCAAATTCGATTGGAAACCTCATGAAAAATCGATGATTTTTGGCTATCTTGCCGAGATGGTGGCTACTATTCCAACGTGGATCACGATGGAGATAAATCAGGATGAATTAGATGTAGCACCAGCTAAGAGTTCACGCGAAGGCCAACCCAGGAAGGAAACCAGTGGTGCTTTGTTGAAGGCATTGGACCAGTCAGCTGCCGATGCAAGAAAAGCGCTTGAGGGAACGAGCGATGAACATCTGATGACTAATTGGCGACTACTCGCACGTGGACAGGTTGTGGCTGAAGAACCTCGGCACGTGATGATACAAGATACGATGAATCATTGGGCCCATCATCGTGGCCAGATGACGGTCTATCTTCGACTCATAGGCTCTAAAGTACCGGCTATCTACGGGCCATCAGCTGACGATCAACGCTTTTTATGAGAAGCATGGAGCGACCAGATGGTCGCTCCATTTTTAATACTCGGCGAAAGCATCATCGGGATAGCAATAGAGCCAACGCTCTCCCGGTTCGCCTGAAACAATGACAGGATGCTCTGTGGCGCGGGCATGCTTCGATGCATGCTTGTTCGGAGAGCTGTCACAGCACAGCGTAACTCCGCACTCCTGGCAAGTACGGAGATGGAGCCAGTGCGCACCGATCTTTATACATTCCTCACAAACCCTCTTCTTAGGAAGTTTAACGTCGGTAATGATGTCGATATGAGAACAAACTCCTGTTGGCATTTTTTCTTCCCCTCTACTCGCTTAAGACTTGGTGGACAAATGCTACGGCAATCGCTCCTTCTCCGACTGCTGAAGCCACACGTTTAAGGTTTCCACCCCGGACATCACCAACTGCAAATACTCCTGGCAAGCTGGTTTCAAGTAAGTGCGGATTTCTGGACACTGGCCACTTTGCCTGATCAAGATCCTCTCGCGAAAGAGCTGGACCAGTTTTTATGAAACCCTTGTCGTCAAGAATTAGGCAGCCGCCGAGCCAGGATGTGCACGGAACAGCGCCAGTCATCATGAATACATGACGGATGTCGCGATTGGTCACCTCACCCGTGCTGGTTCTTCGCCAGGAAACTCTCTCCAGATGTCCATTACCCTCGAGTGTTACGACTTCGGTTTCGGTAAGCAAGTCTATGTTCGGATTGTCTTCCAGCCTGCGAATCAGGTATCGCGACATACTCTGAGCCAAACTCTTTGCACGTACTAACACGTTGACCTTGCTCGATGTGTTCGCGAGAAATACGGATGCTTGACCTGCTGCATTTCCACCGCCAACAATAATCACTTCCTGGCCTTTTGCTAACTGCGCTTCCATGGGGGTCGCACCGTAGTAGACCCCCACTCCTTCGAATTTTGACAGATTGTTAATCGGGGGTCGCCTGTAGGCAGCGCCTGTGGCAATGATTATGGTGCGTGCCGAAACAGGCTGTCCGCCATCTATCTCAACTTTATAAGGCTTGCGGTCGCACTTAAGACTGCTCGCCTTATCAATCAACACCTGCGCACCAAATTTTTGTGCTTGAGCGTAGGCTGCAGAGGCTAGCTCTTGCCCCGAGATGCCGGTCGGAAAGCCAAGATAGTTCTCAATTTTTGAACTTGAGCCAGCCTGTCCCCCAGGCGCATCGGATTCGAGGACTAGAACATCTAAGCCCTCCGATGCTCCGTAAACCGCTGCTGCTAATCCGGATGGACCAGCACCGATAATCAGCAAATCGCGAAGATGTTCCGAATCGATCGTTTCATTAAAACCGAGAACCTCAGCAATCTCGTGATTCTGAGGATTTCGCAACACGATCTGGCCCCGGCAAATCAACACCGGGATGTCACCCTCGTCAATATGAAACCGATCGAGCAACTCCTGCGTGCCCGCGTCTTCATCCAGATCCACAAATGAGTAGGGATGATTCTTTCGAGTCAGGAACTCTTTAATTCGGAGAGTTGCGGCGCAGAATAAGG
>DASROI010000371.1:0-14289 GCA_035646955.1 Pyrinomonadaceae bacterium
TCGATACCCTGATCCTTCTTGTACTCTTCGATGATCCATTCGATCAGACGCTCGTCGATATCATCACCACCAAGGTGTGTATCACCATTGGTCGATTTAACTTCGACAACACCTTCACCAACTTCAAGAATCGAGACGTCGAACGTACCGCCACCGAAGTCGAATACTGCGATGGTTTCATCTTTCTTCTTATCGAGACCATAAGCCAGAGCGGCTGCGGTTGGTTCGTTAACGATTCGCATTACTTCGAGGCCGGCAATTTTTCCGGCGTCTTTAGTAGCCTGGCGTTGTGAATCGTTGAAATAAGCTGGAACGGTGATGACAGCCTTGTCGACCTTTTGTCCCAGGTAATCTTCAGCAGACTGTTTCATCTTCTGAAGAATGATTGCGGAAATTTCTGGCGGACTCCATTCCTTGCCACCGGCAAGCACGCGAACGTCGCCACTTCCTGCGCCTTGAACCTTATACGGGACCTGTTTGATTTCTTCGGTAACTTCGTTATAGCGACGTCCCATGAATCGCTTGATTGAATAAACGGTATTCTCCGGATTTGTAACCGCCTGGCGTTTCGCCACCTGTCCAACAAGCCGGCTTCCATCCTTTGTAAAAGCGACGACCGACGGAGTGGTGCGGCCACCTTCGGAGTTTGTGATAACGGTGGGTTCGCCTCCTTCCATGACGGCGACTACCGAGTTGGTGGTTCCTAAGTCAATTCCAATAATCTTACTCATCTTTTAATCTCCAAAGCCCTTCCCAGGGTAAGACATTCAGACCAGCTATTCAGACTAATAAGGGCCTAACGCCGCTGGCCTAAGAAGGCTCTTCCCATCCTCAACGACACCCTTAGTTGAACGCCTCGTCAATATAATACCTGAGTGTCTCATTGTCAACTTTTTGATTAAGCGTCGTAGCAAGTGGTCAGAAAGTCGTTTTTTCAGGCCGATAATCTAGGATTTGGTCAACAGAATGGCGGAGAAACTATGCGCCAATCCTCCAGAATCTGCGAGCCTTGTTACACAAACTCTTAATTTTGCTGAGCATCGAAGGCGATTACTACAGTACCGAGAGCGAAGCGACCGGATGGAACACTCAACGTCATAGCATGGATTTCTGCTATTCGTTCTGTTGAGTGTTCCATCCCGGTCGCTTCGCTCTCGGTACTGTACTGTCGAATTTTTACGGTCTTGTGCAGGGCCTTGGCCCGATTTCTGGTTTCGGTCCTACGTGTTATCTGCGATCCTCGTTGAGCAACTTGGAGACAAAGAAGACGTAGTGACCGCCCGAAAGAACTGCGAGGGCGAAAACGGTGGTGTAAACGGTAGGAAGATAGTAGCCGGTGCCGTAGGGGATGCTCGCGGCGACCATAATCAGTGCAATTGCCACAATCTGGACGGTAGTATTCACCTTACCCAGCCAGGACGGGCGGAATCCTCTAAATCCGGTAACGATATTAATTGCTGCGGCTCCAACGAGAATGAACACGTCCCGGCTAATAACTGCCACCGTTACCCAAAATGGGACTGGCAGGTGAGGGGGTAATGGTTGAGGAAAAACAGCCTTCATCGACAAGACGATAAAGGACGTAACCAGCATTAATTTGTCGGCAATTGGGTCGAGTATTGTGCCCAGTTGAGATTTTTGGTTGAAGCGTCGGGCCAGTAAGCCATCCAAGCCATCGGTAATACCAGCCAACATGAAGACGATCAGCGCCAACACAAATCGCTGGTAGAAGAGCAACGACACGAACACGGGAATCAGCACCATCCTGAAAACGGTAAGCAGGTTCGGAACGGTGACAATGCGTGCAGACATTCAGGAGGTCTTAACGGAACTATGCAACTGTCGGGTTGAACTGACGCTGGAAGTGTGTGGGGATAAACCTACTGACATCTAAGTTCTAATAGCGAAACTTCTGGCGGACATCCGTAACGTATCGGCAAAACAACGGTGCCGAGTCCACGATTCACGTAAATCTGGGTACTTCCGAGACGTCCGAGGCCTTTCAACATTCGTTTTCGTCCACGGGCCTGGGCTCCCCTTTCCGGACGAATTGCCACCTGGCCCCCGTGCGTATGACCACTCAAAACGAGATCCACGTTGGCCCGAGCAGCTCTTCTTAAAATGATTGGGTTATGGGCGAGCAGGAGCTTCATTTCATCCTCCTGGGCACCGGCAAGTGCCAGTGAGAGGTCTTCGAGGCCAACCATCGTATCGTCTACCCCTGCGAGCCAGAAAGCTGAATTGCCTTTCTGAAAACGCATCCCCTGGTTTACCAAAACGGTAATGCCCTCAGCTCGGAAAAGATCCGTTATTAGTGCTGCGTCCGTCCAATGGTCATGATTTCCGAGAACGGCATAGACTCCGTACTTTGCTTCTAGTTTACCGAGCATTTCCGCGCATGGAGCGGCGTATTGGCGCTCTTTGGAGATATAGTCGCCCGTTAAGGCAATGATATCGGGTTGTAACCGATTCGCCGTTTCTACGGCGCGTTCAATCTGGGATCGGTCGGAAAAGGGTCCATGATGGACGTCTGAAAGCTGAACTACCCTGAAACCTTCGAATTCGCCTGGTAACCGTCGAACCGAAATTCGCTGGTGCTCAATTGTGAGCATGTAGGGCTCAGTTAGTGCGGCCCGGGCTACATGAGTCAGATTTAGCGCCAATGAGCGCAAAGGAGTGGAGGAACCTGGAGTGGGCGCACCATAAGGCGCGAGCCTTCCCCGCTGTTTCCATCTAATAGGAGTTGCCATATTTTGTAGTTATTTGACGGGTCACCTTGCCGGGGTGTCCGAATAGGCGGGCGCATTATAGTGACCGTCCCCGCCAGACGCAACGTAACAAACGAAAATACAACACCTCATAAGCCACATTCTGCCATCTATGTCATAATCCCGCCGACCCAAATTTCAAGCAAATGAAGCGCCAAAGCCTCGTTTTCGCCAGTAGTCTCATAACTCTTTTTTCCTGTGCGCCAGCTATCAAAGCAGCCACGGAATCTGAAGCATCGCCTTCGCACGGCCTCACGCCTTCTGTTTTGATCGGAATAGCCGCAATTCTCGCGGTCGGAAAGATCGGGGGAGAAATATTTGAACGTCTCCGTCAACCCGCAGTTCTCGGCGAATTGATAGC
The DNA here is from genome assembly GCA_035646955.1 of Pyrinomonadaceae bacterium. Lineage (GTDB taxonomy): Bacteria > Acidobacteriota > Blastocatellia > Pyrinomonadales > Pyrinomonadaceae > PSRF01. The sequence goes on from DASROI010000371.1 coordinate 3,130, forward strand.
AGGCATCGTCGTTGGAAATCTGATTATCTTCGGCGTCTTTCAATTCGAGTCGCTCAAAACGGACGAAATCATCGCCGCGCTCGCGGAGCTTGGAGTCATCGTGCTCCTGTTTGAGGTCGGACTCGAATCAAATTTAAAAGAGATGATGGAGGTTGGTTGGTCCTCGTTACTCGTGGCTGTCCTGGGAGTGATCGCTCCATTCTTTTTGGGTTGGGCTGTTTCCGCTTATTTCATTCCCGAGGAACCGCAGCTCGGACATATCTTCATTGGTGCGACACTCTGTGCGACAAGCGTCGGGATCACTGCCCGTGTTTTTAAAGATCTCGGAAAACTATCGACTCGAGAAGCACGGATCATACTGGGAGCGGCAGTTATCGACGACGTTCTCGGTCTGCTAATCCTTGCAATAGTTGCAGGAGCAATTAAGGCTGCGGGAACAGGCGCCGTCATATCGTTGACTGACATTGGCCTTATCGCACTTAAGTCGTTGGTATTCTTGATTGGTTCAATTGCACTCGGTCAATTCTTAATGCCGCGGCTCCTGCGACGAGCAGCACTACTTTCGAGCAGGGGCGTCCTGTTAACCCTCGCCTTATCGTTTTGTCTCTTTCTTTCATGGGCTGCCGCAAAGGTTGGACTTGCTCCAATCGTGGGTGCATTTGCAGCCGGTCTGATTCTGGACGAGGTTCATTATCAACCACGCGACGGACGAACAGAACGAGGGCTTCAGGAATTGCTACAACCGCTGAGTATGGTCCTGGTGCCGATATTTTTCGTTTTGATGGGATTAAAGGTCGATCTTCGAGTGTTCAGTCGCTTTGATTTACTCGGCTTCGCTCTAGTACTAACACTAGCAGCGATCGTGGGTAAACAGGTCTGTTCTCTCGGAGTGCTGGAGCGCGGAGTGAATCGATTGGCGATTGGACTGGGAATGATTCCGCGTGGTGAGGTTGGTCTGATCTTCGCGGGAATCGGGGCGACTTTGATGCTACCGAATGACTCTGGACGCATGGAACCGGTGATCGGTTCTGCGACATTCGGGGCGGTTGTGATTATGGTGATCATTACAACTCTAGTGACACCAATCGCGCTGAAATGGTCATTAGCCCGCAAAACACGGGCTCAAAAGTCCCCGGCAACCAAGGCACGCTAATTGTCTCACCCTCTTCTGCGAATCTCGCAGAAGGGAATGAAATCATGGTGACCAACAGAAAGCGGGCGGGCGGTAAGCGCGGTCAACAAATGGGCTTTGCCGGCCAGCCTGATCGAAACCGCGTTGAGATGAAAGAGACGCCGGCCTTACGCGGGAACCGAAAAGCCGCCAACAAGATGTTCGGCGACGTCTCGGATCAGCAAACCGGTAGTAATGTCGTGGCTCCGAGTACCAATTCTCCATCGACAGCGGGCATGAAGGAACCGCAACCCAACCAAAGCTCAGCTGAGGCTGTATTTAAGCGGCGGCTGGCTAAAAAGCGCGGAAAGTAGGGTTTTACTAACCCACACCCTTTGTGTTAGAAATTGATCTGGGCCGGGAGAACTTCCCAGACTCTCGGCCGAACTCGAGTTTGACCTTCCTCGAATACTTTTCCCGGTATCCTGCCGGGTCCTTTCTGGAGAAACTACCCCGACGTGAGTTTTAGACTTGTCCTCCTCTCGTGTGCATTAAGTATTGTCGCACTGTGCGTTTCGCCGGCGTCTGCTCAGCACTTCAGTAATCCGAACCTGAGTTCGACCCAAAGCGAACAGGACGCATTTGTCATTCGTCGAACTTCGACGGGTGATACTAGTTGTCGCGAAGCTACCGACGTCGAGCGAGCATCAATCAGTCAGCGTCGTAAAGATCAAAGTTTCGTTCTCATCTACGGTGGCGCTCCAACCCGACGCTCGCAATCTAAAGTTGAGGGGTTCGTTGAAAGCGCTTCTGGTTTGACTCTTCAGCCGTCTGCTGGTCTTCACATCGTTCTTCATGGGACCGCTCAATTGAACCAGAATCAACAGGCGAAGAATGCATTCATCCTAGCAGCTAATCGTTGGGAAGCGGTTATCTCGACGCCGATAACTGTTGTTCTTGATGTTGACTTTGGTCCAACATTTTTTGGCGCACCTTATGGCGACGCCGAACTCCTGGGCCAGGCAGCTTCGCCGATCTTTATCCGCCCTTATGAAGACGTTCGTGCTCGCCTCGTGGCCACTGCGTCCAATGCACTCGAACAACAACTCTACAACGCGCTACCGCAAGTGGCCTTGCCAGTAGAATTCAATGGCTCGACTTTAGATGTGACCAGCGTGCGACTCACCGTTCCCAACGCAAGGGCTCTGGGTCTTACCGGAAATGTCGTCGATCCAAATTCCGTCTCGTCAGAAAATGGTGACGCACAAATAGGTTTTAATTCAGCTGTCGCGTTCGACTTCACACCTGACGATGGTATTTCACCCAACCTTATTGACTTCGACTCTGTCGCAACTCACGAAATTGGACACGCGCTTGGGTTCTCATCAAGGTCAGGTGGCTCTACCTCTACACCTGTTACGACGATGGACATCTTTCGTTTGTCCAGTAGTGATGCAAATAACGACAGCTTTACCTCAGCCCGTCGAATCATGTCTAAAGGAGGCGATCAGGCGTTGTTTGGTAATCGCATGAGTACATTTGCGACCGTAAGCCTCGCCTTATCTACAGGGGGACCAAACCCGGCTCCAGGCGATGGCGACGGTAGACAGTCAAGCCATTGGAAAGATGATTCGCTGTCGTCACTTCAACCTTATATAGGAGTGATGGATCCGACTATTCATGAGGGATTGCGTCGATCGATTACTGAAAACGACATAAATGCACTGGACCTGTTTGGTTACTCCGTGGGACCGCCGGCTCCGGTCAGACCTAACAATGATGGCTTCGTCAACCCAATTATCCTCCAGAGCAATGCCGGGACATTCAACGGCAGTAACCTCAACGCAACTCGTGAGGTAGGCGAACCAGCGCACGTTGGTTTTCTCGGAGATAAGTCTGTTTGGTTTAGTTGGACCGCTACCATAAGTGGCCAGATAACAATCGATACGATTGGAAGTAATTTCAATACGACGCTAAGTGTTTACCTGGGCTCAACGGTCAATGCTCTTTCGAACGTCGCTCAGAACAACGACATCAATGAATTTGACAGTGACAGTCGCGTGCAGTTCGACATAGTGGCCGGGAACACTTATCGCATCGTGATTGATGGTTGGAACGGCGAGTCTGGCGATATCAGGTTGAATTGGAACGCGATGGGTGCCGTACCAACACCAACACCAACCCCGGTCAATTTGCTGGATGATCCGCGGTCGTTTGTGCGTCAACAATATCTCGATTTTCTCGATCGCGAACCGGATCTAGACGGACTGAACTTTTGGACCAATGAGATCGCCTCGTGTGGAAACAATAAGGCGTGCATCGAAACTAAACGGGTGAATGTTTCAGCAGCATTTTTTCTCTCAACCGAGTTTCAACAAACGGGCTACCTGGTCGAGCGAGCATACTCAACGGCCTTTGGGAAGTCGGTTGGAGTTTCAAACTGGGGAGGCCTGCACTCGATCCCTGTTCCTCCTATTCAACTTGTGGATTTTCTCGCTGATAAGTCTTTGATTGGACGCGACGTAATCGTGGGCCAGGCCGGGTGGGAATCAGTACTTGAAAATAATAAGAGGGCCTTCTTTGAAGCTTTCGAAGCACGTGCTCGAACTAAGTCGACGCTCCCGGCTTCGCTGACACCTTCTCAGTACGTTGATCTTCTTCGCAACAACACCGGCTCATCGATCTCACCCGCGGAACGTAATCAACTGGTACACGACTTAACGGCAGGTCTCAAGACGCGCGGCGAAGTACTTCGCGCTGTCGCTGAAGATTCCGATTTTGAAACTTCTGAGTTCAACACCGCATTTGTGCTGATGCAATACTATGGCTACTTGCGTCGTGATCCGAACAGCTCACCTGATACGGACCACACAGGATTTGATTTCTGGTTATCTAAACTCAACCAGTTCAACGGCAATTTTGTGAACGCCGACATGGTTAAAGCGTTCCTGGATTCCTCAGAGTATCGCAGTCGGTTTGCACGGTAAGGGTGGGGTCTTTGGTCTTTGATCTTTGGCCTTTGTGTCTCACCAACAAAAAGATCAAAGATCAAAGACAAAAGCCCCAAGTTCAAAGACTTACTTCTTTACTGGCTTCTGAAACAGCGTGTCAGGTATCTCCACGTTCCACTTAACATCCTTCACCGTTAAAACGATATCGCCGTTAGCGATGTTGTTTGAGACCATTTTGAATGGAATCATTACGCCATCAATCATCCGGTAATCACTGAAGGTCTCCCGTTGAGGTAACTCAATACCCGAAGTCTCGTTAGCAATAATCGAATCGCGTTGTAAAACAAGAAACGATTTAGTCGAAACGTAATCAGTAACGGGTGTACCTTTCTCACTTCGTCTTTCAACAACGTAAGCATCCTCACCGGCGACCTTCGTTATCCGCTTGACCGTGATCGTCTTGTAGTTCTTTTTCCAATTCAGGACATCATAAAAATCTGCGCCGGCCTTGATGTCCTGCAAACGCTTCCCGGAATAGACTTCCTCTGGTCCAAAACTAATCAGCTCACCTCCTGCGTTTCCATCAAAGTAGCTGACAACTGATCCGATTTTTTTACCAAGCGCAGTGAGCGTCAACTCGCTCGCAGTTTGATTTGGAGCACGCGCACTGATCTGACCGTAGGCCTGAACGCCCTGGTTTTCCATGTCGACCGCTACCGAGGTAAGCGACGATTTGTGTTTCATCAGGTTTGTTTCGCCACCGTACGCGTCGATCATCTTGCTAAGCAGCTCGTCAGTGCTGATAAGTCCGGAATTTTCAGCTGTAGCTGCGGAAGCAAGTCGGCGAAAGGTGAACCGTCCTTCAGGTTGATTGATAACAATACCGGAAACAGCGCCGCTATTATTTCGATTGACTTCTACCCAATAAGCTTCCGGCAAACCCGGACTCCTAAGCTTGTCCTTTTCTTTCTCTTCTAATGGATAAGGAGGTTGACCAGGAACAACTAGTGAAACTTTTCCTTCTCGAACACCAATTTCGATCACTTGTTTTGAAGATTCACTCTCATAAGATCCCACATAAGCACTTAGAGCACCGACAGATGCGGTTGGGGTTTCCGCAGTGGTTGCGTTTGACCCCGAGTCTTTTAGTAACACGACGTTTCCCTGGGGCTGTTCAAGGAATAATTCCGTCTGTCCTTCTTTGTCCTTAACCGCCCTGAACGTTGCGAAGAAGCCAGGAGGCGCCGGATCGGCAAGTTTGTAGCGACGGCCGCCCAGATTTTCCAACAGGTATGTTGGTTGACCGGGCACCGTTAGACTCAGCTTGTCGTCCTTCATTGCGACTTCAAAGTCAACATTGGCCTGGATCAGGTGATATCGCCCGACTTCGGCTTTGGCATCGCTTGGCGCGGTGGCAATGTCCTTCGGTTCGGTAACAGCGGGTTCTCCGACCAGGTTTTTCCAGATCGCGTTCATTGCAAAGCTACCGAGTGACGATGCTGTGACGTTCGTTAGTAGAACGAAGCCGAGGTTCTGATCTGGCATCATCGCAACCTGGGAGTTGAAACCATCAATGTTTCCACCGTGCTCAATGACCTTGTGTTTATTCCACTGCCGTAGAAACCAGCCCAGTCCGTAATCCACTGTGCCGCCAACATTTATTTGTTTAGAAACAAGCTGTTCGAAACCTTGCTGAGACACCAGTCGCTTACCCTCGATGGTCCCTCCGGCCAGCATGAAACGAATCCACTGTGCCATGTCTCGAGCACTGGAATTTATCGCTCCGGCAGGCGCCGCAGCGGTAATCTCCCTTTGAGGTAATCGTCGCGTTTGTTTAGTAGTCGGGTTGTATTCGTAGCCAAAAGAAAAGTCTCGTGCCTTTTGCATCGCGACGACGGTCGTATCGCTACCTCGCATCCCCAGCGGCTTGAAGATCCTGGTGGCAATTAGCTTGTCCCAGGTCGAATGTTGAGCTTGAGCGACCGCTTCGCCGGCTGCGGTATACATAACATTTTGATATTGGAACTTTTCGCCCAGTTTTGCGGTTGGTTTCGCCATCGCCGCAACTTCAATGAGTTCGGCCCGGTTCAGCACTCCAGTCACCATGGCAATATCGGTCCGATTAAGTCCTGAGCGATGTGAGAGGAGGTCCCGGATCGTGATTTTTGCATCAGCATCTGCATCACGAAGCTTGAAGTAAGGAAGGAATTTTTTAGGCGAGTCGTCGAGCGATAGTTTATGTTCATCGACACTCATGACCGCAATCATTGACGTAAATGCTTTTGACGCGGAACCGATTGCGAAGAGAGTGTCGGGCGTGACAGGCAATTTCTTTTCGAAGTCTTTAACGCCAAGGCCTTTCATGTAAATCACTCGATCATCTTTGACGATAACCAGCGAAACTCCCGGGATTCCCAGTTCCTGCCGTTTTTGATCGATTGCCTTCTCAATAGCCGCCAGACCTTCAGCGTAGTTGTTGGTAGCCGCTACAGCTGTAGTTTGAACCGCTTTATGCTGTGCATTCACCGGTGCTGCAAAAGGCGCCAGGATAAGAATTAGGGACAGGAGCGCCATTGAGAGTTGGCGAGAAAGTTTGTACGACTTAAGCATGCTAAGTTCTCCGATTGGTGCGGTCATGAAGTCTGAAGTAATACGCGAAAGACCTCGCCAGGTTTTTGCAGTCTTCGAGCGGCAAACGATTAGTAGGGTAGTGTAAACCGAGGCCGCCTTGCACAAGAAGTCGAATTTGGCCGAACTCCCACCACCAGTACACTGTCCAAACTCGTATGATTTTGTCAGTTTCTTATTCGTGTTCGTTCGTTTTATTTCGTGGATCAGCTGTTATTGTGAGAAAGCGATTCACCAAATCACACGAAATGACACCGGAAACAGATAGGAAAAAAGGGCGCCACCCGAGTGACGCCCTGCTAGCTCTTTGCCAGTAATTGAAACCTACTCGACGACCCAAGTCTCGCCGCTGTTGAGGAGTTTCTCGAGACTGCCAGGTCCTGACTTGGCAATCGCCGCGTCGATCTGATTAACCATCATATCCTCGTAGGTTGCCCGCTCCACCGCGCGAAAGATACCAACGGGCTGCGGAAAATCAGGCTGTTCCATGCGTGCCAGCATGAACGCCACCGATGGGTCATTCAGATAAATATCGTGTACGAGCAAATCGTTCTCAGTGAGTCCGTTTTCGCCGAGTGTGACGACTTCCGGATGAGCACCATTCATCCGAATTCCTTTATTACGGTCTTTACCGAATACCATCGGCTTGCCGTGCTCGAGATAGAGAACGCGATCTGAGCGGACTGATCGTTCTGTGAAGTACTCGAATGCATGGTCGTTGAAGATGTTGCAGTTCTGGTAGACCTCGATGAACGAGATGCCTTTATGCTTAGCGGCAGCTTCGACTATTCCGCCGAGATGTTTGACGTCGATATCGATGGAGCGGGCTACAAATGTCGATTCACTCGCGATCGCGAGCGAGAGTGGGTTGACCGGATAGTCGATTGTCCCTGCTGGTGTCGATTTGGTTTTCTTACCAAACTCTGAAGTCGGACTGTATTGACCCTTCGTCAAACCGTAAATCCGGTTGTTGAAGAGTATGTAGTTGATGTCGAGGTTGCGACGAATTGCATGCATGAAGTGGTTGCCACCAATCGAGAGCGCATCGCCGTCGCCGGTTATCACCCAAACATTTAGATCCGGGTTAGCACATTTAATGCCGGTCGCAATTGCCGGGGCTCGACCATGAATAGTGTGGAATCCATATGTATTCATGTAATAAGGAAAGCGTGACGAGCATCCAATGCCTGAGACAAAAACCATTTTCTCGCGAGGGATCCCGAGTTCAGGCATAACTTTCTGAACGTTGTTCAGAATGGCGTAATCGCCGCAACCCGGACACCAGCGAACTTCCTGATCTGAGATGAAGTCGGCCTTCTTCAATTGGCCTGGAGGGGGAGCGATGCGTCCTGACACTGCAGTGCCAACTTCGCTATCAGCAGAAATTGCTTCGACGATGGGGGTGTTGCCGTTTCCGTTACCATTTTGTCCGTTGCTTTGTGTGCTCATCATTACTCCTGATTAGACTTACTGCTGCTAACCGCTCTTATAGATACTCCTCAACCTTTCGGACGATCTCTCTGATCTGGAAAGGTCTTCCTTTGACCTTTGAGAAGGGCACCGCATCGATCAGGTACTTCGCGCGAATCATCGTACAGAGTTGGCCCAAGTTCATTTCGGGAATGATTACAGTCTCGAAACTTGAAAGCACTTCTCCGAGATTCTTCGGGAATGGGTTCAGATGTCTCAAGTGCGCAGACGAAACACTCTTGCCTTCCTTCTGCATCCTTTCGACAGCTGAACTGATCGAGCCAAAGGTAGAGCCCCAGCCCAGGACCAGAACCTTACCTGTTTTCTCACCCATCACTTCGACCAACGGAATATCGTTGACGGCACGATCAACCTTCTCCTGACGAAGCTTGACCATCAGATGGTGATTTTCGGGATCGTAATTGACATTGCCGGTGATGTGCTGTTTCTCGATACCGCCGATGCGATGCTCCAAACCTGGAGTACCGGGCAACGCAAATGGGCGCGCCAACGTCTCCGGGTCGCGCGAGTACGGCATAAAGGTAGCTGGATCAGTCGCGAACTTCACCTCGATCTTGGGCAACTCACTGATCTCGGGAATGGCCCATGGTTCGGCTCCGTTAGCGAGATATCCATCCGACAGGTAGAAGACGGGAACCATGTACTTAAACGCGAGGCGCACTGCTTCGATCGCCATGTGAAAACAATCGCCGGGAGTTGCGGGGGCTACAACTAACGCCGGGCATTCTCCGTTGCGACCCCAGACAGCCTGGAAAAGATCGGCCTGTTCAGTCTTGGTAGGCAAACCGGTCGATGGTCCACCTCGCTGCACATTAACTATGACTAACGGTAGCTCCGTCATCACCGCGAGACCAATCGCTTCCTGCTTCAGAGCTACACCTGGCCCAGACGTACCGGTCAAGCCGATCTGGCCGGCGAAGCTAGCTCCAATTGCTGCACAAACCGCGGCGATCTCGTCTTCAGCCTGAAAAGTCTTAACGCCAAAAGACTTGTGCCGTGAAAGTTCATGAAGAATGTCCGACGCCGGCGTGATCGGGTACGAGCCGTAGAAGAGCGGGCGCCCTGACAGTTGTGAAGCAGCAATAAAACCAATTGCAGTCGCTTCATTACCCGTCAGCTTCCGATATTTGCCTGGCGCAATCTGAGCCCTCTTGACGGTGTAATGGGTGGTGAATACTTCGGTCGTGTCGGCGAAGTTGTATCCGGTCTTCAAAGCTATCTCATTAGCTTTTGCCAGTTCCGGACTCTTCGCAAATTTAGTCCTGATCCATGACAGAGTAGTGTCCATCGGACGGTCATAAAGCCAGTAGAGCACGCCTAAGGCGAAAAAGTTTTTCGAACGGTCAATCTCTTTACGGGAGAGCTCGACGTTGCCTTTCAACGCGTTCATATTAAGCGTTGAGATTGGCAGCTTATGAACTCGGTAACCGGCAAGAGAGTTGTCCTCAAGTGGATTCGACGCGTAGTTCGCGTACTTTAGATTCTCTGCAGTGAAGCTGTCGGTGTTGACGATGAGCGTTCCGCCATCTTCCAGATCAGCGAGGTTGACCTTGAGCGCCGCTGGATTCATAGCCACCAGTACGTTGGGTTGATCACCCGGCGTCTTGATGTCATGGCTGGAGAAGTTGAGTTGGAAACCGCTAACTCCAGGAAGACTTCCTGCAGGAGCTCGGATTTCCGCCGGAAAGTCAGGGAGCGTGGAAATGTCATTGCCGAGTACCGCAGAAGTATTGGTGAACTGAGTTCCCGTCAACTGCATTCCGTCTCCGGAATCACCTGCAAAGCGGATGGTAACCGTCTCGACCTCTTCCAGATTCTTTTCAACATTAGTGCTTGGCGGCTCGATAACAGTGCTCATTTGATATTTTAGACCTCTCCAAATTGGGTTTTGGCAAATGACCAACCAGACCGGAGCGTTTGAGCGAGTTAGATCAGCAGCTTAAGCCTGCGCAGATCTGCGCTACTCAGTGTTATCCACAGAGGATTTTTACGCACCAACCCGGCTTTTCAAATGACATCTACGGCTACTCCGGAAATGCTGGGGAGCGAACTCTGGCGGAAAGCTGGACTTTCAACTTCTGCCGATAAATTCTACCAGCAAAGCACAGTCCACAAAAGAAGATAATCAGCGAAGGTTCTTAGACGTCACAATTATGCGACCGTGAAGCCACTTAGAAAGACGCCAACACAACTGAGGCGCCAACATGCACGAGCTTCACAAAATTTGCCATAGGTGGTCGCTTCCCCTGCGTCTCTCTGCGTAACCTCAGCGTCTCTCTGCGTTTCGCGAGTCTTCGTGTCACGCCTTTGAGTAGAGGACTATAGCCTCGGTACGCAGAGGGACGCCGAGGTGTCGCAAACAGACGCTGAGAAAAATCGAAGACGATCCTCATACTTATTCTACTTTTCTGGATTAGCCTCTCTTCGCGTAAAGGGCTTTCAACTCATTTTCGTAAGGCGACATGTCCACGAGCTTTTTCATAATTCCCGGCAACACAGTCAGTGTCTCTCTTATTTCAGCCTCGGTGTTATATCTGCCGACAGAAAAACGGACCGATCCCTGCGCCGCTGTGTAAGGAACATTCATCGCTCGTAAGGTCGGCGAAGATTCATGGCTCGACGAGTGACACGCTGAACCCGTTGACACATAAATGCCCGCCTCGTCGAGGTGCGTGAGGATGTTTTGCCCTTCAACATACTCAAAAGAAATATTGGAAGTGTTTGGCAGACGTTTGCTTCGATCAGCTGGTCCATTCAAACGGGCGTTCGGAATTTTGTTAAGAATGCTGTCTTCGAGTAAGTTGCGAAGATCAAGAACCGTATCATGATCATCTTCCAAACGCGCGAGCCGGGAAGCAGCGCCAAGTCCGACAATGCCAGGAACCGCAGAGGTTCCGGCGCGGCGGCCATCCTCCTGTTTACCTCCAACAATAAAGGAGGGAAGATCAACGCCGCGTCGCATGTACAGCGCGCCAATAC
>DASROI010000372.1:0-2497 GCA_035646955.1 Pyrinomonadaceae bacterium
GTCTCGGTGGTAGTCCCCTCTGGCCGTCACTATCTCAGCACCGGGACACAGAGAGCACTAAGGTTGCTCAGCGAGGCTTAGGCCGCAACCAAACGATCAAGTGTCTCGCCTTGCCGATCTGACTACTGCCCTCTGAAGTGTCCTCGCATAAAAACATCGTCAGAAAAACAAGAAGTTATTAGTTTGTTTCACCGAGGATACGCGCTTTAAAGGTCAGAACTCGTCGCGTAATGGACGACTCATCAATGCGTTGACTGCATCTCGCACATCCTTGCCGTGGTAAAGAACGTCATTCACTTCGTTAACAATTGGCATCTCGACAGCAGCTCGGTCCGCTAGAGTCTTTACTGCTCGTGTGGTCTTTATTCCTTCGGCGACTTCATTCATCTCCGTGGTAATCTCAGTTATACCTCTTCCGAGCGCAAGCTGTTCACCGACAAATCGATTGCGCGAGAGCGAGCCCGTGCAGGTCAATACAAGGTCTCCCAACCCCGCCAGGCCCATCATAGTTTCGAGTTGTCCGCCTTGAGATATTGCGAAACGAGTAATCTCGGCGAGTCCACGAGTAATAAGTGCAGCGAGGCTATTCGCTCCAAGTCCCAGGCCCGAGACCATGCCCGCGCCAATCGCCATGATATTTTTTACTGAGCCGCCTAACTCGGTTCCGATCACATCGCTGTTCGTATAGACACGCAAGTTCTTGTAGCTCAGAGCCGCTTGCACAAGTTTGGCCGCATTACTATTCAGGCTTGCAGCAACAATCGCAGTTGGATGATCCAGGATAACTTCTTTGGCAAAAGATGGACCAGACAAACAAACGTATGGCAATCCCGATGGACAAGTTTCCTCGACAATTTGTGAAATTCGTTTGCCGGTGTCGACCTCAATTCCTTTTGCTGTATTTACAAATACGGACTGCTCACCGATCTCATTTCTAATAGATTCGACTAGACTTCGAACCGCGTGTGACGGCGAGGCCATAATTATCAACTCGGCATTCCGTATGATGAAAGAAAGATCTCGGCTGACAGTCACACTTTCAGGCACCTCAATTCCTGCCAGATAAATCGAATTTGTTCGATCTCGCTCGATCGAGGTAACAACACTCGCGTTTCTGGACCATAGTTTCACATCGTGCCCCGCCCTCGCTGCCAGGATTGCGAGCGCCGTGCCCCAACTTCCGGCACCAATCACTGAGACGTTTAAACGTGAATTTGTCTGATCGACCATTATCTAAACTTATTCTCAGTTCCCTGTATCAACCTCGAGATGTTCTGTCGGTGCGCAAAAATAATCAGCGCCGCGCAGCAGATGGCCGCAACCGAAATACCATCGAAAACGATCGGATATCGTCCGAGGCCAACGACGATAGGAATAACTAACGAACCCACAATTGATCCGAGCGATACATACCGAGTCAACAAAACAATCATCAGAAAGACAATCCCGGCGAGTAGAACTGCCAGCGGCGCGAGCACCAGAAATACTCCAACGCCTGTGGCCACTCCTTTGCCACCACGAAAACCCAGCCAGATCGGAAAGATATGACCAACAATTACTGCAACCGCGGCAGCCATCACCGACCAATCCGCTGACCCTTTGGCAAACCAACCGGCTAACAATACTGCTGCCGCTCCTTTTGCCGCATCGAGCATTAGAGTTATAACTCCCGCCAACTTGCCGGCCCGCCGCGAAACATTGGTGGCGCCAGTTCCCCCAGAACCTGTTTGCCTGATATCGTCGCCTGCAAGAGCTCGCACAATCAGAAAGCCAAACGGAATCGAGCCCAGCAAGTATGCGAGAATGACGATAAACATGAAACGCACTTTTCGTTACTCCGTCGACAATTACAAGTTCGAGATTGAGACTACAACCACAGATGGGGAAATAATATGAGCCACTGGAGCCGGCTTCATCTAAACGAATCGATCAGGACACTGGCGACCCATGACACTCATCGATTTTTTATCCAACTTAAAGAACCTCCCGGAGAAGAACGAAATCCAATTGAGTTCTATCGCTGGACTTTGGAAGAGGCGAAGGATGCCGGTGACAGTCTGGTCCAAGCTTACTATCCTCATGATTGTGATGATTCAACTTGTGGAGTGTGGCGCAAAATAGATGACTAAGAAAAGACTGCCACAGTTCCTATTGAACGTTTCGCTGCTTGTCGCGATTCTCTGTGGTGTTTCATCATGTGCGCTCATTCCTCGTAAACAACAGAATAATAACCCACCGCCCGCAATCCAGGAGCCGGACAATTTCCCCCGGCGGCGGGGAATTTTGAACGACTATGCAGACGTTCTGGATACCGCCTCTGAAGAGCGCCTCACGAAACTGTTGCAAGAATTGAATCAAAGCAAAGGGATCGAGGCAGTTGTTGTTTTCGTCAAAGATACGAGCGACGAGCCTATCTTTGACTACTCACTGAAACTGGCGAATCAGTGGAGAATCGGTTCAAACGGGCGCGGAGTTCTCTTTCTACTGTCCATCAATG
>DASROI010000373.1:0-35216 GCA_035646955.1 Pyrinomonadaceae bacterium
ACTTGGCGGGGCAATTTTTGTGATGATAGCTGACACTCTGGCACGAACGGTGATTGCGCCGCGTGAACTACCGGTGGGAGCACTCACGGCTTTAATCGGGGCTCCCCTCTTTATTTATCTGTTGCGAAGGTCTTAAGGAAAGTACCGGCCCGCGGTGGCCGTGAAGGTTAGACGACGTCTTATGCTTGAAGCCAGTCAACTCTCAGTAAAGTATGGTCCACATGTCGTCGTTGCGGACGTGACGCTTGCGTTACAACCTGGAGAAGTTACGGCGATTATCGGCCCAAACGGAGCAGGCAAGTCGACCTTGTTGCAGACATTTAACGGGCGACTAAAACCAGCTGCAGGTCGAATCACGCTCGATGGACAAGCGCTCGAAACTCTCAGCCGGCAGACGATTGCAAGACAGATAGCTGTTGTGGCCCAGGAAGCTGAGCTGAGGTTTCCGGTTGCGGTCCTCGAGTTTGTACTTGGTGGTCGCTTTGCCTGGGCCAGCCACACTGGTTGGGGGTGGGAGACAGCACGAGACATTCAGATCGCTGAACAGATCCTGAACGAGACCGAGCTCCTTACGCTGAACAACAGATTGATGAGTGAGTTGTCGGGAGGTGAACGGCAAAGAGCGGTACTTGCTCGAGCGCTCGCAACTGAAGCGAAGTATCTGCTACTCGACGAGCCGACCGCGAATCTCGACCTTTCACACCAGGCCGGACTTCTTGCGCTGGTTAGAAAGCGTTGCCAGACAGAAAAGGCTTCGGCGCTGGTAGTCACTCACGACGTCAACCTGGCTGCTGAGTTTGCGGACAACATCCTGGCTATGAAGGATGGAAAAGCGATTCAGTATGGACCACCGGGACGCGTTCTGACTGCAAGTTTACTCCACGAAGTTTTTGGCGTAAGTGCATTAGTCGATGCGCACCCAACCAGTGGTGCGCCCAGAGTAACGCCGGTCTATCGATAGACCGGTCCGAATTTACAAGGAGTCTGCGTCCCACTCAGCGTTCAGCGCCATTGCGGTCACCGTTTGTGACGCTGATTCGCTGAGAGGTCGCATTTTTGAAAACAACTTGAACAATGGTGTCAGGGAAGACGGTGCAAAGCCGTCGCTGCCCGCGCAACTGTAAGCAGTTACGAGGTTCCTCAAAAGTTTTTGCCACTGGATTAATCTGGGAAGGCGAGGAGCTGAGGCGATTCCAAACGAATCCTAAGCTGCGAGTCAGGAAACCTGCCCGACGTTCTTTTCAGCTCGCACTGCGACGGGCAGGAGAAGCTACCGTGAGACAATTTAGATCTGGATTTTTCACTGTTATCGCTACATGTTTCTTGACCGTGATTGCTGCGGTCACAATCACTGCACAGAACTCAACGGTTCTTAAAGGCACCGTTACGGACGAAACAAACGCCAAGGTTGCCGGTGCCCAGGTGGTCCTCTTTTCACGCACTGGTCTAAGGTTAACTTCGCAAACCAATGAATCCGGAGCATTTGTCTTCAATGAACTCCGCTCCGAAACGTACATCGTTGAGGTGAAAGCCCCAGGTTTCGCTGTTTACGACTCTGAAGACCTCAAGCTCGAAAAGGGACAGACCAGGGAACTCGAAATCAAGCTGCGCCTGGCGGGCATCAATGAAAGTGTTGTCGTGACTGCTACCGGAACTCTCCAACGAGAGGAAGAAGTGGCAAAAGTCATCACCACTGTCACCGCAGAAGATATCGAAGCAAAACACACGTTGAGTCTGGCCGAAGATCTCAGAGGCACACCTGGGGTGCGAATTCAGCAGCAAGGCTCGCCCGGATCGTTGACAACCATTCGTCTTCGAGGTCAGCGCAACTTTGATACTGCCGTTTTGATCGATGGTCTTCGCGTACGTGATGCTGGAGATATCAATGGCTCTGCACTCTCGCTAATCACGGACCTTGCACCGATAGGTGAAGACCGGCTCGAAGTGCTACTCGGCGCCGGTTCTTCCATCTATGGCACACACGCTATAGGCGGTGCTATCAATATGATCCCTGAGATTCCGCAGTCTGGACTGCATTTCAGTGCGGGATTTGAAGCAGGTGGATTGGCAACTTACCGAGAACGCTTCCAGCTAACTGGTGGGAGCGACAAGGTCGGCTTTGAGGCCGGTGCGAGTCGATTGGACGTACGTCATGGTATCGACGGCAACGATCAATATGGCGACACCGTGCTGAGCGGACGAGTTCAGTTTAACCCACTGCAAAATATCAACATCAGTGGTCGTTTTTACGGGACAATTGCGAATGGCCGCGTCAATGACAATCCATTTGCGTTGCCCGGCGCTTTCAACTCGTCTGCAAACTTTCCTGAAGCCGTTGCCGGGGTGACGTTTCAACCTGATTTCAACAATCCTGATCAGGGTCGTCGCACTCGACTCCTGGTTGGCTCAGGAAGATTCACACACAGCGTGAATGATCGAATCTCGTATTCGATCGCTTACCAGAGAGTTGCGAGCAACCGGCGTAATTACAATGGACCGGAAGTTGATCCGAACTTTGCGGCGTTTGTCCCCTTTGGTGATTTTGAGTTTCTGAGCGTAAACAAAGGGACTATCGATACCGTCGACGGCCGGTTGAACTGGCAAATTTCGGATTCTAACCTTGCGACAATTGGTGCAGAATTCGAGCGCGAGTCGTTCTTCCAATCGTCACAACCGTCATTCAACGTTTTGAACAACACTACGGATCGGCAACGAACCTACGCGGTCTTTGGTCAGGACCAGCTCTCATTTATGGACCAACGACTGCAGATTGCGATAGGCGTCCGCGCCCAGGGTTATCGCCTTCGCAGCGCTGATCGGCCGGGTGAATTACAGGCGAGAAATGCCGAGAGCTCTGTCACCGGTGATGGATCAATTGCCTACTTCTTTCGTAACAGTGGCACAAAACTTAGAGCACATGTTGGCAACGGGTTTCGCGCACCTTCACTGTTCGAAAGATTTGGAGAAGGGACTATCAGCACTGGACCAGTTCGATTCGGAGATCCAACGTTGCGAGCGGAACAGTCAATCAGTGTCGATGGTGGGTTCGATCAGCGTTTCGCTCAAGACAAGGTGCTGTTGAGCGCGACGTACTTTTACACCAGGCTTCAGCGCGTAATTGCCTTTACTGGTTTCATCGATGATCCACTTGGATTGGGCCGGTTTAGCGGTTACACAAATCAGCCTGGAGGTCTTTCCCGCGGCGCCGAAACATCGGTCGAAGCTTCTCCATGGAAAGGAACTGCTTTGCGTGCCGCCTACACTTTCACAAATAGTGATCGGTTTCTTCCGGCGCGTGGTATACAGCCGGAATACGTCATTCCGAAACATCAGATTGGGTTTAATCTGAGACAAAGATATCGGGCTCTTCTCGTCAATTTTGCCTTGAATCGCACGGGTTCTTACATTGCGCCAGTATTCGAGAACAACCTTCCTTTTCGAATGGCGGAGTTGAAGTTTGACGGCTATACGAAGGGTGATCTCTTTGCTAGTTACGAGAGAAGACAAACGGAGAAAGTGACAATCGTTCTTTTTGGCGGCGTAGAGAACATTTTCAACCAGACCTATTATGAGAATGGTTTTCTGGCGCCCGGAGCAGTTGGACGTGGCGGAGTGAAAGTGAAGTTTTGAAAATAGAATCAGGTTGCAAGGTTAGAAACTCTCGGGCGCGGGTTGCGTCACTTATTGAGTTTCTCCTTGCAACCTGAAAGTCAGCTCGTCAATTCGTTTTTGTAAACAGACCACCTGCCAAAAATACGACGCCGAGCAGAAGATGAATGCCGTGGTCTACCTGCCCCAGATGCAGCGGTCCTACCATCCACAGGTGTTCCGCTCCGGTGCCTAGCGCCATTCCTAGAATTCCCAGCGCGAGATAGACAACTCCAAATACGAGTGAGAAGCCTTTGGCAGCTGCCATCGATCCGGCAAAGCCGAAATAAAGTGCGATCGCCCCGGATACGAGGTGAACGACATTGTGTGCCGGGGTGAAGTGAGCACCGAGCAATCCCTGATTCACAAAACCGGCAACTCCAACGAGAAGGAAAACCACCCCTAAAACCTTGCAAACAGTCTTAGCCATAATTCTCCAACTCCTTTGATGAAAGTTGAAAAAAAGAGCGATAACCTTGGTGTTTTAACCCAAGGTGCGCGTTGCGGCGGCGCTGAGAAGCGATAACTGTATTGCGGACGCATGTATATCAAAGAGTCTCCGCTGTTGCAAAGTTTTTTGAGATAAATCGTGGCTTTAACTACAAATTAGTACCTTGTGGCTCTGCTCTGAGCGACGTGCTCTTTGTGGTTAGAAATGTGGCCCAGGATTCCACCACTGAGGCACCGAGAACACAAAGGTCGCACAGCGCGGCTTAGGCCGCAACCAAACGATCAAGTTGCGAGACCGGTCAGTACCGAATCGCGGTAGCTTCGGGTGAGTCTCGAGGATCAAGCAGTTGTCAGCATTTTGAGATTCACCCGACGCTACCGCGATTCGGTGCTGACAGGTCTCGCATTGCCGATCTGCCTACTGCCCTCTGAAATGTCCTCGCATAAAAACATCGGAAGTTGTCGGTTGCTACACAGAGAGTCGTTTTCATCGTAACGTGATTTTCAAGTCATGCTGTCCACCGGGAATAGCTAGCGCAATCGTTCCGTCACTGTGGTTGAAACTAAAACTATTACCGCCCAACTCCCTACCATCAAGCAACACCCGAGTCGGAGCGCGGCCTATAAACACAGTGACTCTTGCCACCTTATCCGTATTGCCTACGATTTCAACCTCGCCATCTCTAAAGTTAGCGGCAACGCTGATCCGCGAGTCGCTTGCAAACAGAATTTGATTTCCGCGGCGCAGTTCGCGCGCTCTCTGAACAGCGAATGTCTCCAGCCCGTTTGCTTTCTGGGTGATCACCACACTTGCAGCATCTGCTGACCATTCACCTTGTCGAATTCTCTGCGTGTCGCCACCAACACGAAACATCACCAGGTCCGACTTGTCGCTACGGTCGACCCGAATTCCTCTCAAATTCTCGCCGGCTAGTTCGCTCATCGCTTTGCTAAGACTCTGCGCAGCGCTTTCTGACTGCGCCGGAACAATTGCGGTCAGAAACTGAGTTTCGGTCACTGGACTGATTGTTCTAAAACTCAGGTAAGCAGGCTGTGCAGGAGTTTCAGCTGGAGTGCTCGCCGCGAAGATGTGATACGGAATATGTCCGTCCGTAACCGTCAACTTTGAAGCATTAGATGGAAACGAACGCACCACCAATGAGGCCTTTTTCCCAGTGTAACTGGCCGTAAGATTTTCGATCTTGATCTGGTTTCGATTCGGCAGATGCAAAAGAAAATCAAACGGCTCTGGTGTTCCATTCGTTTTCAGATCATCAAAGACTACAAAATAGGCAGGCTTAACAAACACTATGCTGCGAACATAACTCTTCAACCGCTCCTGATATACAGACGACAACTCACTACGGACACCATCGTAAAACTCACTCGTGATTGAATCCGTGATCCGCGGATAACTGTGAAGTGCCTTGTACTGAAGCGTGTCGGCAATGGTTTGGCTTTGAGGGTTGTCGCCTACTAAGACCGTGTTGTGGCCGACCGCCTGGGTAAAGAACGTCGCATAGTATGGGTCTTTGTAATAATCGGACCATCCCGCTTCACTGATTAGAACCTCACCGTTAGCGGTTAAGAGAAACGATCCCTGGTCCGCATGATGATGGTTGAAGTTTGGCCCAGCGCGAAACAGGAATACCATGTCGCCCGGCGTCCAACCCGTTCGAAAAACCGCGTTACCTTTGTCCCGGAAAATTCGAGAGGTGGGCAGCTTGGGCGCCTCTGGTTGAACAGAGTCGTCGTAAAAAATGAATTTGCTGAGCGACGGCCTGTCAAACTGCGAGTAGTACCAGCGCACGACTGGATCCTTCGACTGATACACAAACGGAGGAATTCCATGTCCAGCGGGAGGATGTGTGTCGCCCATGTCAGGGCTACCACTTATAGGCCACGTCAGTGAGTAGAGCGGATAAGTTAAGGCTTCGAGAACGTGTGTTTGCTTCCAGTAGTCGGCACCAAAGCTACGCTGAACAGCAATTAGAGCCGGCCCAAGCGTCTCTGCATCAAATTCGTGATAACTAATCCCTTCCGCGTAACTTCCGTCAGCCAGGTAACTCGCCGACATGTGGTCCTCGAGCTTTCGCATTAGACCACTGACACAAATTTCAAATTGTCCTTCCCTTTCAGACTCACTTAGATCATTTGCGATGCTTGCCGCAGCGATGAGTGATCCGCCTACTGTGTGTGCAATCCAGTTGCTGGTATTCGTCATCACTCGATTATCGAGCACGTACTCCTTGAACGTCGGAATGATCGACTTCTCAATCAATGCGCGTCGAATCAATACACGTTCCGGCTCCGACAGATCGTCGTAAAGCAGGTCGTAACCGAGTGCTACATCAGCAGCGAGCTGACCGGCAGGATAATAGGTATGTTGTCCGTGAGCGCGAAACCAGGGTGGTTCCCAATGCTGCCAGCGCGCGACCGCCAACAACGCCGCCTTTGCCGCCGCGCGCGCTTCGGGACTTCCCGTGATGTAGGCCTCAAATGCGTTATACGCGATCCGTGATCGCGCCCGGTTGAGTACATCGAAGTAACCGAGTAACGAAGGAAGCAGGTACTCGGAGTCAAGCAACTCAATGACATCGCCACCGTTGGCGATTTCACCGTTTGCACGCGCAGTCTTAGCCGTGGTCTGTAGATTTGCCCACAGGCTCGAAAGTTTTGGATCGCGTGAACGAGCGATCAACTTTTCACGATCCGTTCCCGGGAAATAGAGTCTGGGGTGATTCGCAACACCGGCAGGACGCACGATCAGCCGAATAACAGTCTTAACCGATTGACCGTCGCTCGTAGTTCCATTCACATGGGCCAACCAGATGCCAGGCGGATCGGATGCTCGCAGTTCATGGACTTTATTGTTGGTCCAAACATTGTCACCGGCAGTCTTGTCACCGTGACTACCGTCATCGTAGAGAGGTTGATTGAAGCTTGTTTTTCCAAACTGGTCTTCGAGCACGCATTCAGCCTTTGCAAGCCGCGCCGGCGCATGTGCCTCCAAAACCAGGATATCGCCTGGCCGATAACTTTTTGCGCTAACTAACTCGGGCCAGGGTTCGATCATTTCCGTCTGCGGCCTGCTAATTTTAAAGCGGGCGTCAGTAACCGCATTGAAAGAAAAGTCATCGATAATGAAACGATAGATGAAGTCGGGATCCGCATCTGGAACTGTAGCAACGATGTCGACTGCTTCAACGCCAATTCCTACCTGCGCGCCAGTTTCACTAAGATTGAACTCGGCGCTGCTCCACTCGTTTGTTTTGGCTGTCAGCTTTTTCGTATAAAGCTGCCCATTCTTTCCGGCAAAACCAACCTCAATCGTTGCGGCAGACGATGAATTGAGACGATAAGAGAATCGTAGGCGAGAACCGCTAGCGATGATTCCGTTCACTCTCTTGATGAACCCAAAACGCTGAACTGCGGCTTGGGTGGGTTTCACGACACGCATCAAGGCGCGTCCGCCAGGCGCGCC
The DNA here is from genome assembly GCA_035646955.1 of Pyrinomonadaceae bacterium. Classification (GTDB taxonomy): domain Bacteria; phylum Acidobacteriota; class Blastocatellia; order Pyrinomonadales; family Pyrinomonadaceae; genus PSRF01. Next base: position 7,583 of record DASROI010000373.1, read on the forward strand.
GTAGTCTGATGTTGGCGAGATACTCGGCTCATACCCAACGTCCTGTGCTGGAGGATAACTGGCCCATTGGCCCAGGCTGTCGCCTTGAAAATCATCTCGCACTTCGTAAGGCGCAAGCACCTTTCCCTCTTGTTGCGCCGGGCAGGTTTGCGAGCTCAAGAGTACCGGCGAAATCAGGCACGCATAGACGAGACTTGTACTGATGACCTTGGAAATAAGTCGGCTCATCTTGTTCTCGATCTAGCGTTTGAATGCCGTTTCCACAGCGGGCCACAACTTCTCAATATCAAGATTGGACGCCGCAAAGATTGCGATTCCGGCTGGGTTAGCTTTACGCGCCGCTTCGATCGATCTCACGAGCTTTTCCGGTTGAAAGTAACCCGCCGGCAAATCACTTCGAAGTCTCTTAATTCGAGCTAACAAGTTATCCGTCGCAATATTTGCCGACGAACTACCACCGGCAGCAACGACAGCATCAACCAGCCCCGCAATCTCCTTTTCTATCTCGGGCGCAACCTCGGCGAGATGGGGCTTCATGACGTCAAAGCTGGTTCTGATTGCCCGCGCCTTTTCTGCCCGTCCCTTAGAGTCATTCGGAGCTAACGCTTTCAGTTCAGTAACGCGATCTCGAATATCATCGATCGGTTGCAACTCTTCCCGATATAGATAAGTCGTGGCAATTCCCGCATAGATGGGTCTTTCATGATTTACCCATTCAATTTGTTTTGCAGTCGTTTCCGTAAGATGGTCCAGGTAACTGTCAAAACTACCCGCAAAGTGGCTGCGATAAGTCATCGGCATGTAGACGTCGATCCACGGGGTCCAATCGTTCCAGTGTTGACCTATATAACGGCTACTCAAAATCGGGTTCTTGAAAACTGCCGCCGAGATCTCAATTTTGCGATCGAGCCCTCTGATGGTGGTCGCTAACTGTTTTACGAAGGTCTTAATTTGTTGCTGCCGGTAGTCGTAAAAGAAGTAGCGCATGTCTGGTGGACCACCGGGAATGGTGCGACCGTTCATTATGAAGTCGGCTTTTTCGCGACGGTCCATCTGATTCCAATCACCCGGCAACATCGTTGGATCACTCCACCAGTTAGCTTCTATTCGAGGTTGATTGAACTTGACTCGATAACGCTCTTCGGGACGAGTCCTGTAACTAAGCATCGCGTATTGAGGAAGGTGAGCAAGGCAATAATCACAAAAGCAATAACTGTCGGGAGCAACATCGCCCGGGTAACGCACATAATCGTGGTGAACACTATCGACCGGGTAGTTCTTCGCGACTTCTTCGAACATCGGTATCAGCCACTGGTCCACGTATCCCGGACGCCTGGCCGGGCACATCCAAACATAGTCATAGGATCTCGTATGGCCAAGTTTCTCACTGGCCGTAGTATTGCCGTCTGGATTTAACTCGGCCCATTCTGGATGTTCACGGTAAGCCGCACCGTCCAGTCCTTCAATAAAATCGCAGAACCAGGCATCGACCTTGATTCCTTGAGCGTGAGCTTCTTTTATCAGTGTTCCAAGAAAGTCAAACTTCTCATAGCCCTTGGCGATGGCTTGCGGGAAACGTTTGCTCTGCCAATAGATCTCACCCGAAGAACCTTTGATCATGATCACGATGGTATCGATGTTCGCTTGCTTGCAACGATCGATGAACTTCCGCGTAGCCTCAGGAGTGTTACCAACGGCAGGAGGGTGCGTCCACAGTGCGTGTACTTCTCGTTTGGGCTGCGTACTATTGCTCGCATTTGTAACACTCAAGAAATGAAACAACACCACGAGAACAAACGACATCAGTAGACCAAGAAAAAGTGTTCGTGATTTAAGTTTCTGCAACCCGCAACTGATCATGGAAAGTTCTCCTACAATTACCTCTTTGTTCTGGACAATGGGGGAAGACGTTTCATTAAAATGAATTCTGTCGGACCAAGGCGAGCATTAATCATTTTTTCAACCGAATTAGGAGCTGAGCGTCAGGTTTCTCCTTCAACTTCAATCGGGCGCTCGGCTTCACTTCCAGAAAGGCCGCGGAAAACTCCTCGACGCGCCCACCGCCCGATGAACAGTCCGCCACTGAGGATCGACACCAATAGTGAAACCGCAAAAACAACCCAGTGACGCCCCAGCATGCTAATGATTAGCTCGATTGCAGCGGTGCAGAAGATGACACCAAGTGCGCAGTCGATAACATCCGTGATCGTCTCGCGACGTATCTGCTGGCGCTCCTCACCACCGAACTCTCTGACAACTGGTCCCCAAAAGCCCGGCGGCCGGCAACGCCGGTAAAACTCGCGTAGCGTCTCAATTCTTTCCGCAGGAGTCAGGTAAGTGATCACAATGATGGTCAGAAAACCAAGACCAAAAAGAAGCAGGAAGCCCTGCCAGAAGGGATGCTGTTGCTCGTTGGAAAATCCGAGCGGAAACCAGACGATGTAACTTAACGGCAGTCCTATTATTAAAGCGGCTGCCTCACCGTAAATATTTAGACGCCACCAGAAGAAACGCAGCCACGAAAGCGGAAGAATGAAAGCAAAGACAACAGAGTTGATGAAAAGAAACCATGCGCGTAAACCTTCAACGAAGTAATAGGCAACGATCAGTGAGAGGGCAAATATCACGACCGACCCGATCCGGCCGACCCAAACATAATGACGCTCAGACTCTTGCGTGCGAACGAATGGTTTGTAGAAGTCATTCACAATATATGAGGCGCCCCAGTTCATCAGGGTACTCACCGTTGACATGTAAGCCGCGAAGATCCCGGCAACCAGCAAACCGAGCAATCCAACTGGCGCATAAGTCCGAACCATGCGCGCCCAAATTTCGCCCGGCTCCGCAACAGTTCCTGGAGCATAGAGCGCGGCAGCTATCAGTCCGAGAAACAGAAATGGCACGACTCTAATGATCAACGTTAGGAGTGCGTTGAAGAGTTGGCCCACCTGTGCGTGAAACTCATTGCGCGCTGCCATGAAGCGTTGGGCCGTAAACCCCTCGCCGCCTGTCGGAGATGCGGCGAAGAAGAGTCCCTGCACGACAAACGCAAATACAGTCAATCCTCCTAGACCTTCAGCTGGAGGGATTACGCGAAAAAACGTTTCAAAGCCACCGGCGCCTCGAGTAGTCTCGATTGCCTGGTAAACATGCTCCATCCCTCCTGCGCCGGCCATAACTATCGGCACCAGAATGATGTTCCCAATGAGGAAGATCCCAAACTGATAAGCGTCCGTGTAAGCCACTCCTGAAAGACCGGAAGCCACTGTATATGCAGCAGTGACTACCGCTGAGAACAAGATGAGGCTGATCGGTTCCCAACCGAGTATTGGACCAAGTGCAGCACCCAGCCAGCCCGACACATATCCCATCAACACGACGATAAAACCAAAGCTCATGAAGACTGCGTAGATGCCACGATAGGCGTGAGCAAATCGGCCACTGTATCTAATGTTGAGCAGTTCGGCTGACGTGACCGTACCCAAACGTCGCCAATACTTGGACCAGAGGACGGCACCGAGCGGCATCCACACAACGTAGGGGATCCACCAGACGGCATTACCAAGTAGACCACCCTGGTACGTAAGCATAGTCACCGCGGGAGCCAAACCTGCATCTGTATAAGTTGCAACCGCAGAAAGCGCGATAACCCACCATGGAAGATCTCGCCCGGAAACAAAGTAGTCGGCCATGCTCCGGCTCGCGCGGCGCATGAAATAAAGCCCCACGACGAGCATGAATAAGAAATAGAGACCGACGACAACCCAATCCAGTGTCCTCACTCGGTGTACCTCACGGTGTTTTTTAGAGTGCCGATCTTCTCAATTTCGCAAATCAAGTTATCGCCATGTAGCAGTGAGTTGCCGGCGCCGCCCAGGCCAGCGCCCGCGGGGGTACCGGTTGAAATAATGTCACCGGGCTCCAAAGTCATAATCGATGATGCATATGCAATTTGTTCCGCAACGCTAAAGATCATGTCGCGCGTGTTGCCGTGCTGACGGAGTTCGCCATTGATCGTGAGTTTGATCTCGAGGTTCTGAGTATCGGCGACTTCGTCCGCGGTAACTATCCATGGTCCACAGGGCGCAAAAGTGTCGAACCATTTACCGGCTAACCAATCAAGGAAGCGATCCATCTCTCGCTTGTGCCGGTTTTGAATAGTTGAATTCAACCCGCGTTCGGAGACGTCGTTAAGGATTGTGTAGCCAAAGACGTAATCAAGCGCTGACTCAGCAGGAACGTTTCTACCACGCTTACTGATTACTACGGCGAGCTCGGTTTCCCATCCCACTTTGACATTGTTCTTGCCGATAATAATTTCATCGCCTGGGCCAATGATTGTCGTTGAGGGTTTGATGAAAAGCTGCTGGGTGACGACATCCATTGATTCAGGAACTACGTAGCCACTCTCAGCAATGTGCTCTCGATAGTTTCCGGCAAGACAGATAATCTTTCCCGGACGTTCAATGGGCGCGACAAGTTTTACATCGCTAAGTTTCACCCACCCGTGGTTCTTCCCGGGCCTGTCTGCGATTTTGTTCAAAGCTTTCTCGACTTCGCCGTACTTTTGAAGCAGCAAGATCATCTCGCTAATACCCAAAGCGCTCGACAGATCAAAGATAGAATCGCTGATGACGAGACCCACACGTGTTATGTCTTCGGATTTGTTCTTGAACGACGCTAGTTTCATCTTCTTTGTCTAACCTGGTTCATAGTCACTCTTCTCAACTGAACTTAGTACTCCTTCAACTTGTCGCACTCGCAACAGGTTTTGTCGTGCCAGGACCGATCGGGTTTAGAACCTCTGCAGCTGCCTCACGACGAACGAACCGCACGTGCAGCCGGTATATTCCAAACGCAAGCAACCAAAGCGTTAGACCAGAGCCGATGTTTATCGTTCGTCCAATACCGCCGGGCAGGAGAAAACTAGCGCAGACAAGCAGCAAACCGGTTCCTGCAGTAATCCACGCAATGATGTAAAAGGGGGAAAAGATTTCGCCGGTGACCCTGGCGTGAGTAGTTTTGGGATCAACTGGAGTGGCAAGCCGGGTAAAGAATTCATCGATGCGAATGCGCTCATGGTCTGGCACTTTCTGCAACATAGTCGTAACCGTCATAGCCAGGACAGTCAGTCCAACATTCGTCAATATGCTGATGGCTTCGTAGTCATAACGCAGCCAATTCGCGTCGATACCAGGGTTCTTCGCAAGCACCAACGTTTTGTAGAGATAAAGTGTTAGTCCTGAAGCAAAGCCCGTCGCAATTCCAGCAGCCGCACCGCGCCAGGTGACTCGTCGTATCAAAAGTCCAGCAAGCATTGGTATGAGCATCGGCCCAACAAACAGACCGAAGACAGTCACCATCACCTCAAACAGTCCCTTGCGCGCCGACGCAATTAGACTGATGCCAATGGTGATAGTCAGAGCGCCAACCAGAAGCGTGGCGACCCTTCCAACAATGATTAGCCGGCGCTGCGTCGCTTCTTTGTCGAACAGGCGACGATAAATGTCTTCTGTGATGACGCTGGCCATGACGTTGTAATCACCGCTCAGTGTCGACATCGTCGCGGAAAACATCGCAGCAATCATCAAGCCCATTAAACCCGCAGGAAGAAACTTGAGTGAGAGTGCGGCGTACGTGTATTGCGGCGAATTAGGTGGCTGCAGCAGTTCTGGCATGAGACTGCGGGCGGCCATCGCCGGCAGAATGAACAGTGGTGGACCAAGAATCTTTAAGACAACCGCTAATGCTCCGGCTTTCAGCGCGGCGCGTTCATCGCGCACGCTGTAAAACTTTTGCGCGAAAGCCCAGTTGCCGTTGTAACTCAAGATAATTAGGAGATAGAACGCCAAGACATAGATGGGCGAGAACGGCGCACTGATAGGCGTTAAGAAACCTCCAGGTGCTCCTGCCGTAAAAAAGTCGATCGAGCTGACGTGAGAAAACACGAGCGGAAAAAGGATCAGCACTCCCAAAGTGAGGATGATGAATTGGATGAAGTCCGTTACCACAACCGCCCACAAACCACCCATGAATGTATAAAACAACATCACTAGTCCGCTAACGAGAATGCTGGTCTTCAGGTCATAACCAAGTCCAACCGAAACGAACACACCTGTCGCGTAGATCTTGAGACCATCATCGATGATCTTCAGCGGGAGTCCGGCCCAGGCGAGGACCTGTCGAATCGCCGGGCTGTAACGAGTTTCAAGAAACTCAATCGGACTTGTAATCCGAGCACGTCGCCAACGCGCGGAAAGAAGAAGAGTGCCCACCACCATTCCAACTGCCGAACTCCACGCCAGCGTTACGGCTACAAAGCCAAAGCGATATGCCATTTCCGAGTAGGCGACGAATGTGAACGCACTGAATCCCGTCAGATAAAAGGAGACGCCGGCTAACCACCAGGGAATCGCATTACCCCCGGTGAAGAAATCGCGCACGTGCTTCATACGCTTCCAGAAGTAGAGACCAATCACTGTGAGCAAGGCGAAATAGCCCACGATGATAATGTGATCACCTGTATGCAGACCTGTTTGCATGTTCTTCAAGAAGGCAGTGCTCAAGCAGCACTACACGTGGGTTAGCGATCAAATAGTTGAAACTTTTCTCTTGGGGAAAGACTTAGTTTTACTGCCCGTAATGGTCAGTACTTCTGCTTCATAATTGCCGCGGCGACTTTTTCCGTGTTTCCGGATTCCAAAGAACGACTGACGGCATCCAACACCGCCGTGACCTGCCGACCGTCGAAAGCAGTGACCTTCGGTACAGTTTTGTTGATTATCGAATCAAGAAAATCTGAGAGACATTCGACAAATGCGCCGCGCAACTTTCCGAAAATCTCGTGCGTCAGAAACGTCTTCGGATAAGAAAATTTCTCCGGGGTACTCATCTCAATTGATTCACGTTTGCGATCAAAGTGAAGATGACCTTGAGAACCGACGACCTCGACAAACGAATCAACAATCGTGGGAAATGTATTCGGATAGATCCAGCCGGATTCAATGGTCGCAATTGCTCCGCTTTCAAACCTAATCTGAGCCTGGATCAGATCGTAGGTATCAATTCCCTTCTGCACGAGTACTTCCTTCACTCCGTACGCTCGAGCTTCAACCGCTTCGCTCCCAAAAAACCAGCGCATCAAGTCGATGTCATGAGCACCGAGGAAATGAATGGGCGTTGACCGATTGGCCCAATTGATCATTTCGGTGGATACGTAGATCGTGTCGTTCTTTCGCGCATATCCCGCTAGCGGCTTCCCAATAGATCCATTTCGAATTGCAGAAAAACCGTGATAGTACGAGGCGAGCCAGCGATGATTAAAAGCAACTTGTAAAATTTGGTTCGGCCGTCCAGCGCTGAGGGCGAGCAGTTCATCTGCCTCGGAGAGCTCAGTCGTGAACGGCTTTTCAGAGAGGACGTGTTTTCCGGCGAGGAGCGCGGCCCTTACCGGTTCAAAGTGAGCAAAATCCGGAGTGGCAACACAAACGGCATCGAAACCACCTTCATCCAGCATCTTCCGATAGTCTGTATAGCGCGCATCGACATGGTATTTTTCCGCTATCTCATCCAGTTTTGTCTGGTTCCGTGTGCAAATTGCTGTGACGGTCGCGAGTGGGTGTGCGTCGTAAATGCGCACATACTGTTCACCCATGATTCCTAAACCAATTACGCCGATGCGAATTTTGTCTGTCATCATGAGTGCAGTCTACTTCACTTTCTCGACCATGGGCGCGGACGCTTGAAAAAGTTTCTGCTCAAGGCGAAGAACATCCTCAATCAGTTTCTCTTCTGCTTCAGGCCGACATTTTGAGGAAACGACTTCGTACCCCCCAACCTCGTGAGCAACGCGCGTCGGTAAATATCCAATGTAGCCGTTAGCAATGCCGACAATAAAGATATTGTGAGCAGCGATTTGTTTAAGTCGTAACCCAATCTCGACGAAGACTTCAGCCGGAACCGCCACAAAGACAGCGTCGTTGATCCGTATTCCCTGCAATTCGATGGGCAGCATCCCATCGCTAAATACCTGGGTCTCCTTGGCGTAGAAGTTATTGATCGAAGCGTACAACTGTTCCGACTTCGCGCGGCGTACCTGATCCGTGTTGTCCCCGTTAGATGACACAAGAGCGGCAAGGTGCGTTTCCGCCTCCTGCAGCGATTTCGTCGTTTCATCCACTGACGGGTACTTCTTCAGGGGGAGAGAAACGGGAAGGGTTACAGCCTCGAGTGTTGGGCCATCGTCGACCGCAATTGAGTTGAGCTGTCTTAGGGTTGCTCCTGCGAGCAACTTTCCCAACTCGGCCGCACGCTCGAAAGTGCGACCAGGCGTAATGATGCCTATTGCACTAAGTTCTGAGGAATGGCCCATGCTGATATTGCCCTGGGTGCCATTGACGAACATCGCAAAGCCTTGTGGCCCAATGGCACTCTCGATTGCCTGTACGGCGAATGCGGGAAAATCACCGGTCACAAGTAGATTGTCTGGCCCAAGAACTGTCGGGTGGCAGGCATAGTTAATAAGGACTGCCCGGGTATGTTCCTCCAAATCGGTTACTCGTATGATTCCAATCTGCTCGTCGATCGGTTTCTGATCGGAACTGCGTCGATTGACACCAACTCCTTCAACTCGGCCAACACCAACGCCTACCCGGGCCGGCGCGCGGTCGCGCCAGGCACTGTCAACTGCCTCCTCGATTCCCAGCGCCAACTTCTCCATGTAGTGCTTATCAACACTGCCATCGGGATTGAAGAAAGTTGTAATGGTCACTGGTCCTGCATGAGTATGCGTGGAGGCGATCATTATCGAGTGCGGTTGAATACCGGTACTCTCGTGAACAGAGTGTCGGACCAGCGCGATGAACTCCCCTGGCAAAGCAAGCAGATCGACACTCACGAAGACCACTGCCGCGTCTGATGTTTCCAGCACGAGCGCTCGCGCAAAAAGGTCGTCGTGCGTACCGGTTGAGACCTCCGGGCGTGCGGCAAATCCGGCGAGTGGAACTCCAACCGGCGGCGAGATACACACTTTAGCGAATCCGGCTTTCAGCAAGACTTTCTCCCTGGTGATTCTCAGTCAAAGGTCCAAATGGAAGGTCGCATTTGAGAACTTAGAAAACGAATCGCATTCCAAGTTGAATAATGCGTGGTCCAAAGATCGAACTCCGCACCGGAAAGCTACCCATGTTTACGTTCGTGAGCAGGTTGTTTGCCAGGATACGACTGGCCGCATCAAACCGGTGTAAACGTTCGTTCGTTGCCCCAATTACATCAACTCTCAATTCCATCCTCAGATCTTCAGCCAGGCCAGTAACCTTGGCTACCGAGAAATCAAGGTTGCGACCAAATGGCGCACGGAAGTAGTTACGTGGAATATTTCCGAACGTTCCTGGTGCATAATCGAGGCTGATTGCCGCAGGATTGATTACAAACAGATTTCCACCAATACCTGCCTCCCAATCTTTGAGACGCCGTTCCCATTCTTCATCTGACCAGTTCGGATCACCGATTAGATTCCCGCGTTCAGTCGACAAGGAGTAGCCAGTGTTTGCACGGCGGTTCCGGATATTTGGTGAAAACGGATAACCAGATTGCAGTTGGAACGCGACCGATGTCCGCCAACCACCAACGATCTTGTCCAACCAGCCTGACTGGTTCAAGAAAGTCTTGCCTTTACCAAACGGAAACTCGTAGATGCCACTGGCTACAAAGCGATGGGGTACGTCGAAGGTTGAGAGCCCTTTGTCGAGATTAAAGTTGTTGTTATCGGCGAGAATGTTGAAGGTCCCGCCCAGCGCAAACACCTCGCTGCCCTGGTCGATACTCTTTGAATAAGTGTAAGTGACGAGGAAGCTGTACCCGGACGAGAAACGCTTATCGAGTTTGATGGTGCCGGCGTTGTAGTTGGACTGCAGCACATTAGTAGTTGCAAAGGCACCAATGTTGAAGTTCGGATACGGGCGTCGCAGGTATGGATTGGCTGCCGGATCTGCACTTGTGTTGTTGGCTGTAATTGGACTCGGGAATGCCTGGCTGAAGATCCATTGGATTGGAAGGTTCTTCGAGTTTGAACCTGTGTAGTTAACTTCCAACAGCATGTTCCTTGCGATTTCGCGTTGAATGCTAACGCTCCACTGCTGGGAATATGGTGTCCTGTAGCTGGCAAGTGCACCGGAGTTACCGCTGCCAATGAACGGATGGTTGTTCAGGATCGCCGGCGGTACTGGTCCAAATGTTGGAATGTAGCCGGCACCTACCGTAAACGCTGAATCAGGAAATGCATTCGCGAGGGTCGCGCCTGGAGTTATGAAGTCACCAGTTTGGGTTGTATAGGTGCGTTCGGGAAGCGGTTCATACGCTCTCCAGTGAAAGAACTGTGTAGAGTCAGCATAAAAGATCCCATAGCCTAAACGTACGACCGTCGCGTCCTTTTTGAAAGGCTGGATGGCTATTCCGATCCGGGGACCGAAGTCCATCTTGTCCGGTTGGACCACTTCTGAGTCCGTACAACAAACAACTAACGGCGTGTTCGAACGTCGAACGACATCAGGATTTGCAGCAATTAAACGACCTCCGTTGGTTGGATCAAAGAGTGCTCCGCCGAGTAATTGTTCTCTAAATGGTTGGTGATACTCGTATCGCAATCCGAGATTCAGGGTGATCCGACGTCGTATCTTCCAGTCGTCCTGAACGTAGACTGCCCACGGTGTGTTTCTTAGATTAGCAATGGACGGGACTGACAGCGCACTCGTTTGAGCAATTCCCAGCAAAAAGTCAGCGACCGAGTTATCACGATTGGAGCTTACCTGTGAAGCGCTGCTGGCTTTGGTGTAGAGCCCACTGAACGTTAGAACCCCATTGGAACCGTTTCCGAGTTCACCATTCTTGAAACGGTTGTGGTCAGCCTTGAAGCCAAACTTAAAGCTGTGGTTGCCATTAATATACGAGACATTGTCTGACAACTGATAAGTGTTCTGAACAGTCTGCAATACTGAAGCGCTGAAACCGCCGTAAGCGGCAGGAACGTTACCAGTGATGTTCAGACCTGGCAGCGACGGCAAGATCGTGTTTTGGATACCAAACTGAGTTGCATCAATCTCGTCAACACTCTCACCATAAACTCCACGAACGTAGCCAAGACGAAACTCGTTGATTAACGATGGACTAAAGACGTGAGTCCAGGCTGAGTTGAACACCCGTCCATTTCCGACAAGGTTCTTCGTCGTAAAAGGCAACACGCCTTTGTTGAATCGAGTATTGTCCTGAATCGCGAATCTTCCATAGACGTTATCGTTTTGAGAAAACTGGTGATCGATTCGAACCGATGTTTGATTGTTGTCACTTATTAGACCAGCGGGCGCAATCAGGTTGTTCGTGCCTGACACCGTATTAGGTAATGGTTGCTGGATGTTGATAAGTGCCTGCGCAACCGGGCTGAGTCGATTGGTCGGGATCCGGTTGTTCAAAAACGGTTGTCGAATCGTGCGAGGATTAGTTGCCGATTCCGGTAGCGCTGCATTGAAAAGTGGGTTCGCAGCAGTGGTCGCAGGGTCAAAAATCTGCCCAGCGCGTACACAGTTTCCCGTAGGCGCGCCATTTGGACCAAGCAACGGGACCTGGACTCCGCCAACCGTCAAACATGCTCCGAGAGAAGCCGAGAAATCACCGTTGCGCTCCGCCTGCGTTAGCACACGAGTTAGGCCAGGCGCCACACTGTTTTGCCTTCTGCCTTCATAGCTGACAAAGAAGAATGTCTTGTTTTTTATGAACGCTGGACCACCTTCGCCAAACCGCGGTAGCCAGACTGGGCCTCCGAGAGTGCCTCCAAACTGGTTGAATCGGAGTTTCCCTCTGCTGGGCTTACCACTCTTATCTGGTGCCGCGATCGGATTGCGAGGTTGCAGTCGATCATTCCTGAAGAACTCGAACAGCGAACCATGAAAGCTGTTGGTCCCTGCCTTCGTTGCCACGTTAACCTGACCAATGCCTTCATACTCAGCTGAGTAAGCACTGTTTTGGAGTTGAAACTCCTGGACCGAATCCAACGACGGCGTAATGGTCGGTGTACCAAAGGTTGGATCAGTATTCGAGAGGCCATCAATTTTGAAGGTCGCAGTCGAAGGTCGTGTTCCGGAGATGGAAAAAGACCCGCCACTTTCCAAACGAAATGATACGGCGTTTCCGCCAGGTGGTTGATTAACATTCGAGTTAAGAAGGATGAAGTTATAGATATTTCGATCGCCGGAAGGCAGTTCGGTCAGCTGCTTGTTTCCAATTACCTGGCCAATCGTCGCCGATTCAGTTTGCACAAGTTGCGGCGTATCAACAATGAGCACATTGCTCTGTATATTTCCCGCCGACAATACCAGGTTGATCGACACCCGTTGTCCGACGTTGACGACCACGTTGTTATTCATGGTCTTGCCGAAGCCGGTGGCAATTGCCGAGACCTCATAGGTTGCCGGGGCCAGGAATGGTGCTTCGTAGATCCCTTCACCATTTGTCGTGAGAGTCAGAGACGCTTTAGTTCCCAGGTTAGTAATAGTGACGGTTGCGGCAGGTACGACAGCGCCGCTGCTGTCGGTAACTACACCCACGATCGCACCGCGCTCTGACTGACCAAATGCTGAGATTGATACCAACAGGAGCAAGCAAGAACTGAGAACTGTAAAGGCGAGAGTTCTTCTCATGACACAAGTCTCCTCAATACCCTCGGAGGGCATTCGTGTACGGATTGGGGAAATTGATCTGGGCTTACAGACAGACTACTGGATACACGTCCAGCGTATTACTCCGAACGTCAATATCGCTATCTACACTGAGCTAACGCCGAAACTTTCAGTAACGTTTCTTCTTTACCGCTTCAGATGTTTTTCTGATCAGATCCAAACAGCCATCGCCGAGGGTCACAGCCAACGCCACTGACAACACATCCAGTACGCAAAGTTGTGCAATTCGCGACGTTAAGACTTCGCCACCAAGGGGCGACTCGGGTGAAGCAGTAAGAAGCACGACGTCCGACGCCCGAGTAATCGGCGACGGGCTAAAATTCGTAATCGATATCGTCGAGGCTCCGGCTTTCCTTGCCGACGTCAACGCATCGACTACGTCTCGAGTGCTGCCTGAATGTGAAATTCCGATTGCGACATCCCCCTTGCGGAGCGAAGCAGCCGCCATCGCCTGCAGGTGGGAATCGCCATAAGCATCAGCCAAAATACCGAGGCGAACCAGTTTCAACTTGGCATCAAGCGCGGTGAATGATGAGTAGCCGACTCCATAGATATCTACCCTGCCAGCGTCAGCGAGTTTCTTTGCAGCAACTTCGACCATTTGCGGATCGAGTGCTTTCATTGTGTCGCCGACGGCCTGGATATTTGTTTGGAAGACCTTTTGTGAAAGATCCGCCGTTGTATCAGTGAAGGAGATGTTTTCGTGAATGAACTCGACTGGCTCGACAAGATCCTGGGCCAATCTCAACTTAAACTCCTGATAGCCTTTGTATCCAAGGGAACGACAAAACCGAATAACGGTCGACTCTCCCACACCGATATCTCGGGCCGCCTCGGACACGGACATGTGCATGACATGCTCGGGATTCTTGAGAACAAACTCCGCCACAGACTTCTCGGCCGGCTTAAACATCTCCGCGGCGCTCTTAATCCGAAGTAGGCAGCCGGCTTTTGTTGGGGCGATATGGCCTGTTTTAGGCATTCTAGAGTGTCCGTCCTCTCTAACAACTCTGACTTGCCGCGGTTGGTGTAATTCTCCAAACCTTCCTAAGATGATGGTGTTTTACTCCACGCCGAATAGAGTGTCAAGAGATTTTTGAAGAAACAGTTAGAAATGGAGTCCGCCGCAGGTACATTACCGGGAGCCTGGCGACCGGATGCCCCACTCGAAGCGGCGGTGGCCTGCATTGGTGCTTTCGATGTGGATTCGGGGATCGTTTTATCGTTAGTATCCGGTCTCGATCGTCGATATGGTTTTGTTCTATTCTGCCAAAGAGAATTTAGTGCTGTATCTCAGCTGGAACCTTCAGTATGCAGAACTCTGTCGAGTCTCTACTCGAAAACGACCACGAATCGCTGGGCCAACTGCTCAGCGAACTCAACCTGTCTTTGTCCAACTTCAACGTCTCACAAAGCTTCGCATTGCTCGATCTGTTTTGGGCCCGGCTCGCAGTTCATATTCGTGCCGAGCATCTCCACCTGTTCCCTGCTCTATCTAATGCTGCGTCCGCCCTGGCGGCAGGAAAAGATGGCTTACCGACTTCGGAAGAAATACACGAGCTAATCCACCAATTGCGTTTGGATCACGATTTCTTCATGAAAGAACTTGCGGATATGATCCGTGTGATGCGCGAGATGAAGGCTGACAAACAGGTGGACCAACCGGTTGTTGAGGATTTATCCAGGCGACTGATGACAATCACGACCCGCCTCGAGACGCATAACGAGTTGGAAGAAAAACAAGCTTACGCATGGGTCGGTTTGATCCTGGATGCGGCAACCTGGGCCGATCTACGCAGCCGCATTCAGCAAGAACTAGATAATCTTCCACCACGATTTATTTGAATGTTCTCGGTGTAACTTCGGCCGCAACCAAAGGATCAAGTTGCAGGACCGGTCAGGACCGATTCCCGGTAGCGTCGGGTGACCCTCGACGATCAACCAGTTATCAGCATGTTGAGACTCACCCGACTGCCGCGAATCGGTACTGACCTCGGCGATAGGGCCAACTGCTTCAGGAGGATACCCTCGCGTAAAAACATCGTCAGAAAAACAAGAATGTTGATTTGTTTCACAGAGGAAACGTCCCAGTTGTGAAACGACGAATAATAAGATTTGAGACTGATGAGCACGGCGATTGGCGAGCTGAGCTCGACTGCGGCCACTTTCAACATGTCCGCCACGACCCGCCGCTGATCACTCGACCATGGGTTCTGACGGAGGCTGGTAGAGCCTCACGCATCGGACTCGAACTCGACTGCAAGCCCTGCGACGAAGAGACTCAAACTGAAAGCTGAGTCAGTCCTCACGAGCTGAAGCCCAGTAACGGCTCTTAGGCTCTTTACTCTGATTCTGTTCAAGATAAACCGTTGAAACGACTATCCTTTGGGAATTCTTTCGAGGATGCCATCACCGTAAATCTGGTACAGCTTTAAGTGGTCCATGTGTACATAACCAATATGACAACCGCACGTGCGATTACTACAGCGCCGCTCGCGAAGTACCTCACGTAAATCATCGATATAGATGTTGCCAATTTCTTCGCGGATGAAGTGGCAGCGTCGGATTGAGCCGTCGCCGTATACTGAGATCACTGATTCACCACAGCGACAGGCACGACCAAGGCTGTCATGATTCTTGTTGTTTATTGGAAACAACGTATCAATCGCTTTAAAGCGCTCGATATCTTCGACGCTGTAATAGTCCGGCTCGTGCTTATAGGCATTAACCCACAGATATACGGTTGCCGGCAGCTCACGACGCAAGGCCTCAATCTCGCCGGCATGTTCCTTCAAGCCAACTACGCCAACGCTAAATCGCACTCCGCGTTCGTGCAGTTCCCGGCATCTCGCTACAAAACTCGCACGCGAAACTTCCGTGGGATGAAAGGTGGTCCATAAAGCCAACTTACGTTTATCGCAAGCATCAATCCAGTTCAAACTGCAGGAGAGATTTGTTTGGATGACAACCTTCTGCACTCGTGCCATGTTGGAGAGTTTTATTAGGGCCTGCTGGTAACGTTTTCGAATTAGCGCCTCACCCCACGGCGTAAAGAGGACGGAGATATTGTCCGCATCGCGGTTGCTCACCCATGAGACGAAACGGTTCAGCGCGCGTTCGTCCTCCTTGTGTTCCGCAGCAGTCTCAGAGTGTTTGGCGAACGGGCAGTACTCACACCCGTAATTGCAACTGGACAGCGGGCCACGATATAGAATCGAGAGGTCCATCTACAACCTCAACTCAACGCAGTTCGTAATTCTTCATCAAGTCGTGAACATTGCTGGAGTATAACCACGGGCCAATCGCGTCTGACAGTTCGAGCCCGGCTACGGAAAGTTTGAGTGTCTCCGAATCAAAAACCGCGAGGCCTTCGGATGTCAACTCGACGAGTTGCGGGAAATCTTCGATCGCACTGCGTCGGAAACGTGCTTGATAAGCGTCCAACTCGAGCCCATCGGCACGCAATAGTGATTTCACCACAAAACGACGGCGCTCTTCGTCTTTTGACAACCAGAAACCATATTCCGCAAAGTTAAAACTATGAGTCGTCGTCTTAATAAAGCTTTCGATGATGCCCTGTACTCCTTTAGCGGCCACTGCATATTCGCTCGAATAGTGTAGCTTGCGCGTGTAAGATCTCGCCCCGCATCCGAGACCAACCATGCCGTCATCCTGGCAGCAATAGACCGCACCGTCTGGTTTTGCCACTCGCCTGGACCGGAACATACGCATGGAAATCTGTTCGTAATCAGAGTTCAAAAGTAGAGCTCTACCTTCTCGATAACAGGCCAGACGAATATCATCCCATTCTTTAGCTTGCTGACTCATCCCTGTCAGCGGTCGCACGTAGAGTGGGTAAAGATAAATTTCCTCCGGCTCAAAGCGAAGAGCTGATTGCAGCGAGACATGCCAACTATCGACAGTTTGGCCAGGCAATCCGTACATCAGATCGAGATTCAACACCGGGAAGCCGAGCATCCGAATGCGTTCGATCGCCTGCTCGACAATCATTGTTTTCTGCGAACGGCCAATAACACGAACCTCGGCCTCAACAAAGCTTTGCACGCCAATGCTGACGCGATCAATTCCGCGCTCTCGCAACACTCGCAATCTCGCTTCATCCGCAGTCAGGGGCGAGGTCTCGCAGGAGGCAGGGATCAGATCGACCTTGCAATCGAATATGTTCTCAGCAATATCGAACAAACATGCGAGCTCCGGCGCTGAAAGGAATGTTGGTGTTCCGCCGCCGATCGCGAAACGCGCGAAACTTACGTCTCCAAGAGCGCGTCTGACTTCACTTGCTTGTCTTTTCAAGGCGTCAAGGTAAGCGACAATAATATTCTCGTTTGGATTGGCCGTAGTGAAGAGATTGCAAAAACCGCAACGCATCTCACAGAAAGGCACGTGGAGATACAAGAAAAGGGATTCTTTATCTTCGGTGGCCCACGCGTCTTCCAAACGTACCGGAACTTCGAATGGTCGGTACGCAGTCTTGTGCGGATATGAATAAGCGTATGACACGTACGGCGACTCTCTCAGGCTATGTGCGAGGCTGATCATTTTTGAATCTGACTGAGCAAAACTTCTGTATAGGGTACGGTCCAAATTACTTCATGCGCGGAGCGGTGTCCGACATATCCGTCTTCACCGTAGGCCGTACCATGGTCCGAGCAAATAATAGTCATTACAGGTGCTCGCTTCTGCACCGCGGCAAACAGTGGCGGCAATTGGCTGTCGACATAAGCCAGAGCCGCAGCATGTGACTCAAGGTTGTCGCGTGTCGAATCTTTTAGAAAAATACAATTGGGTTGATGCAATGCAGAGACGTTGATGAAGAGAAAGACGCGACGCTCTTTTGGTATAGCGTCCAGAAGTCTTAGCGCCAGGTTTACTTGATTTTCAGTTGACCGTTTGTGAGTCACTCCCAAGCTTTCGTCCCAATGACTCGTCTCGAAAAGACTTGGCAACACCTTTCCCAGCTGGTTCTGTTTATTAAAGAATCCGGTTCCGCCAATGCAGACCGTTGCGTAGCCTTTGCGTGCCAGGCCACTGACAATATCAGGTTCGTCGAAGATACATGTCTTGTCCGTCACTGTTGCACTGCCTTCAAAATGCGCCGCAAAGAGTCGCGGATGTAGACCCGGTCGGGCCGGCGTCGGTAAGAATCCGGCGAAGAAAGAATGGTGAGCAGCGTAAGTAAAACTGGCTGGAGAGTGCCGCTTTTCCCAACCACTCTTCGGCAGGATCGTCGCGAGGTTGGGAGTCTGTCCCGTGCGAAACGCTTCTTGCGCGACGTCATAGCGCAACGTGTCGAGCGTGATAAAAAGGATGTCGGCGCTACCGACTAATTGACGTGCATCAAGCATGGATAAATTTTCTGGTGTTGACGCTTGTTTTCTCTGTGCGGCCTTTGTGTTCTCAAATGTCTCTGTTGTTTTTTTCTGCGGAACAGCTAACCACAAGGCACCGAGGGCACTGAGGTTGCATAGCACAGCAGAGCCGCAACCAAAAAGGACAAAAGTAAACAGAATCCAACACCGAAGGTGTTCGCCAATTCCAGCCCAGGGTTGAGCTTTGGCAACCCCGGGACAAGAAGTTCTTCTATCCCTTCTAACCCTGAAGGGGTTTCGCTAACGCAGCCAACCGTTTCAGGGTAACCGGTCCGCCCGTACCGTCTTGATCACAGGGTTTCCAAAGCTCAACCCTGGGCTGGAATTGGCCAACACCTTTGGTGTAAAAATCGGTCAGGAGAACAAGCGGTTTGTTTCACAGAACTCAACTTAGACCACACATCTTTTGCAGCGATTCCGGACTAATGGCGACAATCTCACTCTCGTACGTGTCTCTGCCATTGCACATCACGTTAGGAAGCAGGTCCCCAAAAGCGTTTACTTCAAGGACTTGATGATGTTGAAAGTCGGGAGAGATACGAAGGTCAATGCCAGCGTAAAGACTGTTCGGGAAACAACTTGTCATTACTTGCTCACAGGTGCGTTGCATGTTGGCCCATCCGCAACTCCCGATTCGATCCGACACATGTTCAAGATTGCCGCGTCCGCCAAGCAAATTCAGATTAGTCATCGGGTGCCGGCCCAAACGAACAACGGTGTGCGCCGCTCGTCCAGCAATAACAACGATACGGAGATCAAAAGTACGGCCATCGATCCCGGCCTTCGGCAACCACTGCTCCACGTACACTCGATGACGACACAACTCATCGACCAGTTGCCCTATTTCACTTTCAGATTGATAGAGGCGAATGCGACGTGAGTTATAGAGGCGTAGTTTGTCACCAGACTTCTCGACTTCAACCGTAGTTGTAGCCCGATGTTTCGTTCCGTTGGTCTGGTAAGCAATCATACCGGACGCACTCGAACCATGGGCCAACTTAATGAATACGCGCGCGTATCCGGTTTCGATCATTCGTTGCCGCAAATCATCAAAACTCTTGATCTCTCCCAAATTCCTGGCGACCGGAATGCCATTGGTTGTTAGAACTGCCTGGCAGCGCGGCTTATCAAACATCAAAGCAATATCCTGAAAATTATTCATCAAGTAACAGTCCGGAAGTTGCGACTCGATGATTTTCAGCGCCTTGCATAAACCAAAATACCACTGGCGTGGATATAGAATTCGGCCACGTTCAAACTCAAGTCTGTCGACTTCTACAGACGTGACGCTGGCAAAGTGCTCCTCGTAAGCAGCTTTGCTGCCAGCATGAAGTAATGCACGTTCCGTCTCAAAATCTTTTCCAGGTGAATCAACACGCACGACCGTTTCTGTCGAAATGAGGTCCGCGATGTTGGTCCGCTCACGAAGTAGATCGATGAAGGAGACAACTGTAGCGGCCGGCTTACGGGCGCGAATCAGCGCAGCTTGAAACAGTTCAGTGCGCCGGCTACCCGGTACGCCAATCAACAAGATCGGAACAGGAGCAACAGGCAAATTACTCCGCGACCGCGACGTATCGAGTGGATTCCCCATCATCTTCGTCAGGTTCCTGTTCGTCACTGGTGTCCACCTTAATTCCCAGGGCCATTAATTTCGAGATCATCTCAGGTGAACAATAGTGGTGATGTAGATCCAGGAACTCCAGGTTTTTAATACCGGGGCTTGCCAACAACGCTGCGACTCCGTCGTCGCTGAGCGTGCCGAGCGAAAGATCGAGAACTCGCAAGCCTTCCAGCAATGGACTGTGGGCGGCGGCAGCGGCGATGGCATCGGAGAGTACGCTGTCACGTAAACCAAGGTAGCGTAGTTTTGGAAAGTGTTTGCCAGAGAGAATTGGGGCCAGGTCAACTACTTCGGCATTCGCTCCATATCCGTCATCGCCCAACCAAAGTTCCAGGTGCTCTAGTTCAGGTAACGACGATGACGTGATATCGCGAACAACGCTGACATCCAGACCACCACTTTCAACAATCAGGGAACGAAGTCGATTATGGTTAAGTGGGCCAAAACGAAGGCCATTGGCACCACGTACACGAAAGTGCTCGAGCTCCGGATACGCGACAAAAATAGGTGCCATGTCTGACTGTTCGATCCATGAGATCTCATACTCTTCGCCGATGATGTCACCAATAAAGAGGGCTCTTAGTGAGAGAAGTTTACCGCTCATTTGGCTCAGGGAATTGACGACTGCAGAAGAGTTACTTAGTGGACCAGTGTCACCCCATGCGCCGACTACAATCGAGGTCACAGAACTGGAAGCGGGTAGCGAAAGGAATTCACCAAATCTGGCGTCCCAGGTCACACCTGACTCAGCTTCGTCGTAATCAATTCCGAGCCGATAGGCAGTACCTGATGGATCGTCGAGAGGCATGCCCGGTTTCCACTCTTTGACGGGTTTGCCGAACAACTCCGCTGTGTGTTCATAGAGAGACATAACTCATCACTCCTCATTTTTTTCTTTTTTGCCTTTGCCCTTAAAAGTCGAAATACCACACTTCTCTGATGTAACAAACCAACAACTTCTTGTTTTTCTGACGATGTTTTACGCGAGAGGCATCTTCCGAGAGCAGTTGGCCCTATCACCCCGGTCAGTACCGAAGCGCGGTAGCGTCGGGTGAGCTTCGAGTTATTAGCTGCTGGACCTTACCTAAAGGCTCACCCGACGCTACCGCGCTTCGGTACTGACCGGGCTCGCAACTTGATCGTTTGGTTGTGCCCAAGCCGCGCTGTGCCACCTTAGTGTCCTCTGTGTCTCGGTGGTTATATTTCTTCCACCACCGAGTCACAGAGGACACCGAGGGTGCACAGAGTAGAGTCGAATTTAGCGTCTAGATACGAAAGTTGCGTATCGAGCAATTGCGACGCAGATCAACGACGACGATACGACCGAGGTTGTCGCCAATAGTCAGCGTTTCCTGCGCCAGCCTGGTGGAGACTTCATTTGCACCCTCTAACATCAATTCAGCCGTGATGTCCTTTGTCAGAAGGTCGATAACACGAACTCTAACACCGTCCTTCTCCAGCATCAGTGTGTCAGTTTCAACGAGCCCATCCTTCAGTTTATGAAGATCGACTGGACCAAAAATCTCGCTGGGTTCAGTGAAGCGACCCAGCAGATACTCAAAGTACCGGCCACCGGTTGCGCGTGCAATTCTTCTGACAGCTTCACTCTTTGCGGTTCCGGGCGGCCCAATGACCAGCACATGCTCTTCAGCGACGGCAGAAAGCGCGACCATTTCGACGAGTGATTCACGCTCGACCAATCCTGTAGTAGCAGCGGAGATCACTGTCCGCAGTGACGAAGAGGATTCATGCACCGGTTGATTTGTGAACATACGTTTTTTTTAAAAAGGTTTCAGGTTCGGATACAGAGTAAGGAAGGATTGCGATGCGGCATTGCAAGGACACAAACCGAAAACGGCCTGGCGAGGCACTACCTTACTCTCTTCGAAATATTACGGGATGGGTGGAGGCGAGTACAAGAAATAATTGAGTTAGGTAAGTGCGTTTACACGAAGGTGTAAACAGTCAGAGTCTGCACACAGTCTCTTTAAGCGGCCTAGTCTTTCACCTTCCACCTAGAACATACAGTCAAACCGCTCGTATCTCATGAACGGCATTTTTCACGAAGCCCTCGCAGCGTTTGCTTCTGCCTGACGTCAAAGCAATCGAGTCCATAGCGGAGTTTTTGAAAGTCTGATCATTAAGCATTACCTATTTCTAACTTTAGCCTCTCACTCCCAAATCTGAAGCCTCACTTGCGAACGCGAGTCTCTTCCACTCTCCGGTTGACTTCGTCCCAATTCACGTTTTGCATAAAGGCGTCGACGTACTTCGCTGCCGCGGCGCCATAATCCATGTGGTAAGCATGCTCATACATATCGAGCACCAGCAGCGGATAGCCCATCGGTGCGTTATGCATGTGATCCCAGGACCAGTAGTTGTGAACTTCGCCGGTGTGCAAGTTATAGGAGAGAATCGTCCAACCCGAACCGCCTCCGAGTGCGTTAGCCGTCTTTTTGAATTCCATTTCCCATTGATCATAACTTCCAAACCAGTGCTTGATAAGGTCGAGCGCCTTACCGCTGGCTTTGCCATCACCACCAAGGTTGCCGAAGTATTGCTCGTGAAGAACGACCGAGCCGGTGCGCACCAACTCCTCCCGCTTTACGTCGCCGTAAAGATAGGGCGGTAGATCTTTCTCCGTGAGCATTGCTCCAAGTCTTTGCTCAACTGCGTTTAGTGCTTTCACAGCACCTCCATAATTGTTTTCCCAATGTGATCTGACCAGCTTTTCAGACAGCCCCTTCAATTTAGCTGGATCGAAAGGCAATGGCTTCGGTTGGTGCTGGCCACGAAACGCTAGCGCCATCGTTTGAGACCCCTGGGTTTGGAGTTGATTGGTACCTTCGGCATTAACTCTGTTCACATCTAAGACGTCTGTGACTGCCAATGCCGCGCCAGCGGTTGCCAGAGTCGAAATTACGCTGCGTCTTGAAAGTGTTCTCATATCAGTGATGCCTCTTTGGTTTTAAGAGCCTAAGATTCCTTCCCTTCTCAGAGCCTCCAGTTCCGTACAACGAGCGAAGCGCCCTGATGCCACACTCCACAAGCGATCGAAGATGAGTGTGGCTTCCGAGCGCTTCGCTCACTGTCCGGTACTAGTCGCGTCTTACTCGTTGTCTAAAGCATAAATCAAGTTTACTCGTATCTCAGTGCCACCAGGGGATCGACTTTCATTGCGCGCCGCGCAGGAAGAAAGCAGGCCAACAACGCCACCGCAGTTAAAGCGACAGCGGAAATGGTAAACGTCACTAGATCGGTTGGAGCTACAGCAAATAATAGGCTCCTCATTAGACGTGTAACCACTATCGCACCAACAAACCCGATAGCTATTCCTATCAGTGTCAATTTCATCCCTTGTCCGATCAGCAACCTGAGGATGTCCCGAGGGGCAGCGCCGAGCGCTAGCCTGATGCCAATCTCTCGTGTCCGCTGCGAGACGAGATAAGCGACAACGGCATACAGTCCGACCGCAGCGAGTAACAAAGCGGTTGTCGCAAAGGCTACCAACAATTCCATATTGAATTTGCGAGCAGCCAGCGACGCAGCTAGAAAGTGGTCCATCGGTCTAACGCTGGCTATCGCCACGTCCACATCTACGTTGCGCAACTCCTGGCGCACAGATGCGTTTAGAGTCTCGGCATCAACGCCCGTTCGTACGACGAGGCTCAGATTATTGGCCAGAAACGGCACCGCGGATTTTGGCGCCTGCGGAATTGGACCGTAGAGCGTAGGTGTCGATTCGTCAGTCAACCCCATATGCTTTACGTCTTCCACAATACCCACGACTTCGTAATCCCGTGGAGGATTACCGTCGCCCATGTTGATAAGCACATGGGCGCTCAACGGATCTTGTGCTCCAAAGAATCGCCGCTGCAAAGCCTCGTCGATGACAATTACACCCGCCGTGTGATCGTTGTCGCGCTCGGTGAGATCACGCCCGCGTACAAGCTTAATCCTCATGGTCTGAAAGTAGGCTGGGCCAACCCAGCGATGTTGTGCGAATGGTGTTTCACCGGCCTGGGCGGGAGGGCGACCGGCAATCGTGAAGGTGGTGCGCGCGATCATTCCACTCAGAGGAAGCGCACTGGCGGCACTAACTTCTTTGACTCCAGGTAATGCAGCCAGGCGCTCAGCTATCTTGTCGTAGAACAGCTTCACTGAAGCTCCGCTTGTGTAACGAGCAGCGGGTAAAGAAAAGCGGACCGCCAGAACATTATTAGCATCGAAGCCTGGACTTACGCCGCGTAGACGCGCGAAGCTCTTAAGCAGCAAGCCCGCACCTACCAGCAGCATCAGTGATAGGGCAATCTCGGCCACTATCAGCAAACTGCGAACACGATCCCTCGTTACGCCTGCTTGATCGCGACCGCCTTCCTTCAACTCAGAGTTGAGATCGTGTCTAGTGTGTTGGATAGCCGGTGCGAGCCCCAAAACGAGTCCAGCAAACAAAGTGATAAGGATCGAGAAAAGCAGCACGCGACCGTCGACATTCACCGCCGCTGCGCGCGGAAAGTCGGCAGGGCTCAATGCCAGCAGCAGATCCTTGGCCCAGAACGATAGTAGCAGGCCTAATCCCCCGCCTATTATTGCGAGCAGCATGCTTTCGACTAACAACTGACGCATCAGAACTAGCCGCCTGGCGCCCAACGCTGCGCGTATAGTCATCTCCCTACGTCGCGAGGCTGCACGGGCCAACTGAAAGCTCGCGAGATTTGCACACGCGATCAGCAATACGAGGACCACGGCAGCGAGTATTAACCACAACCCCTCGCTGTAACTTCCGACGACTTCATCCTGTAACGCCAGAACGCGCGGAGGTGTGAGATTGTCGTTGTCGTCGGGATACTCATCACGCAGGCGATTACTAATCGCGGTGAGGTCTGCCTGGGCCTGGGCCGCAGTAACGCCGGGTTTGAGCCGTGCCAGGACTCGTAGAAAATTAGAGCCTCGTTCAGTGCGTCGCGGGTCTTGGTCCAACCTCAAGGGGACGAGAATTTCGGTCTCCGCATTCGGGATGATAAAACGCGGTGGCAGAATTCCAATCACTGTGTAGGGGTCGCCGTTGAGCATAAGCGTTTTGCCCAGGGTTTCGCTTACCCCGCCGAAACGCCTTTGCCACAAGCTGTAGCTGAGCATAACGACGCGAGCGTTGTTGGCATCGTCATCTTCGGTCGTTAACGCACGCCCTGCTTCAGCCTTAACACCAAGCATCTGCATTGCGTTAGCCGAGATTCGCACCCCCTGCAACCGTTCGGCTTCTCCCTGGCCAGTTAGGTTTGCGGGCCATATCGCGAGCGGAGCAATTTCTGCCAGTGTCTGGTTCTGATCGCGTGTATCGATAAAGTTTGGAATTGAGAAGAACGCGCGACTAACGGTCTTGCGTGTCGCCCAAATCCACACTAACTGTTGCGGATCTTTGAAAGACAAAGGCTTCAATATCACGGCGTTTACGATACTGAAGATCGAACTATTGGCCGCGATTGCTAAGGCCAATACGAGCACCACGAGCAATGTGAAGCCCGGCCGTTTGCGAAGACCACGTATAGAGTAGCGAATGTCTTTTAGAACGCCTTCCATGATCATTTTTGAGCCTCCTTTAGCGGGCGTTTTGCTCTTCGACGGTAATTGCAAAAACTACCGTGCCCGCCATTCCAATGATTGCGGCAGTAATAAAAGGCATTTGCGGCGCAATCTTCCATAACAACCCGCCAACCAGGGCGGCAGGTGTAATCGACAGACTCCGCACCAGGTAATAGAGCCCAACAGAACGTGCGCGAACACCCTCTTGCGCAAAATCAACAATCATTGCTTTCCGCGAGGGTTCGCCGATCTCGCGCAAACCGCCAACAATGAAGGCCAGCACTAGAGACGAAAAACTCGACGCCAACATCACGGCCAACGGGAAGAGCGCGAAGCTCAAAAACGTAGCGATCACGAAAGGCTTTCGTCCGATTCGATCAGCTATCTTTCCTGCCGGAAGGTAAACGATGATTGAAGTGATCATCTGGACCGCGATCAGGGTGCTGTACCAGGCAATGCTGACTCCCTTTATGTTGGTCACGTACAGAATCGTCAGCACTCCGGTCATGCCTTCACAAGTTCTGATGATGATGTCCGAGACGAGGAGACGCTTCAGTGCACTATGAAATGACCGCCAGACACCTCGGATATTCGTAACCTTTGCCGGTTCTATCGTGATGTTGATCCTAGTAACTAGTAGGAATGTAATTGCGGCCAACACGAGCGCTATCACGAGTCCTGCATGAACACCTCTGACTATTCCCCATGACGCTATGAGCATCCCTCCGATGATGGGTGCGATCACGATAGGTATACGTTTGAGGATCGATTGCAGAGTGAAGCCCATCGCACGGCGTTCACGCGGAAGAGAATCACCAATTACTGCGAAGATCGCCGGCGAGGCCATGCTTTGCCAGGCCATCGTGAAAGCGAGTGCGATAAACAGAAGGGGCCAGGAAGGGCTTAATAGAAAGATTAAATAGCCAAAGCCAGCAAGAGTGATGAAGATGAGAAAACTCTCGCGACGACCGAGACGATCGGATATCCAACCACCCGGATACTGATAAACCGCATCGAGGAAGTCCGAAGCCGTGCCGAATAGTCCAATGAAGGGAGTGCTCGCGCCGAGTGCTTCAAGATACTTTGGGATGAACTTCTTCCATAACTCTTCCCCAAACCCCAGTAGAAAGACACTGGCTGAAGCGATGGATACGTTGCGTTCAAGGCTGAGGTAGTCCTTCACGGCGGCGCGCCAACCTAACCCAGTTGTTATGACACCTTCATTCATTGTGCTTACTACTCACACAATCGAATCCTTAGTCTTCGGAAGTTACCTGGTCATTTCCCTGTTCTGCGCTTTTTAGTAGTCGATTGCGTCTCGGTCTTTCCCTGAGATTCTTTACTTAACAGGGCGTAAAGCCCGTCGAAGACGAAGCCGGTCTGTTGCAGTAACTTCCGATCGTCCCTCAACAAATTGCTTAAGCCGTCGATGATTGCATTAAGCCCCGCAGCCTCAAGCCGATGAAACTTGTCATCTTTCAAGTCGATGTCGTGAACGATCTCGGCGATTGCGCACAGGCCTTTGCTCTCTGTTAAGCCAAATCGTTTCAGCATGGTCTCGAAGGTGCAGTCTTCTCCGTGGTGCGTGAACTCGGCTCCGAACATGTCAAACGGAATTGCGCCTTCGACCGTTTCTTCATCACCGACGAAGTAGAAGCGTGGACGTTTGTCGATGAACTGTTTGATCAGCCAAGCAGAAGCGAGCCGGTCGATGTGGAGGTTACGACGCGTCACCCAGCGCCGTGCCTGGTACTTTGCAATGTCGAGAGCAGCAGCTTTCGTCCGTGATTGAGTAGCCTTCGTGCTAGGACCTTGAGCGGCACGCACAGCTTTCTGACAGCGCTCATATGCAGCCAAGGCAGCAGCTTTGCCCGCGGCATCAAAGAAGTCATTGGCTGAAACGCGCTCGAGCTCGGCATGCAACTTATCGATCTCGGTCTCATGCGTAGCCAGGCGCCCGGCAGATAAGTGCTTACCGCGAGACTGTTCGCGAATTGCTCCCGTCAAACCGTCGAGTGCAGCTGAGATCGCGGCATACTCTTCGTCACGAGCGTTGCGGAAGCCAGCGATAATCTCGTTGTCAGTCGCCCCTTCGACCGAACCTGCTCTGAAAACAGCCGCCTCTCCGCCGGCCGATTCGATCTCCTGCTTCAACCACTGAAAGTGTTCGTATGCTTTCTCAGTAGCAGGCAGGACGTAAACAGAATTCTTAATCGCCACTGCGCCGAGCTTTTGGAGTTTGCGCCAAATCCGCACACGTAGATTGGTAGGTTTCGGCGGCAACTGATGGATAAGGAGAACCCAGTCCC
>DASROI010000374.1:0-16157 GCA_035646955.1 Pyrinomonadaceae bacterium
ATCAAGGACCTTAAGTTCATAACGTCCACTGAAGGATTCCGTTCCTGAGTGTACTAGCGGGCTCACGCTGACTGTGTATTGACCGGCCGATGTTGCTATGAAATTTACGTTCTCAACGCCCTGACGGCCAGTAGGTGAGTCGAAATCACGAGTTCGCCCCTCCGGTGAGCTTATGCGAATTACGACGTCAATCCCGCGCTGCTGCACGCCGAGTTGCAGGATCCAGTTTTCCTGGAGTGAGACAGTAAAGTTATGCGACTCGCCAGATTTGAGGGTGCGTTCGATTGTCTGACCTGTTCGTAATTCGACAACCTGATCCTGGCACCTAATGTTTGGTTGCAAGGATACCGTGAGGGAAAATGTTAGGAACAATGCGGTAATAAGGCGCATCTGAGCCTCCAAATGTTTATGACCGGCTTTTAACACACACGTTTACTGCGGAATGAGAGGAAACGGTAACTTAGACGCTACAAAGAGTCGTTAAGTTCCCTGAATGAAGGAATTACTTTCCGAATGCGTTGCTGCCGAGGAAATTCTCGCGCAGGTAAGAGACTGTATCGTGCAGGGTCTCGCTAGGATCTCGAGGCTTGAAGGCCAACTCTCGCGCCGCTTTCGAGCAGTTCAGGTACCAGTAGTATTGCGCCATTTCAATAGCACCGGGTTCAACTGGCGAGGCCCAATCCCATTGCTTGAAAAACGCATCAACCAATTGGGCGCCGCCTACGGCAATGCGAGCGGGCAAGGCGAAACGAGGGGCAGAAATCTTGGTGAGGCGCTCCAAACGGCCGAAGAATTTATTGAAGGTCCAATTTGCCGCACCAAGTAAATAGCGTTCGCCGTGACGGCCCTTCTTCATCGCATTCCGAAAAGTCAAGGCCGCGTCTCTGGCGTCCACAAAACTAACACCCCCGGTCGGCACCGCACCGATTTTTTTTGCCATGAAGTCGAGTACGACTTTAGTTGAACTCAGACGATCGTCGCCCGGGCCAAGCAACAGACTCGGATTCATTATGACGAGACGTAGACCTCTGCCGCTGAAGCGTTCAAGCGCCGCCATTTCCTGGTAAGTCTTGCTCGCGTAATAAGGCCAGCGTGAGATTATCTCGAGGGGCGCAGCATAGGTCTCATCCGGAATGACTTCGCCATCTTCGGTTACCGCAATCGTTCCACTCGTAGATGCAAGGACGATAGTCTTGACTCCGGCTGCTTTGGCCGCGTCACATAGTAGTCGTGTCCCCTCGACGTGTACCTCGTACATTTCGCGCGCGTCTTTACGCTCGCGCGAGACTTTGCCGGCGAGGTGGTAAACCTCCGTAATCCCTTCCACAGCACGTTTGACGTCTTCGGGAGCTGTGATCGAGCCCGAGAATGTTTCGACACCCAGATCAACCAACCAGTCGGGAATAGAAGTCGCCATGACTCGCAGGTCTCGAGCCCCCTCTTCAACTAGCTGCCGCACCAGATGCGATCCAAGAAAGCCTGTTCCGCCGGTGATAAGCGTCGACGCACGCTGTCGTTTTTCAATGGCAGCGCGTCGTTTACTAGTGAGGGCCGGAGTCATCCTGGCCGTACGTTTTGCAGGAGTCTTTGGTGGCATAGGAAACTAGATCGAGATCAACCGATGGAAACTACCTCGCTCTCATCTTCCGCGGTTGCAATTCTACGTTCTGCCTTCCACTGCTTTCGCAACGCCTTTGCGTCGAACTTGCCCCGGGTGTGATCGCGGAGGTTTTCTACTTCGTGCCTGACACGCGCCGCTATCAACCTGTAGGCTTCAGCACGCGCCATTCCTTTAGTCATCTCTTCGAGCTCTTCAATTGGAAGGAACCGTCCAATGCGAGCGCCAACATCTCGACTCTTGATGATGGTTGTACCTTTGGGCATTGCCTCGTAAGTGCCATCAAGAAACATGGGGAGAATACCCACCCGCGCATGAAGCGCGAGATAGCCAATTACCGGCTTAAAGTCTGCCATCACCCCGGTCATTGATCTGGTACCCTCGGGAAAAATCAGAGCGTTGTAACCTCGGTCGAGGAAAGATCTTGCATGGCGAAGAGATTGTCGCAATGAACCCGTTCTTTCCATCGGTACGAGATTCGTAAAGTTCTCCATTACAGCTCGTTTGTATTTCGTGTCGAAAAAATAGTCGGCAGCCGCAAGGGCGACAAGCTCATTTCCGTACTCGCCCAGAGCCATCTTTGTCAGACCCATATCGAGGTGCGAGCAATGATTTGCCGCAACGATGAAATTGGTATGCGGCGGAATATTATCCCGGCCCTCGTAATGGGTACGCAGAAACTGATCGTAAAAGAGCCGCTGTAGCATGTCGCCGGCCTTTGTGCCGGCCGACCTTACGAATGAGGGTATGTAGATCTCATCATCAGATGCCCTCTCATCGGGTTTAAGCCTTTCGGTTCGAGATGTTGCGGCCTGCTTGCTTACCACCGACATCAGCTCCCGAACGTCCTGGATCTCATTGAATCGTTCAGGAGATGTGATTGAACCACCGGCGTTCTCAATAGCTGTGGCGAGCTCAACAAACATCAGACTATCGAAACCGAGATCGCCTAACCTGGAATCCACGCTGACTTCAGACTTCGGCCGGTTCGCCACAGATGCGACCACACCCAGGACCCATTGAGAGTCCGCGTCTGCTGTCTCCCGTCCACCGGCTTTGCGTTTACTCTTCTGCGTCTGTTCGATCGACTCGATGATTTGGACCACTTCTCGACGCTTCACTTTACGGGTTGCCGTACGAGGCAATTCCATGTCGGTAAAGTGGAGAACCTTGACACGCTTGAAATAGGGCAGGGAAGCCGAGACTTCGCGGAAGTGTTCTTCGATAAGACGGTGCAGTTCCGCACGTGAGAGCGAGATGTCGTATTCATCGTCAGGTACAACGATGCAGGCGACTTTTTCTCCGATTCCATCCGGCAATCCGACAATGCTCAGTTCCTTGACGTAGGGAGAATTGCCGTAAGGCTCTTCCAGTTCATCCGGATAAACGTTCTTCCCGTTGGTGTCTACGATAATCTCTTTGGAACGACCGACGAGATAAAGGTTGCCATCATCATCAACTCGTCCCAGGTCTCCTGTGTAGAGCCATCTATCAACCAGCGTTTGACGAGTCGACGTCTCATCTTCGTAATAGCCGAGCATCACATTTGGACCACGAGCGATAACCTCACCGACACCGTTGAGATCAGGTTCAGCGATCTTAACTTCGATCCCGGGGAGCGCCTTGCCTACTGTGCCCGTAATCATCTTATTCTCGGGTCTGGTGACTGTTAGCACGGGAGATGCTTCTGTCAGTCCATACCCTTCAAGGATCGTGAAGCCCAGGCCATGAAAATCACGTTGAATCTTCTCACTTAAGGCCGAGCCACCACTGATGAAATAACGAATCCTGCCACCGAGTCCTTCGTGAATCGGATAGAACAACACCTGGCCGAAATTCAGTGGTGTTTTATCCCGCAACCACGCGTTCGCACGGATGACGTTCTCAGCTGTTTTACCAATCACGTCGCTATGTTCATAGAGGCGATTTTTAATGCGCCGGTGAAGTAATTCCCATAAGGCAGGCACGCCGACCATTCCAGTTACATGCCCATTCTTGATTGCTCGAGCCAGCGCATCGCTGGTCAACTCGGGCAGATAAGTAATCTGCGCTCCCCGGCTCAGAGGAGTTAAAAAACCAGTCGAGAATTCAAACGTGTGATGAAGTGGTAATACAGACAAAACGCCGTCGCGTGTCGTCATGTCAAAGACAGACGACAGCATTGAAACCATGCTCGTCAGGTTTCGATGCGAAAGCATCACGCCCTTTGGTTGACCAGTAGTACCCGAAGTAAAAATCAATGAAGCAACACTTTGAGCCTGAACCTTGTGAGGCAGGAGCGCAATTCGCTCATCCTCGATCTGTTCATCAGGTAATTCAAACAGTTCTTCGTAGGTCCAGGTCCGGGTCGAACCTTGTTCGAGAAGTTGCTTCTCGAGAGCCGGATGATCGGATCTAACTTCCTGGCTGATAATTATGCCCGCAGCATTTCCCGCTTTTGCAAAGTTTAGTATTTCAGCGGTCGAACTTTCAGGGTCGCAAGGAATACAGGTTGCGCCTGCCTTCAACACGCCAAAGTAACTCATCCCCCACTCTGGAGAGTTATTGCTGACAAGCATGACTCGATCGCCATGTTTGATACCCTGACTCGCCAGGAACGCGGCAGCTCGCGTAGCGAGTTCACGCAAGTCGGCGTAAGTGTATTGCTCTTTTCTCCCATCGCGCTCGATACGCATGGCAACGCGAGTAGCATGTCGCTTCGTCGAGGTTTCGAAGAGTTCCAGCAGATCCCTGTAGGTGTATATGCGTTTGGGTTGAGCGCGCATATCCTCTTCGAGTGTGGGGAACACCCACTTTGCCAGACCTGGAAGATGAACGTTTAGCCAGTAGTGGTACCAATCGAATTTTTCGGGGTTCCAGGTGAGCAGTGAACGTTCGTCAGGAGAAATCCGATCGAAGAGTGATCGGACGTTATCCGATCGGAACACGTAAGCGTTTTCGACAGTGAACGGCCGAAACATGTCGAATGCATCGCTTGTTTCACGGGTTAGCTCCTCCACTCTTTCAACGCTGTCCTTGACGCGATCGATCACCTCCGCGACCCGGCCACCACCCCAGCGTGGTCTGACACGGTCCAACAAAGACGTCGTTTTCTTGGCTGCGGAATTGAGCATCGGGGCCGATGTGCGTTCGTAATAGCTCGTACTAACGGGCTTAGGCTCGATACGCGAGGCAATTTGATTCAGAATTTTTACGCCAGTCTCTTTTTCTTTGAAATGCCGTCTCTTATCGAGCCCAACCAGACCGATGATTCGTTCCATGTTGTTAGGATTCGAGTCTCCCGTGGCGGCCTGAAACACCAACCGGGGCTCTTCAACACACGCTTGAGCCGCAACTGCAAGCATCACTGATGCAACCTGGTCCACTGGCGTGATGTCGAGGATGAGCTTGTCGTTGGCGGGAATCGCCGTCTGGCCTTTGCGAATGAGGAAAATAATTGGAGCAGTAGTCGTGAAACCTTCGTTCCAGCCCGGGAAGGGATAAGCGAGAGCAGATTCCACAATGCTTGGTCGAACAATACTGCGCATCATGTTAGTCTCGGCGGCTACCAACTGCTCACCCAACGACTTGGTATAAGTGTAAATGTTGGGCCAGCCCCAGTATCCTGCTCGCTCTACGCCAAGATCGGTCAACCGCGTTCTGGTCCAAACTTTTCTCTCGCGAGCAACAGCCAGACCAAGAGCGTCAGGATCATCGACATCTCTTCCTTCCTCGTTTAAGCGCTTTCGAGCAAGTTCACGGAACCGCGCCGCCATCATTGCGTCGCGAGCTTCATCTCTAACTCGCTCGGCCAGCTTTGCACAGTCGGCTATCTCTTTATCGACTGAAAACTCAACTCCGACAAGTTCATGCTTGCGCGGGAAATATCCGAGTACCGGATCACTCTCCCAGACTGCGCCAGATCGATTACCGGCCACAAAACAGGTCGAAACATGGACCAGGGCCGGACGTTTCATTCGCCGCGTAAAAGCGATAACGTTCTGGGTGCCTACGACGTTTGTCCTGAGTCCACTTTCCAGTGTGGGATTGAACGTAACGTTTCCGGCAGAGTTGATAACTACATCCACATCGTCAGCGATAGCCTGCGCCTCTTCTTCGGTATATCCGAAGTTTGTTTCCCCGATGTCGCCGCCTCGAATTACCACCTTGTCGCGAACGAACCCCTCGAATGCGCTACCGTACCTTTCTCGCAATGGATCAAAAGGTGGCGCAGTGATGATGTTGTTCCAGAACCGTGTTTCAGATTCCTCCTGCGACCGAGCGCGAACGGTGATGTAAACCTTGCCAATGTTGGGAAAGCGATACAGCAACATGCTCAGCGTTACTTTGCCGAGAAAGCCCGTACTCCCAATCAAAAATATTTTCCGATCCTGGTAGATTTCTGTCGGTGATAATTTCATAACTGGTACCGAGAAGTGCGTTTATTCCATATCAGCAATGCCAATCATCGGTTGATGAAGCATTGTGATCTCGGCTGAGTTACCCATGTAGCTTCGAGCCATGGCGATAGCTTCGGTCAGATTGTCAGCTCTTTCCCAACCCAGCATTGCGGGCACGTGAGCATTTTCAGCGCCGGCAGCAATGACCTTGCCGACATGTTGCCGTCCGTTCTCACCCCAGTACCACATGAAGAATGGATGCGCGCCATGATAAGCATTGCCGCGCCGATACATCTCGATGTAGCTGGGATTGTTTGCGAACTCTAACTCGTACTTTTCGCGCAGCATGAAGGCGTCACGCGTCTCCGGCAACAGCCGGTTGAAGAACTCGATGTAACTGGGATGAAAATTGTGATCGAAATCGTCGTAGCACGGGTGATGAACGATCATCACACCGCCCTTTTTGAGCAGCGGCTTATTCCGGTAAAAGTTGAAGTGATAGCCCAGCGCCATCACCTGGACCAACAACGGATTCAGTATCGAGTAGACGTTGTAAGGCGAAATATCAGGAATTCCAGTGATCAAGATGTCGCATTGACCGCGAATGGGTATCGCGTATTGCTCGAACCCTTTGGCGATAATCTTTTCGTGGACCGGTTCCGTCTTCCCCGCGTGACAGGCAATAAGCTCGTACTGAGCGGGACGTGAATGTAGCAACTTGCGTCTCGCTGCGCGCGGCAACTTGCTCATGCCGTAGCGCATGGCCTCAAACTTCATGCGGTCGAACGCAGAGAAGTCATCTTCGTTTTTCAGAAGAAAGTCCATATCGCTGCCGTACATACGGTTATTAATCGCAGTTTCGATGTGAAACACATTGAGGGTTTCATCGACGATCTTTCCCAACCTTGTGCACTTGCGATTCAACTCGGAGCGTGCCGGATCCATGTAGCTGTCAGAATCGCGAATCGTTTGCGGATCGTGATGAGCGCGGAGTGATTGGTAATCGCAAAGACCCACCGCCACGGATTTGTGGCCACCGTCCATCGGAACAAAATTTAGATTGACGTAAATCAGCAGGTCGCTTTCAGCGGCGCGCCGGTTCAGGCTCAAAGGCTCTTTGTGCCTGGTCTCGCCGATCTTTACCATGCCGTCGGCCCATTCCGCATCGTGGTTGTAATAGCGGTCAGGATAGTATTCCGCGAAGATCCGTGGACCGACCATCCGCTTCATCTCCCACTCAGTCATCTTGCGATGGAGAGAATTGGCAATAACGATGTGAACGTCGTCCACACCGTGTCCGGCAAGCATGTCGAGCACGATTTCGAGAATGGTCTGACGAATGTCAGGCGTAGCCATGGGCGGAAGCGGCAAACTGATGTCGTCAACCGCAACAGTAACGCGCATTCCAGGTTCGAGCTGCGCAAAGAGCGGATCGCACCCGTGTGGGTGATTCAATGCGTAGCGAATGGCCGCTTCGCGATTCGGCAAACCTTTGATCGGCGGATTCGGATAAAGAACGCGCGTGCCGATAGGCAGGTCCTCAAGTATGAAATCCTCACCAGAGGGCATGATTCGGGGCGCGCTGTCGCGGTCGATGTAGACCACTGATTCGTGTGTTTTTCGTCGTAACTGGAGAGCCATAAGTGCTTTCTGGAAACTTCAGAATTATTTAGTTTTACTTCAAGCTTAAAATGGGCCAATCGTGATGAAGCGCGGTCTGTTTCAACCGCATGTCCGGGTGAATTACCGCGGGATGGCCCACAATTGAGAGCATTGGCAAATCGCTCATACTGTCAGTGTAGGCATAGGAGTCGCTCAAGCTGATTCCTTCTTTTTCGGCATAGGTGCGAATCCACGAAGCTTTCGTTGCCGCAGCCATAACAGGAGGCAGTAACCGTCCGGTCGCGACCCCATTAACGAATTCAAGGCGATTGGTAACAAACTCTTCAATATTCAAGTGCTCCATCAGTGGCGCGACCGACAGATCGAGCGCCCCTGTGATGACCACCTGTCTTAGTCCCAGCTGTCGAGATTTCTCAATGAGCTCGTACGTTCCAGGGAATACAGCCGGCTTTATAACTTCTTCAAAGAGTTCGCGCGAAAAGTATCTAAGCCGGTCCTCAGATTGGCCTTTGTAGCGTTTGAAATAGAGGTCATTGAAAACTTTTCGGCTATACTGATCAGTAACAGCGAAGACTGGGAGGCTGAGCAGCGTGGTCGCACTCTTTGTAAAACTACTGACTAGACCTTGCTGCCGCCTGGCATAGAAGCTCAGGGTGTGGACAAGATTAGTGCTTACTAAGGTTCCCTCCAGATCGTAAAAAGCTGCCCCTGCCACGTTCGCGTCTCCGTTGGTCCCCTAATAGGCAGAACCGATGCAAAAATTTGACTTCAGTCGGTCAATATACCCCATTCCGCGCGATTTGGATAACGCCATCGCAAAACTATTACAAACTGTATAGCAAAACCAGACAATCATGAAGATAATTACAAAAACGCTTAGGAAAATGCCCGAAATGCTTGTGACTGCGGGAACGGTTTCGGGACTATTTCTCGCGGTGCTGGCCAGTACTTCCTGTCAGAACGCGCCGTCCGCGCAAGAGGCCCCAGTGGACAGGGGAGACGAGAAGATCGCAAGCGATCGAATCAAAGAGGGCGACGGTTTATATGAGGCCCGAGCTGACATGGCCAAGGCTCGTGTGGCCGTAGCAGCTTTGCGACAGGCCCAACTAGCGGATTATGGAAATTATGAGGCTGCATGGAAACTTTCGCGTGCCTGTTTCTACGTTGGCGATCATACCGATAACGACACTGAGCGCGACGATATGTTTCGTGCGGGAACTGAGGCCGGCAAGGCTGCCGTTAAGCTCCAGCCCAATAAGCCAGAGGGGCACTTCTGGCTTGGAGCCAACTATGGTGGCGCTGCTTCGCACAGCACGCTGGCGAGTTTGTCGAGCGTGCAGGACATCCGTGGCGAGATGGAAGCAGTGATTAAATTGGATGAGAATTACCAGGGTGCGAGCGCTTATTTGGGGCTGGGCCGGCTCTATCTACAGGCGCCAAAGGTGCTTGGTGGCGACACTGGAAAGGCGATTGAGAGTTTGCAGAAGGGACTTAAGTTAAGCCCGAATAACTCGTTGATGAGGTATTACCTGGCTGAAGCTTACGCCAACTCAAATCGCGATGGTGAGGCAAAGAAAGAATTGGAAGCGTTGACGAATAACACTCCTGACCCCGCTCACCTGCCCGAACATCAGGACGCGTTAGCGAAAGCGAAAAAACTCGAGACCAAACTCCGCCCGAGTTAGAACACTGTGCCTTTTCGGCATGAAACCACCGGCTTCACAGCCGCGTGGTCCCTTCAATTTTTACCTGATGGCTTTGCATAGCTAGCTTGACGCTGACATACCGCGACTGAAGTCGGTGGTATCTCCGCTAGCTATACCTATTCCTTCGGGGCCAGTTTGCGCAACTCCTCGAGAGTCTTCTTATGCTGCTCTAATTTTTGACCGGCTTCCGACAACTTACCCTGCGAGGTTAGGCGTTGATAGTCCTCGAATTCCTGCAGCGCTTTAATAACTAACTGTTGAACAGTTGCCGTCG
Source organism: Pyrinomonadaceae bacterium (assembly GCA_035646955.1). Classification (GTDB taxonomy): domain Bacteria; phylum Acidobacteriota; class Blastocatellia; order Pyrinomonadales; family Pyrinomonadaceae; genus PSRF01. Next base: position 9,601 of record DASROI010000374.1, read on the forward strand.
AAGGTTGAGCGGTCGATTCCACCGGCTTTTGTTCAGTACCTGGCTGAGTCTTTTGCTCTTCAGGCGCTTTACTCGCTTCTCCAAACAGATTTGTCATTGCCTCAGAAAAAGTTTGTCCATACCCCAATTTGTCCTGTGTTGCCAGCACGACAATTCGCAATTCGGGCATCGGACTCTGGACCGCTTGCAGGTAGATGGGCTCCACGAACAAGAGCGACTTGCCTATCGGTATAACTAGCAAATGACCTCGGATAACTCTCGAACCTTGTTGATTCCATAACGTGAACTGGCTCGACAGTTGAGCGTTTTGATCGATGCGGGCTTCAATCTGAACTGGACCATCGATCAGTCGTGATTTTGGAAAGTTATAGACCAGCAATTTTCCATAGTTATCTCCATCGCTTCGACCAGCCATCCAGCCAATCATGTTATTACGGTTCGAAGGAGTGAACGGAAGTATCAAGACAAATTCATTGCGCTGCTGCTCACCGGGTAATTGCATCAGCACGAAATAGGGATCCATCGGCTGCGACACTTTCTTACCCTGATCATTAGTCGTCAGTTGCTGCGCAACGTTCCATACATCTTCACGTTGAAAGAACACCTTGGGATTCTGTGTATGATAAAGACCGTACACCTCAGCCTGCGCTCGAATCAGCGTCTCCGGGTAACGTATGTGTGATCGAATGTCGGCCGGCATTTCGGCGTTATCTTTAAAAAGCCCTGGAAAGACGCTTCTGTAAGCAGCAATAATCGGATCCTGCTCATCAAAAATGTAAAAATTGACTGAGCCGTTATAGGCGTCGATGACCACTTTAACGCTGTTGCGGATGTAATTTACCGAGTTGTCGCCAACCATGTGGTGCGTTGAGTAGGGATAGCTCGATGATTCCGTAAACGCATCAATCATCCAGTAGAGGCGCCCATCGTTACTCACCACGATATAGGGGTCTTTATCGTAAATCAAAAATGGAGCGACGCCATCCACGATCGAGCGGATGTTTCGATTGATCAGCAGACGGCTTTCACTTGTCACAGCATCGGAAAAAGGAAGCTTGGATAAATCCCCAACCGCCCATGCAAGTAACATTTTCCTGAGTGCGCCACCTACTTGAATGCCGCCTGTTCCTTCGTACGTTGTATAGGTGTTTGTTTCGCCTTGCGGGTAATCAAATTCATTTTGTTTCGTCTTAACGTAAACGTGCCGATTGGTTAGTTCACCAAAATAGATCTGGGGTCTTGTGACTTTAATCTCCGGTCCACTTGATTCAACCGGCATGTTAGATAAAACAAATTGTGGCAACCCTTCAGGAGTGAAGCCGTTTGACGTATTCATCGTCACGCCATAGCCGTGCGTGTAGATGAGCTGCTCATTTATCCAATTTCTTCCGGGTAACTTATCGTCGTCAATTTCACGCGGCGCAATCATCATCTGATGAGTTTGCGATCCGCTTGTATAGCGATCGACATCTACGTCTGAGAAATCATAGTAGGTGCGAATTGCTTGAATTTGTTTCAGCGTATCTTTGAGTGCTTGCCAATCCCACAAGCGAATGTTCTGTAGCGTATCCTTATTAGCTGCGGGATCGACTGCAGCGGTGGATGCCTCAGCTTCAAAGTCGCGAAGTTCGAGGTTTTCTAGTGCGAATGCTCGTCTGGTCCATTCGACATTGTTAGTGATATATGGTGTTTCCCGATCGATCTCGTTCGGTTTCACCACGAAGCTTTGCACGTAGGATGGAACCGCCACGACTCCACCCAGATACGTGGCGAGCGGAATAGCTAAGGCGATTACAACCAAACTAAATCGCCTTACGAAAAAAGCATTAACAATCAGAATCAGCGCGGCAATGACTAACGCAACACAGATAATCAGCAACGCGGGAAGTGTGTAGTGAGCTTCGGTATAGGTGACGCCTGAAAAGATTGTGTGATCCTCCCAAAGCAGCGGAAAACGTGACAGATACACGCGCCAGCTCAATACGAGCAGAAAGAGGGCCAACGCACAACAGACACCGCGAAAAGCGGCTCCTGAAGACCACCTTACGCTTGGCTTCAGAACAGTCTGCGGTAAGCCCAGCAACGAATAAGCGAGTGCAGCAATCAGAATTATGAACATCACCCCCGTAAGCCAGGAACTCACGGAGTTGTAGAAGGGAAGTGAAAATAAATAGAAACCCAATGGCTTGCCGAAAATTGGATCCCGGCCTTCTGCAGCAGGTTGGTGAAAGAAAAGCGAGAATACACGCCACTCATCTTTCATCGCGAATCCACAAACCAACCCAACGAGTGCGGCTACAACCCAACCTAACGGTCTGATAACTCTGGCTGGCGAAAACTGAAATGGTTGGTTGTTAAGGAGAATCGTTCGGCTTTCAAAAGCGGCGGCGCCGAATAGTTTTTGGAACAACCAGAAAGTCGCACTCAGAATAATGGCCGTAGTTAAAGCAAAGCCGACAAAAAGGCCGGCCTTAAACTTAAATATCTGCCAGTAGACGGACGAGTAGCCCATCGAGCCAAACCATAATGCCGACAGGTAGATTGAAAGTGCTCTTGAACTGAATAGAAGCAAAATACCGAGGGCAACCAATATCCAGACAAAACGTCTGCGGCGAGGACGTTGGCCAACATCGATAATATCGGGGTTTTTGTTAAATCTTTCAGTCATGCACGTAGCATACCTGCAACCAACAGTTCCCTCAATGAGTCGCGAGTGATTAGATTTTGCTGAACTGGATCGCTGTGTATAATGAGTTTGCTTATTTGTTGTCCTGCACTTAGTCGGCCCTGGTGCTTCACCACGCAAATGTTTAGTAAGTATGAATACGAGAGACTCTAAATGCTGACGCCAGACACGGTTCTACAGAATAGATATAAGATTATTCGCCAACTGGGTCAGGGCGGCATGGGCGCAGTCTATGAAGCAATGGATGAGCGACTGGACACGGTCGTTGCGCTTAAAGAGACCCTATTCACGGACGAGCGGCTACGTAAGCAATTTGAAAGAGAAGCTCGACTGTTGGCTCGGCTCCATCATCCCGCGCTCCCCCGAGTCAGCGACCACTTTGCTGAAGGTGAAGGTCAGTTTCTCGTAATGCAGTTCATTCCGGGCGATGACCTCTCGGAAATGATGACTCGCAAGCGTGGTCCTTTCCCCGCGGATCAAGTTGTGACGTGGGGAGAGCAACTGCTGGATGCTCTCGACTACCTACACACCCAGGAACCACAAATTGTCCATCGCGACATCAAGCCACAGAACCTCAAACTGACGGCCCGTGGTCAGATCATTCTGCTTGACTTTGGTCTGGCTAAAGGTCAAGCCGGTGATGTTTCGCGAGTCACGACCGGCGCCAGCATCTTCGGATACACTCCAAACTATGCTCCGCTGGAACAGATTCAAGGTCTGGGTACGGATTCGAGAAGTGATCTTTACTCGCTCGGGGCAACTCTCTACCACCTGATGACGGGTGTGAAGCCCCCTGATGCTTTGACGCGTGCTGCGGCATTAGTGAACGGCCAGCCGGATCCACTAATTAAGCCAAGTCAGGCGAACCCCGCGGTTGGACCAGGATTAGATGAAGTTCTCGGAAGATCTCTCGCCCAGAATCGGGAGCAACGCTTTGCATCGGCGAATGATATGCGCAAAGCGCTACAGGGCACGCTGCAAGCCTCGACCGTGCTAAATCGAGGTGAGGCTGATACGGTACTGTTTCCGCCAGGAAGCCCAGCTGGCGCCGTTGCTACACAGCAGATTGCCAGGCAAAGAACTGCGGTAGCGGGCGATACCACTGTGGTGCGTCCATCGCCTGCAAAGAAAAAGGTCTTGCCCTGGGCCATCTCAGGAGCTGCATTAGTGGTATTAGCGGCCTGCGTGCTTACCTTCTACGCTTATCAAAAGAAAAAGACTGAGAGTGCGGACCTGCCTACGCAAGTGCCATCGCCCACCGCCACTCCGACTGTAACTCCGTCTAGTCAGGTCGTAACCAGCGTCACTCCGCAGGTTTCTAAACCTGATCAAAAGCCTTCTGTAAGTGAACCAACGGCAACACCACGAAAGACGGAGCGAGCACGCAACGACAATAGAAATCCAATTCCACCTGGTCCTCCTGAGCGTGACGACGCGGGCCATGATCAAGATGAGATGGAGACGCCGGAGCCTCCAAGATCCGCGACTACTGTAGAAGGCCCCAATCGGATTCGACGCTTTCCGAATGGAACGAGGGTGCTCCCAGGTGGCGTTGTAATCCGCAACTTGCCAGACGGATCGCAGCTGATCACCATGCCGGATGGCACCCGTATCTATCGAAGGCCCGATGGCCGCGAAGAAGTGCTCGGTCCGCGACCAAAACAAAAACCAAAACCGAAGAACTAAGACACCAACACCGTAATCAAGCAGTAGAGGTCTGCTATCAAGGTGCGTTGGGATTTTACCCGAACTTCAGCCGATCAGAACGCCCCGGCAAATCAAGGAGAGACAACATGAAGAGCGTGCATACGACGCGAGTAGCGCTAATCGTTTTTGTGCTAATCATCGCAATCGCGACAATGGCAAGTAGTCTTAATCTGAAAGCTGCCGCTGAAAAGCCGCTCGCCTCAGTAATCAAGATCGCTCCTGCCGCGCCTGTGTTCGACGACAAAGAACGGCTGGCTGAATTGGCGCAGAGACGTAACCGCGTCGCACAGACAATTGGTCCAAAGTCGATAATGGTCTTGTTCAGTGGTGAGCCACGCGTGTACGCCAATGATGTTAGTTATCCGTTTCGCCAGGAGAATAATCTCTATTACCTGACCAATCTCAAGCAGCAGAATGCGACGCTAGTGTTGTTACCCGGCAACACTCAAACGCCTGAGATCCTGTTCCTGCCGAAACGTAATCCGGCCGCTGAGACCTGGACAGGTCATATGTATACGCCCCAGGAAGCGCAACAATTATCGGGCGTCAAGGAGATCTGGGACTCGAGCGAGTTTGAGCCGTTCATGAAGGCGCTAAACGGTCGCCAACCGTATCGGCCTAAAGCTGAGAATATCTTTCTGTCGGAACTCTCCGCCTCAACTACGATGACTAACGGGAATGGTTTCGAGCCGCTGCTGGACGCCGTGGGAAAGAACGAGGCATTTATTTACTTTCTCGCGCCTCGAACTCCAAACAGCAAGGAATACAAGCGCGAACAAATATTTGCGGCTGATGTTGCGCAAACAGCTTCGGGGTTTAGCTTAAAGAACGCATGGCCCATATTCACGGAGATGCGTCTGCGAAAGTCGGCGATGGAACTACGACTGATGCAACATGCAATTGATATCAGTGTCGAAGCACATGAGCGAGCCTGGGCGGCGGCCGCAGATGCGAAGTGGGAATATGAAGTTGATGCGGTGATGGCCTACACCTTCAAACTCCGCAATGCCGACAACTGGGCCTATCCGGATATCGTGGGTTGCGGAGACAACGCGACCACACTGCACTACGAAGCGTCTCAAGGACCGGTAGAGTCAGGTGACCTATTGTTAATGGATGTTGGAGCCGAATACGATCACTACACGGCTGACATCACGCGGACCTTTCCCGTTAACGGAAAATTCTCACCGACGCAGGCAGAGGTTTATCAAATCGTGTACGACGCGCAGGAAGCCGTTGCAAAGGCTTCGAAGCCTGGCGCGACATTGAGTGCGGTTAATAATGCTGGAACTGAAGTGATCAAAGATGGTCTATTGAAGTTGGGATTGATAACGGACCGAAACTCAAACCAGTACCGAATATGGTTCATGCATGGCACCTCGCACTGGCTCGGAATGAACGTTCATGACGTTGGGGGTGGTGCTAAGTTTGAACCCGGCGCAACCTTCACCAATGAGCCCGGAATATATGTGCGTGTTGATGCACTGGACTATTTACCGGCTGGTTGGAAGGCGGAGGACTGGGAGAAATTCAAAGCTCAAGTGCGGCCCGCTTTTGAGAAATACAAAGGCATCGGAGTTCGCATTGAAGATGACATGCTGATCACACCTGACGGCGTGAAATGGATGAGCGAAGCGCTTCCACGAAAACTGAGCGACGTCGAGGACTTCATCGCCAGGGCCCGCCGCCAATCTGAATAGGTAGTTCAGTCCTGGATCTTTGGTCTCCGGCCTTTGGATGGGGCTCTGAGATAACGTCGAAGGCCGAAGCTCGAAGGGCAAACCCTAAGTAGTCCTCTTTCCAAAGATGTTCCGAAGCCACCCTGAGAACCACCTCAGGGTTGTTCGAAAAAAGCCGTGTTGGGGAGGGGGTTCGCCCACCTCGGTTTGAGCCTCTGCAGCAAGTGCGGTGAAGAATTGAGTCGCCATCATCTTCACCGTGCCCTGAATCATTCGTTGGCCCACTCCGGCAATCGTCCCGCCAACCTGAATATCGCCGGTGTAATTTATTTTTGTTTCTTCGCCGTCTTCAACCAGATCTAGATCACCCGAACCCTTTAGAAATCCCGGCGCGCCTTTACCATCAACCACCATCCGAAAGTGCTCGGGCTCTCGTAGATCTTCCAGGCGCACAGTTCCATTGAAGACACCCTTGATAGATCCCA
>DASROI010000375.1:0-3117 GCA_035646955.1 Pyrinomonadaceae bacterium
GTGGATGACGACAAGCAAGAACGGCATCGACGAGCGCGAAGCGAAGAATAATCATGGGACGTGTTGGGTGATGCAGGTAGCTGCCTTCGGGTGACTCATCGGAAACCAGCAGTTGCTATCCTTTTGTCGGGCTCGTTTCAAGACCATCCTGGTGCCAAATCAGATCGCTGCTGATGGCAGCTTTCCTGAAGAACTGCGGCGCACGAAGCCTTACGGCTACTCACTTTTCAATCTCGACGCGATGGCAATTGTCTGTCAGATCCTTTCCACACGAGACGACCACCTGTGGAACTTCTCACTTAGTGATGGGCGTGGCATCAGGCGAGCGATGGAGTACATGTATCCTTATATAAAGGACAAAAAGACCTGGCCATTCAAGCCTGACGTGATGTATGACGCTGAATGGCCCAGGCGCCATATCAGTCTTGTTTTTGCGGGCCGGGCCCTCGGGCGGCCAGAATACATCCAGTTATGGAAAAAACTGCCGGGGGATTCAACTGTCGATGAGGTGGTGCGGAATTTCTTTGTTCGTCAGCCGGTATTGTGGCTGGAGTAGTAGAAATCTCCACACTGGTGACAAACGTAGGTTGACGAAACTGAAATACTTACGGTTTGCCGCGCCTATCCTTCGGGACTAAGGTCGCTGGTTCGAATCCACTTGCCCCCACATCTGCAATTGGCCTCAGCGTGGCCATACTTTGCGCGCAATGTGGTCACTCTCGCATTTCACCGTTCCGCTGTTCTACTTTCACCGCCTTCGATGTTGCTCCACCGGAAAATATAACAGGCTTGGCGGCTTTGGAAATATCGCCGCCGTCGATCCTGATGTTTCCGTTGCCTGGACCACTTAGGTGTAGAAATGCAGCCCCGGCCGTCAACATGCGACAAGCTGACAATAGAATCTCGCGCACGTTTGTGAAACGAACTAAGGATTCCGCTTTAGCATCTGACTCAGCACTAAACGCACTCACCATCGCATCGGACACATTCTCAAATACCAAAGCCGGGCGCAGATCCGAAGTGTCCACTTCAAAACGCACATTATTCAGCGCCAGACCACGAACGTTTCGCGCATACATCCCATATGCGGGCGGCGTGCCTATCTCGAAATACTCGCCGGCGATTTTCGGCACTTCGCGCTGCGCTTCCGCAGCAGTGCCGCCGCCTTCATAAGTAACTTGGACATCCTGAAAACTGATGTTTTCGAGAAAATCTTCACCGACTCCATTCAAGACGATGCATTGCCTTGTTTCGCCGGGGCGAAACTTCTGTGGCCACGGCAGGTCCTCGTGTTGTTTCCCTTCCGCCACGACAGTCGCACGAATACCGTTGAACTTGAGGTTGCGAATAACTCCCCGCGGCGCTGGTTGAGTATCAGCGTTTGGATTGCGGCGAGTTGAATCAAGACCAAGCGAAATCGGTCCGGTCACGTTTCTCATCACCAGGTTCGAAAAGGTGACGTTTTCGAAACGTGATCTGGCGCCGAACCTCGCCTTAATCGGACAGCCGTAGGTGTCGTAGATCACGCAGTTCGAGACTGTGATGTTCTCCGCTTCTCCGCCACCGAAGCGAAAGACAGACCAACGCGTGCTGAAGGTGCAATTCGTGACCGTAATAAACTTGTTGCTGCCAAATAGAGCACAAGCATCGTCCTGGCAGATGACGTCGCAGTTGCTGATGTGCACGTATTGCGAACTATTGATGTGAAACCCATCGTTGTTCAGATTGACGCGATTGTGAATTCTAACGGCGTCGAGCACTACGTGTTGGCACTGAAGAATGCGCGCGCAATGATAGGCACTCGCAGTCAGGAAAACGTCGCGAATTGAGAGGTTCTTACAACGATAGAAGACGAGTAGATGCGGACGTTGATAATAACCTTCGGAAGAGTTTTGACCTGGGCCAGTCATGTCGCCGCGACCGGTGAAAAACTTCGCACCATTGCCATCGATTACTCCTGGTCCTTCGATTCGAATGTTCTCGGCGTTGGCCGCGGAGATCATTACGACGTTGCCGTTACCGGGCGGGATATTGTTACCCGCTCTGTAGTGCTCGATCTTTGGGCTACCAAGCAGACGTCCTTTGGCGGCGAGCTTCAGCGTTACGTTGCTCTTGAGTTCAATGGTGCCGGTAACGAAATCGCCGGCCGGAACCAGAACAGTCCCGCCGTTTTCGTTCGCGCAGGTGTGGATCGCTTTTTGGACGGCGATCGTGTTAACGGTCGCTCCATCACCAACAGCCCCGAAGTCAACAATATTGTAAACGCGCGCGCCGAGGTCACTCTGTTCCGGAGAAGGTTGAGCAGCTATGGTGCGGCGTGCAACTCCACAGACCGAAGCAGCAATAGACGATACTGACAGGTAGGCGAGGAGCTTGCGCCTGGACAGCGTGCCATCGTGATGGTTCATCCTGCGATAGTTTTAGCACAAAACGAGGCGGGGAAAATTGGTTTATTGGTTCACTGATTTGGAATTGAGTGAAGGAATCGCCAAGGTCTTTCAAGATGAGTATGTCATGATGTTTAGACACAGGAGAACGCGCTCGGGTTCCAAGAACATATCTGAAGACTCCCACGTTCTTCGTGCGTCGGTGGGCTTGAATATCTCCTGACGACTGGGAGGCAGCCATGTCACGAAGCACGGAACGCCATCATCATCTACGAGACGAAGTCTCACGGCTACCGCGAGTTTATTAGTAGAGTCACACGCGTTCCTTTCAATGGGAATTGTTTAGGTTGACTCGCGTTTTGGTAATCGAATTTTGTTGTAAAGTTGCTGTAATCTTCCTTGCGCTATATGCCCTAAAATTCGCTATGTTCTGCTCAAACGACTGTTTCTCCGCGGATTATGCGGTTTATTCTTTGGAAGGCGTTGTATGCAGCGGCTGATTCAGGATTCATAACTCCAAGGTCGTCGGTTCGAGTCCGACCCCCGCTACCAATAAATTCAACAACTTACGTTGGCTGTATTTATTGGACTTGGGAGTTCTAACCCCAAGTAAGCTCATTAACATCTGTCCTCATTGGAATTAGCAGAATTTGGAATTACAGCAACTTTACAGCAAGTCGCCCTACTATATTGTCCTCTTTATTAAGGACTAACTTCCCCACTCTAATCC
>DASROI010000376.1:0-3129 GCA_035646955.1 Pyrinomonadaceae bacterium
AGATGCAACTTCGAAGGCGTTTCGAACACCGGACCAAAAACCACGAAATCCGCCCCTCCATTTCTTGCTTCAGTAACCTCTGAAAAAGAGTGAGTCGAAACGCCAACGATGAAATCGCTGCCAGATATTTGCCGTGCTACACCTGCACTCAAGCTCTTACTTGACAGATGAACTCCGTCAGCACCATAAGCGAGCGCCACATCAACTCGGTCATTGATCAGAAGCCTGGTTTCAGTTCGACGAGTAATAGTGACCGCTCGAGCACATAAATCCGCCAGTACCCGGAGAGGCATATTCTTTTCTCGGATTTGAATCAGTGAGACGCCGGCGATTACAGCGGCTTCAATAAGTTGAAGGAGTGCAGAAAACTCAGAGTTCTCGGGCGTTGTTTGGGCTGTCGTTTTCCCGCTCGTGATCAGGTACGTGATCGGTGGTTGTAGCTTGAGTGGCATTTTCTGTTGGTCTAACTCGTGGAGCAGTTTGACCATCAAGCGCACGAACAGTTTGATTGAAGTGGAAAATCTCCCAGAATGCAATTCCGAGATTTAGTAAACCAACTCCAGTGACTGCGCCACGGACCCAACCCGAAGCGACAACTGTCTGCAGTCCCTGCCCGGTCTTGCGCGCAGCATATAACAGGAAGTAGTTGTTTCCCCAATCACTAAGACCCCACATTCCCTGCGGCCACCAGGGAAGCACGGTAAGAAAAACACCTATTTCGAAGCAAAGGATTATGTAGAAGACCACACTGAGTCTTGCAGATAACGAGGATCTGAATTTGACGTCACTATTTTCCAACTATCGACTTTCCTGCATCTTCTTTTTCAGGAGACTAAGCTTGTCGCCCACTTCTCGGTACGAAACGTCAACTCCGTAAACTTCCGTATAGAGCTGCTGTGCGTTAGTCAGGTCCCCTGACTGTTCATACGCTAAGGCCAATTCGTAACGCAACGCCTGGTATTCATCTTCAGTATGACCCGGCGCACCCAGCCCCTTCTTGAACCACATGATCGCAGCTTCCGGTAGGCCCTTTTCGAGGAAACAGTGACCCAGCATGTTGCAACATTGAAGGAACCGAGATGTACCGTCCCCTGGTTTTACCAAAGCGACTGAAGTCTGAAACTCCTGAATCGCCTCGTCTATCAGGTCCATCTCTTTATAAGCAGTACCCATGTTGTAGTGAGTCTCGTAATCCTCGTGGCCTAGATCGTCCTCTTCAGCAACTCGAAACTCTTCGAATAATTCGGCAAGTCCTGAATCAATGCCGCCCTTTGCAGCCGGCGCTGACGCGGCCGATGCTGACGCTGAGGTCGGGCTGGAGACACTTGATTCCGGAGGTGAACTGGTAAAGGAAAATGCGACCTCATCAGGTACCGACGTATCTTGAGCACTGTTGGTTGAAATCTCATCTCCACCGCCAAACTCGAATGCAGCGGGAGCGTCCTGATTTCCTTCCGCGAGTTTCGCACGTCGAGCATCAATTTCCGGGTGTGATCCAAACTGCCGCTCAAGCATTTCAAGCGTGTCGACCGCAATGTCTGCATAACCTTGAGCTATGTAGAAATCGACACTCTCCAATTCCTGCCGCATCATGTTTTCCTGACGCGCTCGCTCCGGGACCTCAGCGGAAGGTTCTGCTTGCTCCTCAGCTTCAACCGCAACATCAGCAAAACTGACTTCTTGAAAACTTGACGAGTTCGAGCCCATTTCGGACCTGAAGGCGTCATCGTCGTTCAAGTCAGCAAACGACGAAGTGGGATCAGGTACAACTTGTTCGCCAGCGGCGTTACTTTCAAACTCGACCACTTCAACCGGAGTTGACGCATCTTCATCCGTGTCCACTACCGCAAAAGTCTCAAACTGCGGCACTTCCTGGGAGCGTTCCGGTTCTGGCTCCGGCTCCGGAACTGGCAGATCATCAGCGGTCTCTTCGTGCAGCCCACCAATCAAATTGAGTCGATCTAAATAGCGAGGCTCATCGGGTGCCAGGCGAACTAGTTGCGTCAAGGCATAACGTTCTTCATCGACTAGTTCCGCTGCTTCAGCCGCCTCGGCCAACCGCTCTAAAGCAGAGCGTAGCAAGTCCATGTCGCGCTGCCACCAGTAGATGCGCACGAGCATTCGCAGAGCAGAAACGCTATCCGGGTCTCGTTCGAGCACACTATTTACGAGCTCGAGTAGTTCCCGTTCTTCGCGGCCGGCCAACATACGCTCGATGATCCCTTCCAACACTCGAAGGGTTTCATCAATTTCATCGTTGTTAAGGTAGAGTCTCGCGATCGGAAGGATTTGCGGATAGGTCGAGGAGTCCTGCTTCATGAGAAGCGTGACTGCGCGTTCTGCTCCTTTTGGATCTTCAGCCTCAAGATGAGCACGCACCAACATCGAAACGAGTTCTTTATCACCTTCCCGCAGTTCTACTACACGTTCGAGTACCTCCGCAGCTTCGTCTGGAGTCCCTCGGAGGATGTGAGACTCGAGTTGGCCCCGCAAAGCATCCACATCATCGGGAACGAGTTGGAGTGCTCTATTGTATGCGTCAAGAGAACGATCGATGGCCCCGGTTTGCTGGAGGCGAGTCGCAGCCTGCACAAAAGCCAGAGCCGATTCGCTCTTCATTCCTTCTTTCAGGTAACCGTCAGCCAGTTTTAAGCGGATTTCAACGTTGTTGGGATCTAGGTCAGCAATTCGGTGGAGGGTGTCGAGGGCTCGTCGATTGTCGCCGCTGCGGGTATAAAAGTCGGCGACGATTAAATACTGGGCACGCGCATCGACAATCAATCCCTGGCTTGCATACAAATCTGCAAGTTTATTGGCGACGGAAGGTTCGCGCGGCCGCAGCCGGTCGATCTTCTTGTACATCGCGATTGCTTTGAGATTGAATTCCTGGGTGCGGTAGTGCTCAGCGATTCGGTCGAAGCACTTGATCGCTTCTTCCTTCTTATTCGCACGGACGTACAAATCACCGAGCATGTTCAAAGTAGTAAGATCATCGACGTCGTTATCGACGATCTGACGGTACTCCTTAATTGCTGCGTTGATCTTCCCTTGCGATAAGAATTTCTCGGCGGCCTTTAGGACCTTAGCTTTTTCGAAAGCCATCAGAGATATTATGTATCAATAATATGG
>DASROI010000377.1:0-5270 GCA_035646955.1 Pyrinomonadaceae bacterium
GTTGTACCAAGGTGTCGCGGCGGGTTCCTGGGACATATTCACATCCTCCCATTTGATCAGTTAACGAAGGGTCAAGACTTGGAACATTTCGAAGAGACCGATTATTAACCTTTTAGACGTATGAAGCCAGCAGAATGTTCCGTGGGAAGGGATATAGTCGTCGCCAAGGTCACCCATTCGCGGTAGCGTCGGGTCAGGCTCGAGATACACACAACTTGATGGTAACGGAGTCTCACCCGACGCTACCGCGAATCGGTACTGACCTCGCCAACAGCCGCTTTATGCGGTAGGTCAAGTCATCACGAACCAATGCAATAGAGATTGTGTTCACCGCGGATGAAGATACGTCCATCGGCGATTGCGGGCGACGCGTACACAGGTTCTCCCACTGAATTCGTACCGAGCACTTCATGCTTGGGCCCAGCCTTAATAATAAAGGTGTCGCCGTCTTCACTAGTGAGCAGAATCTTACCGTCAAAGGCTACCGGAGAAGCTGTAAACGTAGCTGGAATCGGAATGCGTCCACCTTCGTACTTCACTTCTCCAGTGCGCGCATCGAGACAGGTGAGAATGCCACGATCGGTCATGATGTATAGATAATCCTGGTAAAGAATCGGCGATGGAACATAGGCAGTCCCTTTGCTGTACTTCCAGACTTCACTCGCGCTGCCAGTCAAATCACCTGACCCACCAAGTTTGAGCGCCATGGCAATCTTTGCCGGAAAACCTGCAACGAGAAATGCGACGTCACTATTCGCTACTGGGGAAGGTATGGCATTGCTTTCGACGCCCTTGTGCGTCCAGAGTTCCTTGCCAGTGGCCGGATCGTACGCGATGATGGATTCAGTGCCACTCGTAATTAGCTCCGCTCGTTTCGCCGTGTGAACAAGCAACGGCGTGGACCAACTAACCTGCACTTTACGTGGAGTTTTCCAAACCTCTTTACCCGTCTTCTTATCAACCGCGACTATAAACGACGCTGCACCATTCTCTTCATCGCACTGTACGATTACCAGGTTTTCGTAAAGGATTGGTGAAGTTCCCGTGCCCATTCCGACTGTGCCAAGATTCCCAAGCATCGCTTTCCATGCGAGCTTACCGTTGAAGTCGTACGCATAGAGTCCTTCAGTTCCAAAGAATGCATACACAAGCTTTCCGTCGGTCGCTGGAGTAGAAGCTGCGTAAGAGCTCTTACGATGACGATTGTCGTAAGGAGTGCCTTCCCACGCGACCGATTCCCACAAAACTTTTCCGCTTTGACGATCAAGACCGATCACCTTGAAACTATGTTTACGGTCTGCACCAACGCTGTCGGGGTGCAGAAACTCTTTGTCGCCATCCATGTGTTTCACAGCCTTGGCGCCCGGAACAACGTCACCCTCGACGGCTGTAGTCAAAAATATCTTGTTCTCCCAAACGATTGGTGACGAATGTCCTCGTCCACTAATCGGCGTCTTCCATTTAATATTTTTTGAGAGATTCCAATCACTTGGAAGATTCTTCTCCGTAGAAACTCCAGAGCCGTCTGCGCCGCGCCATTGAGGCCAGTTAGCAGCCGAAGATGTGTTGATTAGCGAGAGAAAACCGAAGCCTAGTACGGTGACAATAGCAATTCCGGTGGCGATGCGACGTTTGGATTTCACGGTAGTTTCCTTTGAGAACAATTTAGCTTTGGTCTTAGGTCTTTTGACTTTGTCAATCAATTTTGAGAGCGGGCCGTTTTCTTTGTGGCTGTCGAGTCGCCGAATGCGAAGAGGTGATTCAGTCCTCTCACGATAATAAAACCATCTGAAACGGCAGGCGTTGCCATCAATACTTCTCCAACTGGATTTTTGGAGAGAAACTCATACTTTGGACCAGCCCTTACAACAAAGATGTCTCCATCTTCACTCGAGAAGTACAGCTTTCCGTCCGAAGCGACCGGCGATGCTGAGAATGGAGCGCCCGTGCCACCCAGTCTCTCCTGGTAAATGCGCTCACCAGTCTTGGCGTTATATGCAGTCAGTACGCCATTATTGGAGCAGGTATAAAGCAAGTCGCCATAAACTAATGGCGTTGGCATGTATGGACCACCGCGTTGTTTGCTCCAGGCGATAAAGTCATTGGTCTCCTGCTTATCTTTTAATGAAATATCACCCGAGGCGCCTGGTTTGATTGCGTAAATGGGTTGAACCGGTGGATAACCCGCTGTGACGAAGATCAGATCGTGGGCCACAATTGGAGTTGGCGTAGTAATTTCGGAATTTGGAGTCAGCCGCCACAACTCTTTTCCTGTCGCGGGATCGTAACCGCGAATTGCTCTGGTTCCATTAGTGACAAGTTCGGCCCGTTGCGCTCCTTCGTAAACGGTCGGCGTTCCCCACGAAGGCATTTCTTCTCGATCGGTTTTCCAGGCGAGTTTGCCGGTTTTGATATCGTAGGCTGCAATAAAGGAATTTTTCTGAATGTCAGCCTGAACGATTACAAAGCCCTTGTAGATTATCGGCGAACTTCCGTACTCCCATTGATAATCGGGATCGTAAAACCAGCCGGAGTCCAGGACCCCGAGGTCTTGTTTCCAGAGAAGATTGCCTTCGAGATCGTATGCATAAAGACCTTCCGACCCGAAATTTACGATCAGATACTTGCCATCGGTTACTGGTGTTGAAGCGGCGTGCGAGGACTTTGGATGTCGCTTAACTTTTGGCAAGCCTTCGTATGCAACACGTTCCCACAGTATTGTTCCCTTCTGCTTATCAACTGCATACACCTTCCAGGTGTGTTTTGGATCATTCTTTACCGGAGCGACGTCACCATAAGCGCCAAAGCGGGTCTCGTCCTTCTCAGAGCTGACTGCGGTGACGACAAAGATTTTATTTCCCCAGACAATCGGACTCGCATGCGATAACCCGGGAATTGCGGTTTTCCAAACGACGTTTTCCGATTTTGACGCGTCGAACTTCACCGGTTTTGCAGCTCCTTCGGCAACTCCGCTCGCGCTTGGGCCACGAAACTGCGGCCAATTTTGTGCCCGAGTCGTCACGCCACCAAAAGTAATGAGCAGCATCAGAATCGTAAGTCTCGTCATACTTAAACCCTCGGTCAGAAATTATTAAGGTTGTTTTGTCTCTTCGATCCGTTTTAGAGCCGTCGTATTTTGTCCTTGCTTGAACGCAACACTGACGATCTTGCCGTTTTCGCTATTGAAGGCGAAAGAAAGTCCGCTAAAGGCAACAGGTCTAAAGGTGGTCTGGTTGATGGGCATCAACGGAGTCGGTGGTTGCCCACTCGACGAGACGATCAACTTCCCGTCCTTCACTGAAAAGGTGACTTCTGGTCCAGGATCACCCCGGTACCTTCCAGCGTATGATTGAAGTACTGCAGCGTCCACGGTTGGTGGAGGAACGGCGCCGGCTTTTTTAAGAGCTTCCACAATTGCAGCGTTCTTCGGATCATCCATCGCGCCCGCCATGGCGACAGTCATGTCCTCAGCCGACACTTTTCCAGTCGCCAGAGCTGCCTGGACCAACTCCTGATTGCTCTCGCTCACACCTGTACTCAAAACATCGCCTGCGTCCTCAGGCACCTTGGGCAACAGGAGTTTCACAATCTCGAAGTGTTTGCCATCAAGCGCCCACGTCATTGCGGTCGCTTTATAGAATGTGTCCTTTACTGAAGCATCCGCACCTCTGGCGAGCAGTATCTTCACCACCTCGGTGTGCCCTCGTTCGGCCGCCTTGAATAGTGCCGTCGTTCCATATCTGTACTTAGCATTGACATCGGCCCCTTTATCCAACAATGCGGTCACCGATGCTGCGTCGCCTTTTCTCACGGCTTCCCATAACTGCTCGTTGAGTTGTTGCTTTGGATCTTGGAACAGTGCTGCCAAGTTCACGCTGAGCAAGGTTATGAACGCCACTTTGAGGAATTGCATCTCAATCTCCTCCGCGTGTTTTTAACAATTGCGATTTAAACAATTAGGACTGATCGGTCGTAGTATCTGGTATAAAGACGTCTCTGGAACTAAATCGCCGTGAAATGAGCGACTGGGTCCGAAACGCCTTTTTCGGAACTTGAGCTTTTCAAGCCTTCGCAACTTGACTCAAGTTCGAGAAGGGAAAGATTATATCCCTGCACTTCAGACAGTTTGATCGAGAAAACCGTAGCGACTGCAACTGGGCTTACGCATTCTACATCCTTAAGGTTGCAAAAGCGCACTGGATTTACGCAACTCCTTCATTAACCATTGGGCCTTCAAAATGAGTAGCTTCTTATCCATAATTCTGAATGTTTTTCTTGCAACCACTCTTCTGGTGACTGCCAGCGATTGGGCCGACTGGCGCGGGCCCGCTCGCGACGGAATCTCCACTGAAAAGCACCTTCCTGAGAAATGGTCTCCAACCGGAGATAACTTACTCTGGAAAGCTCCGTACGGAGGTCGCTCGTCGCCGATAGTGATGGGCGACCGTGTGTATATTCAGAACTCCGCCGGCAAAGGAGCGGACTTGCAAGAGCGTGTCATGTGCTTTAACGCCGATACAGGCAAGCTGTTGTGGGAGCACCGCTTCAATGTTTATCTGAGCGATGTACCGCCTCATCGAGTCGGTTGGGCCTCACCGGTCGGTGATCCTACAACGGGCAATGTCTACGTTTTCGGAGTAGGTGGAAACCTGATCGGTTTGAATCGCGACGGGAAAGTAATCTGGGAGCGATCGCTCGGTGAAGACTTTGGACTCTTGACCACTCATGGCGGCAGGACAGTTTCGCCAATTGTTGATGGCGATCTTGTAATCGTTAGTGGCGTTACGTTCATGTGGGGACAGCACGGTCGCGGAGCACATCGGTTCATGGCATTCGATAAGAAAACCGGAGAGACCATGTGGGTCAGTGCGCCAGGCGGCCGTCCCTATGACACGACTTACGCGCCTCCAATTATCGTCACCATCAACGGCACTCGTCTGTTAATTCAGGGTGCAAGTGATGGAGTGGTCCATGCCATCAAAGCACAAACCGGCGAACCGGTTTGGAAGTACGAGATCAGCAAACGCGGAATCAACACCGGCGTCGTCGTTAAAGGTACCACCGCGATTCTCACGCACAGCGAGGAGAACCTCGCCTCGAGCGAGATGGGCATGATGGTAGCCGTCGACGCGACTGCGAAAGGCGCCATCACGCCGGAACAGGTCAAGTGGACGGTTTACGGCTGGCAGGGCGGCTTCTCTTCTCCCGTGATCGACGGCGACCGGTTGTACCAGTTGGACAACGGCGCGAACATCGCTGCGTTTGACGTC
>DASROI010000378.1:0-2778 GCA_035646955.1 Pyrinomonadaceae bacterium
ATCACATACAAACTACCAGAATCCCGCAGTTGGGAAGTGGAAAGAACGGGTATCACATACAAACTACCAGGATCCCGCAGTTGGGAAGGGTGGCAGAGCGGACCGCACACTCAACACCGTAATCTCAGTTGCAGCGTCGCCCCCGCTCTTCTAACTTTTCTCTTTGGTGTCTCAGTAAAGGTAGAAGTAACTCAATTCTGTTCGCTCTGCCACCCTTCCCAACTGCGGGATTCTGGTGAGCGGATCACCCAATCATGATCCGGCAGTTACTGACATGCGGGGCCCTACTTGGTCGCCAACGTCGGTCTGAGCTATATTCTGGTTCGCCATCTTGCGGAGGGGTCGCATAATGGTAGTGCAGCGGTCTTGAAAACCGCCGGCCGAAAGGCTATGCAGGTTCGAGTCCTGTCCCCTCCGCCATTCCTTGGAGTGCGGCGGCCCGGCGCCGCTTTTCAAGCCCCACAAACGTCGAGATTCCCTCTTAAAACAACAAGTCCTCAGGCAAAACGCCGACACGTGCCTTTATAACAAAGCGCCGCCGGACTGGCGCACTCCAAAATTCCTGCCACAAAAAGGGGAGTGCGGGTGTTTCATCTTCAGAAGCCCAATCTTGAATGCGAGGAATCCGCCGATGTTACGAAAATCATGGTTCTTTCTCCTTATCGCTGCCCTTTCGATATCAATATTTGCAACGATTAAAGCTCCGGCACAAACACAAACGACCATCAGCGGACAGTGGAAGGCCTCAATCGAAAAGAATGAGCCAGACAAAATTCATCTCAATCTTGAACGCCGAACCGAGCGTGGCAAGCAAAATCAGATGGGCCAAACCTACAGTTTCTCGGAACTGGAAGGCTTAACTCGTGAACAGGCGTCAGGCAGCGGTCCAGTCAGGTTCAGCCTTGTGCGTGAAGCCGGTCGAATCGATTGCGAAGGAACCTTCCAGGATGGAAAGGGATCAGGAACCTTCACCTTTACTTCGAACCCCTCTTTTGTGTCGGCAATGAAAGCTCGAGGCTTTGACTTTGAACAGGAAGTAAATCGTCGTGGTGAGCAGGATTTAGATGACCGATTGTTTGCAGCCACCGCTTTGAATGTGACGACCGCCCTCGCTGACGATTTGAACTCAGCCAACTTCGGAAAACTGGAGGTTGAGGACCTTTTCAAAGCCGCAATCTTCAAAGTTGATTCCAACTTTATGCGTGAAATGAAGGCTAGCGGTTTTCAGAACCTGGGCATGGAAGACTTGGTGAAGGCTCGCATCTTCAAGGTCGACGCCGAATTCGCTCGCCAGGTCAGCCAGATGGGTTTTGAAAAAGAGCCTTTTGAAAGTCTGGTTAAAATGCGGATATTCAAAGTGACCCCGGAATTTATTACTGAGGTCCGCAATGAAGGAATCACAAACCTTACGATCGAGGATGCAGTGAAGATGAAAATCTTCAAGATCGATAGCGAGTTTATTCGCGAGGCTAAAGCCGACGGTGTACCGCTAGAAGTTGAGCGTCTTGTACAGAGGAAAATTGGAGTTGCTCGCAGGTAAGGGATTTTCAGAGATGTTTTTCGAAAGGGCTGTCATGATTGGCAGCCCTTTTCTAATCGGGTCGATGTGCGGTTGGTCCGTCATCTGATCCAAGCAGGCTTCGCTCAAGTTGCTCGGTTGGCTTCAATACAAACTCCTGGCTCGTAAACGGTATCTTGATCCCACGTTCGCGAAAGAGATTTGCGATACGGTAATTGATGTCGCTACGAATTTGAACATGACGGCGTGGTTCACCCGTCCAAACCAATAATCTGAAGTCGAGAGACGAATCACCAAACTTCAAAAATTGTGCAGTTGGAGCCGGATCCTCCAGTACGTATTGCACTCCTTTGGCCGCTTCCACCAAAGTATTCGTCACCAGCCCGATGTCTGAGTTGTACGCGACCCCAACGGGAATTGACACTCTGGCTCGAGGATCACCGTAGGACCAGTTGACTACACGCTGGCTGACCAATTTTGAGTTCGGCACGATGATGGCAATGCGGTCGTTGGTCATAACAACGGTGGTCCGCAGGTTGATACTTTGAACATCGCCTTCATCACTTTCGATCGTAATCCGATCGCCAACTCTAATCGGTCTCTCAAAAAGAAGAATAAACCCGGCCGCTATGTCAGCAGCCAGATACTGCAAACCAAAACCAATGCCGACCGAAAGGGCCGTGAAGACGACCGCGATCGATGTAAGATCGGCGCCCAACGCCTGTTTTAACGCCACTAAAATACCCAACACAAGAATCAGGTACTTAATCAAACGGGAGATGGTGTAACGCAGGCCGGGGTCAATGTGACGTTTCGTTGAGATTCGACGTTGTATCAGCGTGCTTACAAAACGTGAGAGCGCTACGCTTACCACGATGACGAGGGAACCAATGATAAGGCCAGAGAGAGATACAGTTAACTTTCCAAACGTATACTCCTTTTGTAAGACCGAGTTGAAACGAATTAGGAGTTCGGGAAAAATCAGAACGAGCTGGTTAAGCATAATCAACTTGAGCATTAGTTCGCTGGTCCGGCTGAGAGTGTCTTAATTTAAGTTTTCTGTGTGCTGTCTCCGAGATCTCTGTGCCTCGATGGCGATGGTTACCCCTGAGACTTTCCTTACCATCGAGGCACGGAGGCCATTAAGATTACTCAGCGCGGCTTGGGCCGCAACCAACGATCAAGTTGCGAGGCCAAGGTCAGTACCGAAGTGCGGTAGCGTCGGGTGAGCCTCGTGTTGTACCTACTTGATAATATGT
>DASROI010000379.1:0-2972 GCA_035646955.1 Pyrinomonadaceae bacterium
AAATAGTTCTCGACCAGCATCAGAATTCGCCCCGCAGATCGAGTCATGACCCAGCGCCTTATGACTTACCAACAGATACCCTTGTAGTTTGGCGAAGCGCCGATAGCTTCACGGGGCAATCGAACTAGATCAATAATCAACTTGCAATCGCTATGGCTGGCGACTGCTTGTTGAATCGTAGGATTATTTTTCCCGACCACGACGACGTCACTGGTTTCGATCGCCTCCTCTGGCGAACGAACCATCAAAGATGCGATGTGAGGAATCGCCTGTTCGATGTAGGTTTTGTTTGCTCCGATGAGTCTCGCTAAGGCAACCTCTTCATCGTAGATCGCCAATTTATGTCCCTTACCTATAAGCGTCTCGATCAATACGACGATCGGACTTTCACGAAGATCGTCGGTTCCGGCTTTAAAACTAAGCCCCAAAACTCCAACACGATTCTTTCCCGCTTTCCGAATTAGATCGACCGCCCGTTCGACTTGCTGGCGATTCGTCCCAAGCACGGCGCTGAGCATCGGCAACTCCAAATCCAATTGTTTGGACTTGTACAGGATGGCGCGAAGGTCCTTGGGTAAACACGAGCCGCCGAAAGCGAACCCAGGTTTAAGGTAGGAGGGAGAGATGTTCAATTTGGTGTCCTTGCAAAAGATCTCCATCACCTGATGGCTGTCGATGCCCATTCGTTCACTCAGATTTCCAATCTCATTCGCGAAGCACACTTTAATGGCGTGAAATGCGTTGGATGCGTACTTGATCAACTCAGCTATCAAGATCGACGTCCGTTCCACAGGGGCTGTCACGCTCGAATAAATAGCCGCCACTGTTTCAGCGGCGCGGTCGCTGCGCGTTCCGATGACCGTAAACGGAGGATGATAGAAATCGTGGATTGCCGTGCTTTCGCGCATAAACTCGGGATTCATGCAAATACCAAAGTCGTTTCCCTCCTTTTTACCCGACGTTTGTTCCAGTAGTGGCCGCACCACATTGTCCAGCGTCCCAGGTAATACGGTGCTTCGAACAACGACGACGTGAAAGCTGTTTTTCTCTCGTAGTAATTCGCCGATCTGGGTGACAACTCTTTCCACCTGTGTAAGATCCAAGCTTCCGTTGTCATGTCCGGGTGTCCCAACACATATCAACGACAGGTCTCCTAACCGTTGTACGCACTGGATCGCCTCCAAGCGTCCCGCCTGAACCCCGCTCGACATCAACTCACCCAATCCTGGTTCGATTACCGGGCTTCTTCCGGTCGTAATTAAGGCGACTTTTACTTGTTGTAGATCGACACCGGTCACCTTATGGCCCATGTCGGCCAGGCAGGCGGCCGTGACGCAGCCGACATATCCCATGCCGAAAACTGTGATCTCCATATGCAACAATCTCTGCCAGCGCTATGCGACCTTCGAATTCAATCGCTTGCCTACTTCTGCGTTCGCGTCCTGCTCTTCAGAAGATAAGCAGCTACTTCCCGAGGCAGAGCAGGCCAATACTCGCCGGCGTACCTTGAGCGAATATAGTGCAAGAGCTCCTTGTAAAACCGAATCGGATACTCGCCGGTTTTAGGGCTGAACCCGTCCAAGGCCATATAGTCTGGGTGCGTGTCGATTAAAGCCATTCCACCGTGTGCTGCGATCCAGTCGAGCTTGCGGCGCCAGATCTCTGTCGTTGTCTCACACAACAATAGAAAAAGTGTTGAATCTTGCGGCAGGGTATAGGGAAGTTCAACGTAACCGCTTTCAGAAGAGTTGCCTCTTGGCTCTTGATGCGCGACGCAATGGTCATTGGCACGCGGCACCCAGAATGGAAAGATCGTGTGGCGTCCGTCTGGCTGCGGCTCGAACGGATCGGTGTCGAAAGTGGAGGCATCGTACTCCACATCCAGGTCGTGCAACCAATCAAGTTTACCTAGCATGAAACCCGATCTGAATCCCGATGCTCCCCATTCACGGGCATAGCCGTTGATTCTTCTAGCGCGCCGTTTAAAGCCTCGATGAGAGGCAAAAAGATGGCCGTCATGTTTGAGGTCGTGTATGCCAACTTCGAATCCGCAGGCAGTAAGCTCCTCTCGTAGCTCGGCCGGAACGCGGTAGTCGCCTTCCGGAACAAAGTTAAAACATGAACGAAATCCAAGCTCCATCTCCAACCGCATCAGGGACCGGCACTTCTCCAAGCCTACGCTGGTCTCTACATCGTGGGTCAAAACAAACGCAAATCGTTTGCGGTCCGGCCAGCCTGGCCAGTTTTGCGGTGGGTGCTCCGAGCCGGGCATGATGGGCCATACGTGACCGATGCGCTTGCGCAGTCGCATCGCCAGCCGACGCCGAATCGCCGCCCGAAGAGATTGAGGTACGAAAGGCTTTAGTCCGTAGTAAATCCTATTGCGTAACACGACCATGTCTGGGGGATTGGTGTTTCCTACTAATTCTAATCATACTCAAGCTCATGTCCTGTGCTTTGAACCGATACTGGAGCAAGAGTACTGATACGAATAAGAGTAAGCCAATGGAGGGAGCCTAGAAGTATCTTCTGTCGCTAAGTCCCCGGGGGGCCGTCGAGCGACTAGCTGTAAATGTTGAGACGGAGCGGAATTGCGGCAAAGAATCCTCTAGCTCAAGATCCACCATCAAGCCATCTGGGAACATAGGATCGTGTCTTGTTAACCACTACCGACACGTTGTCTCGCCCCTCGACTAATTTCCCGTAGCCGCGCTTTATCAGGTCACGGTTATTCTTTTCCGCTTCAACTACCAGCAAAAGCTTGTCCATGAACGCAGCCATTCCCCAGGTGGGACTGGTTTGGCCGAGCGCCGGCATGTCAAAAATGATGTAGTCAAAGTCGCTCGCTTTCATGTTAGGCATCATGTCGAAAAATTTTTTCAAGCCGATCTGCGCCGGCCCACCCGTATTTGATGATCCCACCGTAGCAAGATAGAGGTTATCTGCAGCCGAGGCCATGTTCTTTTCTGGCT
>DASROI010000380.1:0-6547 GCA_035646955.1 Pyrinomonadaceae bacterium
GTGTTATTTAGCTGCTTGAGGTTACCCAAGAGCTCACCCGACGCTACCGCGCTTCGGTACTTAAGATCACAAACTCATAGATGACCGGGCCTCACACTGCCCGATAGAGCCTACTGCCCTCTGAAGATGTTCTCGCGTAAAACATCGTCAGAAAAACACGATTGTTTGTTTCTAGATTACCGATTCGACAGTGCACATAAAAGTAGGACGCGACGGTCGCTGCGCTCGTGGCACCGTGATGAGCGGCCTTGATGATTTACGGATACTTCCAACCTCCATCACGGCATAACACATATTCGCGGAATACAGCGAAAAATGCGAGACCTGCCTCCTTTTAAAATACTGTGAGAATTAGCTAGAAGTGACTGCAAACACGGCAGTTACTGTAGCTCCGAAATGCGCCTCACCCGATGTGCACACCGGTTGCAATGTAGTGACCTTGAGAAATCATCCTATTCGATTCGCTTGGACACCAACATGCTTTTGCAAGGCGCGGAGAGCCGCATGGCCGGACCGCCAGACAGGTCAGTCAATCATGATTGTGACTACGACTAGAATGACAGTTTCCTCCGGCAATAAGACCGAACTCCTGCAAACTATCTCGACCCTACTGCCGCCTTTGAAGGAGGAAAAAGGGTGTCTCAGTTCTCACTTCTATTTGGACTCGTCAGACACTAATTCCGTGCTCCTCGTAGAGGAGTGGGAAGCCGAGGAGGATTGGGAAGCGCACCTACGCTCGAAAGATTGTGCAGTCTTTCTGGGCGCCGTAAGGATTCTTTGCCGGCCGGCGAGTGTTGATTTCAAAATCCTTTCGTATGTTGCCGGCATTGAGGCGATAACGGCGGCTCGCTCGGGCATCACTTATTGATCATTCAGAAGTTTAAATGGGGCTCCCCAGTTCCAAACCGCTTAGGATAGCAGGTTAGTCTCGGCTATCCGCCGAACTTAGCGAGAACTAAAGATGAAACAGTTTCACTCCTTTCGACTAGATACAAATGACGAATGTCTCTGGCGAGACGGTCAACGGCTAGCCCTCACGCGAAAAGCCTTTGCTGTTTTAAATCATTTGATTGGACAAGCAGGTCACCTTGTTACCAAAGAAGAGTTGATGGAAGCGGTCTGGCCCGAGACCTTTGTCCAGGAAGAGATCCTTAAGACGTATGTCCGGAAACTTCGTCAGACCCTCGGAGACAATGCTCAAGACCCCTTATTTATAGAAACACAGCAAGGCCGTGGCTATCGTTTTATTGCTCAGGTCGCGGAAGAGGAATTTGATAAGTCATTTGATTCCGACATACGAGCTCCTCATTTGGTGGACCGGGAAAACGAGTGGCGTCAGCTACAAAACTGGTACGAAAAGGCTGAGAGTGGCGAGCGGCAGCTAATCTTTATAAGTGGCGAGGCGGGCATCGGTAAGACGGCGCTAACCGAGGCCTTTTTATCTCGAACTGCTGCGCTATCTCAGGTCCGCACCGCCTCTGGGCAGTGTGTTGCGAGCTATCGCGAGCAGGAACCCTACTATCCAATACTGGAAGCGCTGGCCCAGTTGTGCCGCGGTGTTGGTGGCGAAACCATTATCGAATTACTGGCGAAGCACGCGCCGACCTGGCTCATACAATTTCCAAGTCTTGTAACGCGTGCGCATCGAGCGACGTTACAGCGCGAAATGCTTGGTGCAACGCGCGGCCGGATGCTTCGCGAGCTTTGCGAAGTATTTGAAGCGCTCACATCTGAGACACCACTCTTGCTAGTGCTCGAAGACTTGCATTGGGCCGATTATTCCACGGTCGATCTGATCTCCGCGTTGGCTAGACGAATTGAACCAGCCCGCTTGATGTTATTAGCAACCTACCGTCCGGTTGAAATCATTCTTGCTCAACACCCGCTTAAACAGTTAAAGCACGAACTGCACATACATAATCGCTGTCAGGAACTTCCGCTTGAGTTATGGGGCGAGGCTGCGGTGACCGAATATCTGGAATCACGCTTTCCCGGTCATTCGTTTCCGGCCAATCTCTCCTCGCTCATCTATCACAGAACTGAAGGTAATCCCTTGTTTGTAGTCACGTTGGCGGATGATCTGTTACGACACAGTTTGCTCGGCGAGGAGGTCGAAACCCACACCTGGCAATTGAACGCTACTCTCGAACAAGTCAATTCTTCTGTACCTAAGAGTTTGCAACAAATCATCGAGGCTCAATTCGAGCAGCTTACTGCTGAAGAACGCTCCTGCCTCGATGTGGCGAGTGTCGTAGGTTCCGAATTCCCGGCCTTTGCTGTCGCCGGAGGCGTATTGGACCAAGCTGCTGTTGAGGACTGCTGTGACGGATTGGCACGGAGACAGTTACTGCTTCGCACGGTGGGGCTGGTGGAGTTACCGAACGGTACAGTTTCTGCGGTTTATCAGTTCACTCACTCTCTTTATCGAGAGGTCCTTTACCGCAATTGCAGTCAAGCTATTAAAGTGCGAATCCATCTACGTATCGGCCAAACACTCGAACAGTTGTGCAATAAAGACCAGGCCGCCCTGGCCTCTGAACTTGCGCGCCATTTTCAAGAAGGACGCGACTATGCTCGCGCCGTGCAATATCTCCAGCAGGCTGCTGAGAACGCCGCGCAACGATGCGCTTACCGTGAGGCAATTGCGATTTTGGAAAGCGCGCTTGAAAACGTCAACAAGCTCCCGTTGGATAGTCGTCGTGAGACTGAGCGGGAAGTGATTAAGCAACTCTCCGATGTTCGGCGTCGACTGGGCAATAAAACTCAATCAAGAGTAGTGCTCAAAAGTCTTGCTGACGGGTCCGCTCTATTGGACCAGGATCATGGGCACCTAATAAGCTCAACTACCTTATTCAAGCGTTCAGGGAACCACCGCCAGGCAAAAGCGGCAGGCGGTGTTCACTGATGGTTGCTGGGCCGCAAGATAACTAACAACTAACCGACATGTTGGATTTAGGCATTTACCCTTCGTATTTTTGTTCTCTCTCTCTCTCTCTCTGCGATTTCAGTGCTCTCCGTGACTCCGTGGTGGAATTCCTGGGTCGTCGTTCTCACCAACCACAGAGTCACCGAGAGTTCGTGTCTAACTGTTGTCTCTTAACCCCAAGCTGAAGCTTGGGAGAACGAGATGGCTGAACCAAGCCTTAACTATTCTCTATTACCTTGCATTTGGATCTGAATCTGCGTAATCGGTGCAATCTGTGGGATGCTCTAATCCCACAGATTTACCAAAAATTCACCTCATCTTCACGCACTTCACTCGCGACCTGCCTATAGTCACCACCCTACAAACGGGTCTTGTTGAAATAGTTCTCTTTAACCCGCGATGTGAATCCGGCAATTACGATGAACACGAAACTGTTTCGGTCATTACTTAAGCAGCGTCCGGCGCGAATCCTAAGCGCCTCCGTCCTGGCCGCGCTTGTTGTATTTTGCAACGTGAGTGCATTTGCTCAGGAACCAGCGCCGGCTTCCACTCCAGTACAGGAAGCGCAGGATGCGCCAAAGATCCCTACTGAACAGTTAGACGCCCTGGTTTCCCCAATTGCGCTCTATCCCGATCCGTTACTCAGCCAGGTATTAGTAGCCTCGACTTACCCGCTCGAGCTCATCCAGCTCCAGCAGTATCTGGACAAGACTGCCGGTTTCCTAAGTGAAAAAGCCGTGACGGAAGCAGTTCAAAAAGAGGACTGGGATCCGAGTGTCCAGGCGATGGCCGTTTTGCCTGGAGTCGTTAAGCGACTTGCGGAGAATATCAATTGGACCACAGACCTCGGAAACGCCTTCCTGGCCCAACAATCTGACGTGATGGACGCAGTGCAGCGCATGCGTGCGAAAGCGAAAGAAGCTGGCAAGTTGCAATCGAATGAGCAGGTCAAGGTCGAAACAAAGCAAGTCGAAACTAAGAGCTACGTGGTGATTGAGCAGGCCAGTCCGGAAGTGGTCTATGTGCCTTCTTATGACCCAATGTTTGTTTGGGGAGCTTGGCCTTATCCATATCCAACTTTTTACGGAGGCTATTACGGTGGTGCGGCGATCTGGTACGGGTCGGGCATCGCGATTGGAATTGGTTGGGGTGGTGGTTGGGGATGGGGCTGTGGTTGGGGCAGCAACAATATCAACATCAACCACAACAACAACTTCGTAAGCCACTACAACAGAAACAATATCAATCGATCCGGGAACAGGATCAATACAAATGATCGAACCTGGAGACACAACCCACAACATCGCGGTGGTGCACCCTACGCAAATAGGTCAATTGCGAATCGCTACAACGGTGCGCGTCGCGGTGATTCCATCTCAAATCGTGCAAACATGCGACAGAGTCCGGGTCAACCACGAGCCGGTACTTTGGACCGCAGCAGTTTCGGCATTGGATCTCGGGATCTGAGCAGCATTGGAGGCAGCCGCGGGAACTTGGGTGGAGAACGCATTGGCACTCGAGATATTTCGCGAGGGCCAAGTGCAAGAAATACTGGATCCTGGGGAAGCGGATCCTTCGGAGGTGGCTCTGCGAGAGCCAGTAGCATGCGAGGTGCCTCGAGCATGGGTGGAGGCGGATTCAATCGTGGCGGGGGTGGCTTCACTCGTGGAGCTGGTGGCGGAATGAGAGGCGGTGGCATGCGAGGCGGTGGTGGTCGTCGGAGATAGGAAAACAAATGCTTGAAGGAAAAGAAATGAAGACAGAACTCCACAACTCACTTGCGATTACTCAATACGGAAGAAGCTTCGTCGCGCTTTTATTCATAACGTCGCTAGTCTTCAGCGACCTTACAGTCTTTGCACAGTCAGGACGGGATCCGCAAGCGACTTCAACGCCGGCTCAGGAAGTGTCAGCGCCAAAGATTCCGAATGATCAGTTGGACTCTCTGGTAGCGCCGATAGCTCTGTACCCAGATCCGCTATTGACGCAGACCCTCGTGGCTTCAACTTATCCGCTCGAGATCATTCAGCTTCAGCAATGGCTGGATAAAAACAAAAATCTAAAAGACAGCAAACTGACTGAGGCCGTATCGAAGCAACCCTGGGATCCGAGTGTTGAGGCTATGGCGGCGCTGCCCGACGTGGTGAAGCGACTGGCGGACGACATTCAATGGGCCACCGATCTGGGCAACGCATTTCTCGGGCAACAAAGTGATGTAATGGACGCCGTGCAACGCATGCGCCAAAAAGCGCAGAGTGCCGGTGCGTTAAAGTCAAATCAGCAGATGAGGGTTGAGACCGAAACCGTTGAGAACAAGACGGTCATCGTGGTACAGCAGACAGATCCACAGGTGGTCTATGTGCCATCCTATAATCCCACGGTTGTTTACGGTGCGCCCGTTTATCCGTACCCGCCGATTTACTACCCGCCGTCAACGGGCGCTGTGATTGCGGCAAGCGCGATCTCATTCGGGGTCGGAGTTGCGATCGGAGCGGCATGGGGTGGTGGAGGTTGGGGCTGGAATACCGGTTGGGGACACAATGACGTCAATATCAACGTCAACAACAATTTCAATCGCAATACGAATATCTCCGGTGGTAATCGCGTGAATAACATTCAAGGCGGTAACCGGAATAACATTCAAGGTGGTAACAAATGGCAGCACAATCCACAACATCGCGGTGGAGCGCCTTATGCAAACAGGGACATCGCAAATCAGTATGGTGGCGCTGCGCGTGGTGATTCGCTACAGAACCGGCAAAGAGCTGCGCAGCGGGACATTGGTCGGCAAGGCGGAAATCTTCCGAGTACTCGCGACGCAAATCGAGGAAGCTTGGGTGACCGCACAGGTGGCGCTGGAAATCGAGCAGGCGTGAGTGATCGGGCTGGCAATATCGGGGATCGTGGCGGCGCCGGAAATCGTGCCGGTGTGAGCGATCGAGCCGCGGGTAATCGCGGGAGTGCAAGTGATCGAGTCGCCAATATGGATCGCGCCGCGGGTAATCGCTCGGACGGTTTTGGCGGTGGTGGTGGCGATCGAATTGGTAGTCGAGACGTCTCGAGAGACGGCGGCGGTCAACGAGGTAGTGGATCTTTTGGCGGCGGTGGCTTCGGTGGTGGCTCTGCAAGGACCAGTAGCTCGCGAGGTGCTTCCAGTATGGGCGGCGGAAGTCGTGGAGGAGGCGGCGGCGGCTTCAGCCGAGGCGGTGGAGGTGGTGGCGGACGAGGTGGCGGGGGTCGTAGACGTTAACCAACGAACTATTTCGAGGACGAGGAAATGAAAGCACAACCTAACAATTCATTAGTGTCGAAGAGTTTCTTAATCGCGCTCACTTTCTTTGGAGCTTTGGGAATCGCCGGCGACATATTCGCTCAAGCCAAGGCGAACGCCACGGCGCCAGGACCAGTCAAACAGAAAACCTTCCCCACGTCGCAAGCAGCGGCCGATGCTTTAATTCAAGCGGCAGCGAAGTTCGATGTGTCGGAACTCCTGGCGATCGTTGGTCCAAACGGAGCCGATCTCGTGGTAACGAAGGACCATGTGCAAGACAAAGAAAGAGCAGCTACGTTTTCCGCCAAAGCTCTCGAGAAAACTTCGGTGACTAAGGATCCGAAGAACGC
>DASROI010000381.1:0-54236 GCA_035646955.1 Pyrinomonadaceae bacterium
GAGCGATACCTGATTGTAAAGATTTAAAGGTCTTGCCACCGTCCGTCGACTTGCTGAAGTTGAGACCACCTACGTAAACAATCTCGGGGTTCTTAGGATCGACCCGAATCTGACTGTAATACATCGGACGGTTGTTTTCGTTACTGACAACGCGCCACGTTTTCCCTTTGTCATCAGACCTCCAGACTCCAGACTTCTTTGGATCCGGCGGCGCCGGTGTTGGAGATGCACTCGGACTCGAAGACGGTGAAGCGGAGGGAGAAGGAGATGGACTCGGACTCGGAGCCGCCTGGCCGCCAAAAGTTTGCTCCTCACCACCCGTACCAACGCTGGCGCCCACTTCCATTTGGGCATAAAGAACATTGGGATTTGACCGTGAAACGTCCAGGCCAATGCGACCTAACAAACCTTCAGGTAAGCCGCCTCCATCGAGCTTCTTCCAGGTCTTACCGGCATCAACGGTTTTCCAGATACCAGAACCTGGACCACCACCATTAAATCCAAACGATGTTCGCCGGCGTTGGTATGAAGCCGCATACAAAGTCTTCGGGTCAGCTGCATCCATTGCGAGGTCGGTAAATCCGGTGTCCTCGTCGATAAACTTGACGTTTGCCCAGGTCTTTCCGCCATCGGTCGTTTTATAAACCCCGCGTTCTTTGTTTGGACCAAAAAGATGGCCGAGCACAGCCACATAAACAATGTTCGCGTCTTTAGGGTCGATAACTATCCGGGCGATGGTCTGGGTATTCTCGAGCCCCATTTTTGTAAATGATTTACCGGCGTCTGTTGACTTGTAAATGCCATCGCCAAAACTTGAGCTTTGCCGGTTATTGGCTTCGCCGGTCCCGACCCAAACAACTTTTGGATCAGAAGGTGCAATCGCAATATCGCCGATCGAAGCAGTGGAATAGGTATCAAAGATTGGTTGGAAAGTCGTTCCGTTGTTGGTCGACTTCCAGACGCCACCCGTAGCGAACCCTATGTAAACGGTATAAGGGTTTGATTCGACTCCGGCGATGTCGTCCACCCGGCCTCCCATGCTGGCTGGTCCAATACTGCGAAAGACAAAGCGCTTGAGCATTGGATCGGTGGACCAGTTAACCGGTGTTGGAGTTGGACTCGGGCTTGGAGTTGGAGACGGGGTGGCCCGTTGCGGGCCCGGTGCTGTAGTTTGATTTTGAGAATAAACAGTAATCGTTGCGAGAGCAATTGCAGAAACTATTATTACAAGTACTCCGAGAAGATACACGGAGCGCGGCCTGTCTTTCATCGAAAGTGTCCTTTCAACAGAAGAATGCTAACTACACAAAGGTAGAACTATTGCCTTGGAAAATTTTAGAACGGTGTAACAGAACCTGAGCGATGTGATCGCTGCTTGCTGGGGACTATAAATAACTGATCGACCGAATGCAACTGAGAGTTAGGCTGGTGTTTGGCGTTTGGTCGTGGAGCTTTGACCTTTGAGCTCTGAGCCTGGTCTTGGAACTTGGAGCTTTGGGCTTCGAGCTTGTACTCGGATCAAAGACCTAAGATGAAAGACCAAAGATCAACCTTGCAACACGCTGCTGCCGGCGCTTTCAGCAAGCCGTTTGGCATCAGGCAAAGCATCGAGCGCCCTGAGAACTTGAGTATCTCCATCGAGCAAGACTCGGGCGCCAGCGTCGTTGGAAAACGCGGCGGTTGCGATCTCTAGCCGCAAGCGCATTTTGACGAAATCCAGATCTTCATCCATCTGGGCGGGCGTGAGTTGAAAATCCGGTTGAGTCCGAACAAAATTCCTGAATGCATCGAGCAGTCGATCGTTAACCGGGAAATCAGTAGACCGAGCACTCTTACCGTATTGGACCTTGTCTACTTTATAGGATTCGAATCCCGGGACGATCCCGGCTGCAAGATTACGGGTGAAATAGAATGCTGCTTCCGCAATGTGACCTCGGTTTGGCGTGCCACCTGCCTCCTTGACCTCGATATCTGGAGTAATGCCGCCACCGCCATAAAAAACACGACCGGCAGCAGTGGTAACCGCTGGACCAGTATGCGGATGAGGAGTTGGTGAAGCTAACGCGAGAGGCAACTCCAAATTGCGATTTCCCTGGTTAGGCAACGCCATCTCGGAAGGGTCATGACGCGTGTAATAATCGTAGAGTGATCCGTTTGAGTAATCTCGTTGAAGAGATCGACCGTACGGTGTGTAATAGCGAGCCGTCGTCAAAGTCAGACCGGTATTGTATGGCAATTGAAAGATCCTTTGGACGAGACCTTTTCCAAAACTCGTCTCACCAACGATCAGTCCACGCCCGTGATCCTGGATGGCTCCGGCTACAATCTCCGACGCTGAAGCACTATTCCGATTGATCAGGACGACCAGCGGCACGTCGGACGGTTCCGCTCCTGTGGACTTGTAGATTACAGGCTCGTTATATTCGGTCCTTCCTTTCACAGAAACTATGACTTTGCCGCGAGGCAAAAACTCGCTGGCCACATCAATGGCCTGGTCTAACAGGCCTCCCGGATTACCGCGAAGATCCAGGATAAGTTGGCGCATGCCCTGCTCTCCCAACTTCTTCATGGAGTTGTGTAGTTCGTCATCGCTTGAGCGTTGGAAACCACCGGTCAATCCGATGTAGCCAGTGCCTGGCCTGATCATGTAGGCGTTGCGGATCGTCAACAGGGGAACGGCGTCTCGTACGAGGGTAAAATACTGCGGAGCTTCGGACCCCGCACGCTCGACCTTGATCGAGACCGGCTCGCCGATCCCTCCTCGAACGTTTTTCGACACCTGATCGCTGGTCCACTGGCGCGCATCCTTACCATCAACTTCCAGGATACGGTCACCATACTTCAAACCCATTCGGGCCGCCGGCGTGCCCTCTACAGTCGACTGGATGTAGACACCGTCATGGTGTTGGACAATGGTGACGCCAATGCCAAAAAAGCGTGAGTCCTGGTCTTCCTTCAGCTTTTTAAACTCATTGTATGGGAAATAAGCCGAGTGGGGATCCAGGGTCGAAAGCATCCCCTGTATGGCAGCCTGAGTTGCTTTTTCGTGATCAATCTCACCGGAGTAGTTCGAGGTGATAGTTGAGATGGCTTCGTTGTAATCCTTCTCAATGTCATCAACGACGCGATAGGGGTTGGTTTTCCCGGTTGCGTTTAGCCCGCTGAACTTTCGAGCGCTTCCGATTGTCCCGCCGAAAACTGCAGCCAAAACCACTACGACTGCGGCGATGACAACAAATTTTTTACTGAGGCCAATGCCCTCGAATTGCGGCTTTGAGGATTCCAATTCACGTGCTACTTCCATAGCTGAAATATAACACAGGCACCCGCCCGCTTCCGACACGGCCGCGACGAGTTTTTGACTATGATATATTGCGAAATGAGAATCAAAGATGCCCACGTCGCTCTCAATCGTCGTTCCCGCTTATAACGAAGCCGATAGACTTGGAAACAGCCTGAGGGCAATCGTCAGCTATCTGAGCGACAATTTTCCCGATGCCGAACTAATAGTTGTTGACGATGGTTCATCGGATAAAACCGCTCAAATTGCTCGCCAGCGTTTGGACGAAGGCGAACGGCTTCGCACATCTTTGATCAGCTACAAATCAAATCTTGGAAAAGGTCGAGCTGTCCGACTTGGCCTACTCGCTGCGCGCGGTGAGATCGCACTTTTCTCAGACGCAGACCTTTCAACTCCTATAAGCGAAGCACCAAAACTAATCGAGCCGATCGAGACTGGAGTTTGCGACGTAGCCTTCGGATCTCGGGCACTCGATCGTGAACTGATTGGTGTGCGCCAGTCCTGGCGAAGGGAGCAAGGCGGCCGAGTCTTTAATCTTGCAGTAAGGCTCGCAACCGGACTTCCCTTTTGGGATACTCAATGCGGCTTCAAAGCGTTTCGCATGAGTGTTTGCCGGCCACTGATTGAGGCGGCGACCATTGATCGATTTGGCTTTGATGTTGAGTTGCTTTACCTCGCTTATAAGGCGGGACTCAAATTGAAAGAAATTCCAGTTCGTTGGGACCACAATGAGGGAAGCAAGGTAAACCTGGCCAGCGATAGCTTGAAGATGTTGAGTGAGGTTGGACTGATCAGGCAACAAGCTCGGCGGGGCGTTTATGATAATGCTCTCAAAGCTGTGAGCGAGAGCCGAAGAAGCTGATAACTGACCCTTACAGTTCTCAATTACCAATTGACACTCGAAGACCTTGCAGTCACTGCGCTCCTGGTTCGGTGTAATTGCGCTTATACTTACTGACATGACCATCCGGCTCAATGTAAATATCGATCATGTGGCCACGGTACGACAGGCCCGACGCGCTCCTGAACCGAGTGTAATTGCGGCGGCAATGGCCTGTGAACAAGCCGGCGCTGATGGTATTACGGTCCACCTGCGCGGCGACCGCCGTCACATCCAGGATCAAGATCTCTCGCTCTTGCGCCAATCTGTTTCAACCTACCTGAACATGGAAATGGCGGCCACTGAAGAGATGCTGAAAGTGGCGCTTGAGAGCCGGCCGGACGCTGTCACGCTTGTAGCAGAAAAACCAGAGGAGATAACAACCGAAGGTGGTCTTGATGTGCGGGCCAACATCGCAATCGTTCGGGCCGCAGTTTCAAAGCTACGCCAGGGTGACATACTTGCCAGCCTTTTTATCGATCCAGATCCTGAACAGATTGAAGTGGCCCATGATGTAGGAGCTCAGCAGGTTGAGCTTTGTACTGCAGCGTACGCCGAGGCAACCCTGGGAGCTCGTGCAATTCACGGAGAAGGTGCAGCTCATGCCGCCCAGGAGTTACGAAGATTAAGGGATGCTGCGGAGCTCGCAACTCAATACGGTTTGCATGTGGCCGCCGGTCACGGGTTGACCTATCGGAATGTAGTTGCCGTGGCTGGAATATCGGAAATTACAGAGTTCAATATTGGACACAACATCGTGGCTAGAGCAATTTTCGTGGGATTGGAAGCCGCTGTTCATGAGATGCGCAAAGCAATAAAGGCCGGATCATTTCGATCCGGCCTTGGCCTCATCTCAGATTGAATCTGTTTACGCCTTCGGCGAAGCTAACTGTAACCGCACTGTAGATCGTTCGAGCTCAGCCTGCGCAACTGCCAAATCCTCTTCAGAACCAGTCCAATTACTAAGCTGTTTCTCGAGGCGTTCACGTGATTGTCGTGCCTGGGCCGTGTCGATTTCCTCTGGACGTTCAGCGACCTCCGCCAAAACCGACACGTGGTCGTCTCTGACCTCGAGAAATCCGCCCGACACGTGTAATTGAAAACTTTTTCCGTCTTCAACATAGGTTAGTACGCCGGTCTTCAACTGCGAGATAAGAGGCGTGTGACCTGGAAGAATACCAAGCTCACCGCCAAGACCAGGTATGGTGACCATTTCAACGGGCTCAGCGAGAACCCGGCGCTCCGGTGTTACAACTTCGAGTTGGATTTTGTCGGCCATAAGAAAAACAAGTTGGGCCACGTAACCCCCGCGGCCCGCTTTCAAGAGTTACTGAGCGAAGGTCTTTGCTTTTTCGATGGCCTCTTCGATCGTGCCCACCATGTAAAAAGCCTGTTCGGGAAGATCGTCGTGCTTGCCGTCTACCAGCTCGCGGAACCCGCGCACCGTATCTTCCAACTTCACGTACTTACCTGCAAGACCAGTAAACTGTTCAGCCACGTGGAATGGCTGCGAGAAGAACTTCTGGATTTTTCTTGCTCGCGAAACGATCAACTTGTCTTCATCGGACAGTTCATCGAGTCCGAGAATTGCAATGATGTCCTGAAGATCCTT
Source organism: Pyrinomonadaceae bacterium (assembly GCA_035646955.1). GTDB lineage: Bacteria > Acidobacteriota > Blastocatellia > Pyrinomonadales > Pyrinomonadaceae > PSRF01. The sequence goes on from DASROI010000381.1 coordinate 5,794, forward strand.
GTAACGCTGAAGGACTCGCTTCACGTCCTGAGCAGTGTTGTAGTGTTCTTCACCAAGGATTCTGGGATCGAGGATTCTGGACGATGACGCCAATGGATCCACTGCGGGATAAATTCCTAATTCCACAATCTGACGCGACAAAGCTGTTACAGCGTCAAGGTGAGCGAATGTTGTTGCTGGTGCAGGATCAGTGTAGTCGTCGGCGGGTACGTAAACAGCTTGAATCGACGTAACCGAACCGGTTTTAGTCGAAGTGATGCGCTCCTGCATTTCACCCATCTCAGTTGCGAGGTTCGGTTGATATCCCACCGCTGACGGCATGCGGCCCAGCAACGCCGACACTTCAGAGCCGGCCTGAGTAAAGCGAAAGATGTTATCGATGAACAGCAACACATCGAGACCTTGATCACGGAAGTACTCGGCGACCGTTAGCCCTGACAACGCTACTCTCAGTCTCGCACCTGGCGGTTCAGTCATCTGTCCGTAGATCAGCGCCACCTTTGATTTGCCGAGAGCGTTTTTGTCGACCTTGGAGAGATCGAACTGTCCGGTCTCTCTGAAATGCTTGTTGAAGGTGTCGCCAAACTGAATAACTTCAGATTCGACCATTTCCCTTAAAAGGTCGTTTCCTTCACGCGTTCGCTCGCCTACACCCGCGAAAACCGAGAAGCCCGAGCGCGCTTTCGCGATGTTATTAATTAACTCCATCACGATTACCGTCTTGCCGACGCCGGCACCCCCGAATAGACCAATCTTTCCACCGCGAAGAAAGGGCTGAATCAAATCGATAACCTTGATACCAGTCTCAAACATCTGCAGTTCGGTCGACTGCTCTTCGAAGGTCGGTGCGTGGCGGTGAATCGGATATCGCTCCGTGTGAGCCACATCGCCGAGTGTATCTACTGGTTCACCGATAACATTGAGCACACGTCCCAGGGTTCCTTCGCCAACGGGCATTGTGATTGGGCCACCGGTATCGATAGCCTTCATACCTCGCACCATACCGTCAGTTGGCAACATCGAGACGGTACGCACCCGTCCTTCACCTAAGTGTTGTTGCACTTCAGCGATGACGTTAATCGGGGTCGGCACGTCAAAACCGTCTGAAACCACTCTCAGGGCCTGATAAATCGGTGGCAGGTATTTACCTTCGAACTCGACGTCGAGTACAGGTCCAATGATCTGAACAACTTTGCCGACATGTTGTCCTTCGGCGGTCATGTTTCCGTTAGGCGTAGACATACTGTCGATGAACTCCTCTTTCTACCTGTAAAAGGCGAACAAAACTGGCAGGTTTAAAAGCCAGACAAGATAACATAGGGGCTAAATTTGACCAAATAGGTCCTATAGGTCTTATATGTCCTATCAGTCCTATTCGAACCTAAGGTGACAGGACCCATAGGACAAAATAGGACCCATAGGAAAAATGGGACCCTATCTTTTTTGAAACCCTGCTTGTACTATTGTCGTAGTACAACCTAACAATGAGCGAAATCTTCTCATTAAGCCCTTCGCACCCCATGCCGTTATACGCGCAACTGACTCGCGCGATTCAGTTTGCTATCACTACTGGACGGCTCCGACAGGGAGAGCAACTTCCAACTGTCCGGCAACTGGCGGTCGAATTGCGAGTAAACGCAAACACCGTCGCCAAAGTCTATGCGGAATTGGAACGCTCCGGGATTCTCGAAACGCGAAGAGGAGTAGGAACGTTCGTCTGCGCACGGCAGTTTCAGGCAAACGACCGCGAGGATCATGAAAAACAATTGCGAGAGCTAGTCGACCGGTTCGTCGAAGAAGCTTCGGCAATGGGTTTCACTCCGGATGATTTGCTTGATCAACTGCAAACGAGGCGCAAAAAGGAGACTTGGAAAAATGTCTAACATGAACAGCCTGATTCAAACCAGAAACAACCTGCCTGCAACTAACGCCCCGCGAATTAATGTCGTCTCCGCAGTAGCGTTTTTGGTTCCGGCAATTCTGGGTGTTCTTTTGACCATCAACAGTTTTACTCCATTCGGCGCGATCGCTGGTGTCTTGCTTGGAATATTGTTTGCACAGGCGCCAAAAATTGCGCGGCAATGGGAACGAGCCGTGGTCCTTCGCCTGGGACGTTATGTTGGCTTGCGTGGTCCAGGTCTATTCTTTGTGATCCCTTTCGTCGACACCATCTCAGCCTGGATCGATCAGCGCGTGATCACAACGAGCTTTGCAGCCGAAGAGACCCTGACCTCAGATACTGTACCCGTGAACGTCGACGCAGTGTTGTTCTGGATGGTCTATGATCCAGAGAAGGCTGCATTGGAAGTGCAAAACTATCCGCAAGCGGTTAGTTGGGCCGCTCAAACCGCCCTGCGCGATATCATCGGAAGAACTTCCCTGACAGATCTTCTGCGAGGCCGTGAACGAATTGAAGATGAGCTTCAAAAATTGATCGATGAACGCTCGAACCCCTGGGGAGTAACAGTTCAGTCTGTCGAAATGCGAGACGTGATTATCCCCACTGCTCTCCAGGACGCAATGTCTCGCGAAGCCCAGGCGGCGAGAGAGAAACAGGCCCGTATAATCCTGGGCCAGGCAGAGGTTGAAATCGCTAACTCTTTTGAGATCGCTGCTCGGTCTTACCGCGACAATCCCACGGCGCTACACCTGAGAGCGATGAACATGCTTTACGAAGGACTGAAAGAGAAAGGCGCTTTGATGTTAGTGCCAAGCAGCGCGGTTGAGTCGATGGGCATGGGTGGCTTACTGGGAGCCGCGGCGTTGCGTCAACAGACGTTGACGGGGAGCGAAGAAGTTCCCGAGTAATCAGGTCTGTCTCACAAACACGAAACCCTGCGACTCGGATGAGTTGCAGGGTTTATTTTTTTGGTCTCTTCGATTACAACTCGGGATCGATCCGGATTTTCATCCTCTGCAAAACCTGAATGTCTTCGTCAGTCAGATCCAGGGTCGCCTTGGACTCTTCGTCGTCGTCGTCACCGGCATGAGGGCGCAAGCCGATCTCCAGTCTCAGCGTCAATTCCATTTCGTAGCCGGCTTCTCGCAGCCGCTCAATGGCCTCGGCAACCTTGGTTGAATTCTCTACCGATTCGTTGATTGCCGTACCGATTTCTCGGACTATCTCTTTTGCGTCGTCGTCTATTTCCAATTCGCGAATGCCTTCAAGTTGAAATGTTTGAAGTGTCGCTATGCTACGCGAGCGTTTTCAGAGGGTCAACCCAAACTTTCGACTTATCACGATATCTCAATTTTCAATTTCACGTTGAAGCCATCAAGCTATAGACTGTCTGGAAACTCTTTGGAGCCGTTGGATGTATTCGGTCCAACGTAGCTGATAACAGAAACAGATCACGAAAATGATTGGAACCATCGGCATACTTACGGGCGGCGGCGACGCTCCGGGTCTAAATGCGGTCATTCGGGCCGTGGTTAAAACCGCGACCTGCGAACACGGCATGCGGGTCATCGGAATTGAGGATGGCTTCGAAGGACTCCTCGGTGCGACGCAGACTCGACTTCTACTCCCCGGAGATGTGCGTGGACTACTGCCGCGAGGTGGAACCGTACTCGGTACTCGTAATCACGGAAACTTTGAGGAGCGAATGAAAGATGGCGTTCCAATGAGTGTCGAAGGCGTGTACCAGGAAGCCATTTCTAATATGAAGGTACTCGGCATCGATGCACTGGTGGTGCTGGGTGGTGAGGGCACTCTAGGAATAGCTGCGGAGTTCGACCAGCGCGGGATTCCCGTCTGCGGCGTTCCCAAAACCATCGACAACGACCTCGCTTGCACGGAGCTGACTTTTGGATTCGTTACCGCTCTGGATATTGCAACTGAAGCACTCGATCGGTTGCACACGACCGCCGAGTCTCATGATCGAGTGATGATCCTCGAAGTTATGGGCCGGCATGCTGGTTGGATTGCACTGCATTCGGGCATTGCTGGCGGAGCGGATGTCATACTAATACCCGAGATTCCCTTCTCTCGTGAAGCAGTGGCGGAAAAAATAAAAGCTCGCGAAACTGCCGGGTCAAATTTTAGTATCATCGTCGTTGCCGAAGGTGCCGTGGAAATTGGTCATGAGTTGATCTATCAGGATCGCGGAGATGCTCATCATGCGCCGCGACTTGGCGGGATTGGCGTTCATCTCCAGAGAGATTTAGAACAACTTACCGGACGAGAGACGCGCTGCGTGGTCCTGGGTCACCTTCAACGAGGCGGCCGTCCCAACGCCTTCGATCGAATGCTGGCGACAAACTTCGGTTCATGTGCGGTGCGCGCTCTTTCGCAAGGCGAAAGAGGAGTCATGGTGGCGTTACAAGCGGGCGACGTAGTTTCGGTACCCCTGACTGAAGCCATAAAAAACATAAAAACGGTGCCCCCAAACGGGCAATTGGTCCGAACAGCTCGAGATACAGGAATATCTTTTGGCTCTCCGGACGAAGCCAATTATCATAAGTAAGAATTGAAGCAGAAAGAGAGTAAGGTCGTTGTCACAACAAGTTATTAAGGACAAGCTCCAGGGCGAACTGGATGAGCTGGAATCCGAGCTTCGTGTTCACCTTCCGAAGGAAATTAAGCGTGCGCTTGAGTTCGGCGACTTGCGTGAAAACTCAGAATATAGAGCAGCCCTTGACCGACAGAACGTTGTAAAAGCTCGAATTGTCGAGCTTCGTCAACGAATCAGCGAGATAGCTTCGATCGATCCGAATAAAGTCCCCCGTGACAAAGCGTCTTACGGTTCAACCTTAGTACTCTACGACGCTGAAAAGGACGAGGAAGTAACTTATCGCCTGGTGACTCCAGAGGAGAGTGATCCGGCCCAGGGATTGATTTCCACCACCTCACCGGTCGGCAGAAGCTTGATGGGTAAACAAGAAGGTGACGAAGTGGTGGTTCGAACACCGGCCGGCGCTCGCAACTTTGAAATCAGAAAGATGAAAACCCTGCACGACGAATTGGAAGAGGGATAGTGTGCTATTTGGGATCCAACTCTCTAACCCAATCCGGTTTCGGCTCGTCATTCGTTGACATCCCCCCTTTCTGGCTCCTATCATTCGCCGCTTATATTTCGGCTGTAAACTGAACTGACTTTTGGGCATAATGGGCTCAAGGAGAAAAACCTAACAGATGTTTGGGGCTAGTATTGGCCGCGCAGCACAAAGAATCATAGATGCCATTGTCCGCTGGCTGGCTCTCGGTCACATTAATCCAAACATTCTTACCGTCATCGGAGTATCTCTGAATGTCGGCTGTGGCCTATTGTTTGGGTACGGTCGTTTTTTTGCGGCTGGAATCGCCCTGATTGTCGCTAACCTGTTCGACATGCTTGATGGTCAGGTCGCTCGATTATCAGGTCGGGTCACGAGATTTGGCGGTTTTCTGGACTCCTCTTTGGATCGGCTCTCCGACATGGTTGTGTTTGTGGGCCTGATGGTCTTTTATGCCCGGGACATCGAATCCCACTCGACACTGAACGTTTTTCTGGCTGGCGCAGGCTTAATGGGGTCGGTTATGGTAAGCTACGCCAGCGCTCGAGCGGAAAGCTTGATTCCTAAGTGCGATGTCGGCTTTCTCCGCCGCCCGGAACGCGTCGTTTTGTTCATTATTGGGGCATTAAGCACCCATCCCGGTTCTTCCAACTTCTTTGCGAACCGAATGCCGGCTGTACTTTGGGTGCTCGCCATTGGCTCGTACTGGACTTTTGCACACCGGATGTATCACACGTGGCGGGAGCTCAATATTCAGGCTAATAAAGAGAACTCAGCCAAGAAGAGTTCGTATTCTCAGTCCAGCGGCCAGGGAGAAAGGCGAACCGAGCAAAGATTAGTACACAAACCAGGGTCTAGTTTGAGCATCTAAGGCCCGGTCGATTTCAAGGTCTTCCCGTAGAGGTATAAACAAATTGACGATTTGCCCGTGTTGCGGTTTTAAGTTTGAAGGAAAATTGATTGACGGCTGCCAACAGTGCGGGGCACGCGCTGTTGGTGAACCACTTCCCAGGCCATCAAGAGAATTACCATCTTACGGCCGCTCACTTGTTCTCGTCGTGGCCGGTTCGTTGAGCGTCATCGTCTTCGCTGTGCAAACGGTGAGCGCCATGGTCCAGAAGTACTCGGGCTCCTTTGGATTTTGGACTTGGGTCGCCGCCGGCGAGACCGCTGCATGGCGGTTAAAGTGGGTCTCAATACCCGCCCTGTTTATTATCCTTTGGTTCGGAAGAAAGCTCTACAAATCAATCCGGCTACAACCTGAGCGATTCTGCGGCGTAACACATGCTCGACGAGGCCTCTTTGCTTCAGCAATGGTCGCGCTTTTGATCGCTTTCTTACTGGGAATCACCGTTCCAGCTCGTTTGCGACAACGAGAAATGGCAATCGAAGCTAAGAACTTTGTAACCGGTCGAGTAATTGACAGGGCTCTCTTTCAATACAAACTCAAACACAAGACTTTACCCGATCCGACCGACTGGATGCCCCAGCTAGCAACTCTGCCTGATCCTGACGGCTCAATTGCCGCTGCTCTCCGAGAAGCCAACTCCGAAGGCTATCAGCCAACCGCAGAGGTCGCCTCGGTCGGCGGTCCAAGGTCACGAGGCCTACGAGGAGCGATAATTCAAAAAGCTTCTCTCACATCCACCGACGACGCTACATCCGGCGGTTTAACCTACAGCAGTTACGAATTGTTGCTACCCGGCGAAGATAAAATACTCGGCACTGAAGACGACCTTGTCAGTCGCGACGGCGTGATCTCCAAAGTTCAGAACGTCGCAAAAGGTGGTGTGGGCCGGTCGGTCTCGGCGGGAGCACTCCAACCCTAAGCGACATAATGTCGTTCCTAGATCGGTTTCGCAAAAAAAAAGAAGACGAACCTGCCCGCATTGCCCGACTATCTAAAACCGGGCGGATGGCCGACGGCCGTATCATCGATGCAGTCTCTGACACTGAAGGACACATCCTTCAAGTCACCTACACTTACACCCTGGCTGGCGTTCAATACGAGTCTTCACAACTCCTCAGTGAACTCCAACAACAACGTGCTCACGAATATGCGCCTGGCAGAAATATCGTGGTTCGTTACGATCCCAGGAGTCCTGCCAACTCGGTAGTCGTATGAGCGTTACGGCCCCGGCATTACGCCAGTTTTCAAGTACGACGACGGGCACAACTTTTCCAATACACACTCTGCGCAATTCGGATTTCTAGCCTTGCAAGTGTTGCGTCCGTGATAGATCAACAAGTGGGAAAAGATCACCCAGTCTTTCTTAGGCACAATAGGAATCAGCGCCTGCTCTATCTTCTCTGCCGTCTTTTCCTGAGTAAGGCCCAAACGGTGTGACAGTCGCGTTACATGTGTATCGACCACAACACCCGATGCAATGTGGAACGCGTTTCCCAGAACGACATTTGCCGTCTTTCGCGCCACTCCCGGCAATTCCAGTAACTGGTCCATGGTGTGTGGTACTTCACCCGAGTACTGCTCGGTTAGAACCTTCGCCGTTCCCTGGATTGACTTTGTCTTGTTTCTAAAGAATCCCGTCGACTGTATGTCTTTCTCAAGCTCGTGGGGCGACACCTTCAAATAGTCAGCCGGCTGGCGATACTTACGAAAGAGATCGGCTGTAACCAGGTTAACCCGTTCGTCGGTGCATTGGGCCGATAAGATCGTCGCGATCAAGAGTTCGAACGGGTTACTGTGATTGAGCGAACACTTCGCATCTGGATAGGTTCGCTTAAGCTTGCGGATAATATCGCGAGTCCGGCTCTTGAGTTCCTCAGTTGTTTCTCTGGCTTTTTTTCGTATCATCCTGTTCTCTTCAGCTTTCCTGTTCGCTTAGCCCACTCCTCAACCTTGATGAATACCCACAGTCCGAACGGCAGCAAAACGGCGCCCATAATGGCAAGAATAAACAACTCATGGGAAACGGCCGACAACGGAGCTCCCGCTAATTGACCCGGTGTAGAACTGCTGCTCCCCACTCCAAATAGTTTTCAGGTACAGTACCGCGAGCGCAGCGACCGGATGCCACACTCAAACAAAGTGATCTGGAGACTCAGGCGGAAAATTGACTGTGACATCCGGTCGCTGCGCTCGCGGTACTGTAGTCGTCGCCTCTTACTTGTTATGCAAGCACGATAATTTCGACGGACAACGGACCACTGACTAAGTCTCATCTGCGTCCGTTTGCAATTTTCAGAGCTTCAGGTAATTGCCGCAATCGCAACATTGACACGACGCCGAGCGCTGGTCCAATAGCAAGAATTGCAAACGCATAACGCCAGGTAACTAAATTTACCATCCGCGGAATCAACTCAATCGAAACGCTCGTTAACATAAACCCAATACACATCTGCAGCGTCAATGTTGTTCCGATATACTGCGGGTCGCCCACCTCGGTGATGCACGACGAAAATTGGGCCGAGTCGGCAACCACACTAGCTCCCCAAATTCCTGCCACGATCAGCAGTAGTATTGGATCGCCGCCATAAAGAAACCCAACTATCAAACAACACGTGCCACTGATGATCATGGCCCACGAGGTGACCATCGTCCGTCCCACACGATCTGCTATCAAACCCGCCAAAACAGCACCAGCTGCACCCGCACCGATCACCAAAAACGAGCCGAGCTCTGCCCACGCTGCGCTCTTACGACTCAAAGCCATACTCGAACGCAGCATGATGGGGATCCAGGTCCACATCGCATAGAGCTCCCACATGTGGCCGAAGTATCCAAAGTTCGCCAGCAACACAGGACGATTACGAAATATTTTCAGTACTTGACGCCAATCGAATTGCGCTCGCGTTAGACCGTATGGCCCATCACTAACAAAAAGCAGAACAATCAATCCACCGATGGCCGCGAGTGTTGAAACTACCAGCACGTTGTAACGCCAATTTGAACTCCCTATCGCGTTGATCAAATAAGGCGACGCTTTTCCGAGAGTCAATGCTCCCACGAGCACACCAAGAGCCAGGCCTCGCGAACGGCGGAACCAACTGGCCATAACTTTCATTCCAGGTGGATAGACACCTGCCAGAAAAACTCCCGTCAGAAACCTCAACACGATCGCCAGCACCGCTTCGTGCGCAAACAAGGCGAACGACGCATTAGTGAGGGCCCCAAGAAATGCCGTGATCGCTACCAGGTGACGCGCGCTGACGATGTCAGCCAGATTCAGGATGGCACTTAAGAGGGTCCCAAATACAAATCCGAGCTGCACCGCAACAGTTAACCAACCCGCTGCCGACTCTCCCAGTCCCCACTCAGCTCGCAATGCCGGCACGACTGCCGAAACACTGAACCAAAGTGACATTGCCAGGAGCTCAGCAATCGCGAGCAAGCCAAGGATCTGCCAACGTTTTGACTGATCTATCTCAAGTGAAACTGAGGCGGTAGATTCCATTTGTGCCAAGTCAGAATATCAGAAACAAACCCACGCTCTGTCCCCTCTTTGTACTGACCACCCTATGTTCAGGTTCCCTACTTCTGAGACGCTGAGGAAAAGCAGCAAAAAGGTTAGAATGCTGTCAATCGATATCAAAGGAGTATACCAATGCAGATTGGCATGATAGGGCTCGGTCGAATGGGAGCCAATATGGTGAAGCGTTTGATCAAAGGTGGGCATCAGTGTGTGGTCTACGACAGAAACACCAAAGCGGTTGAAGATCTTGTGGGAGCAGGAGCTATCGGAGCGACCTCTCTTCCTGAGTTTATAAAGAAATTGCAACCGCCTCGGCCTATCTGGCTGATGATTCCAGCAGCCTTTGTTGATGCTTCCATAAATGAACTTATCGCTCTAATACAAAAGGACGACATTCTTATCGACGGTGGCAATTCTTATTACATAGATGACATCAGGCGAGCAAATGAACTCCGCGAGAAAGGAATTCATTACGTCGATGTAGGAACCAGCGGCGGCGTTTGGGGACTCGAACGCGGCTATTGCCAGATGATTGGCGGCGAAAAAGATATAGTCGCGCACCTGGATCCAATCTTTAAAACTTTAGCGCCCGGCCAGGAGAGTGTGGCAGCCACACCCGGAAGAAATAACAACAGTACTGCCGACCAGGGATACCTTCATTGTGGACCATCAGGAGCTGGTCACTTCGTGAAAATGATTCATAACGGTATCGAGTACGGATTGATGGCTGCATACGCAGAAGGACTCAATGTTTTGCATCATGCAAACATAGGAAAGTTGGACCATGCGAAAGACGCCGAAACGACTCCATTACGCAATCCAGATCACTACCAATACGACTTCAACCTGGCTGACATAACCGAACTCTGGCGGCGTGGCAGCGTTGTGGCTTCATGGCTGTTGGACCTGACTGCGGTGGCCTTGGCCGAGCAACCTCAACTGGAAAAATTTTCCGGTCGAGTTTCAGACTCGGGTGAAGGGCGCTGGACCATTCAGGCCGCAATCGAAGAAGGAGTGCCTGCACCCGTACTTAGTGCCGCTCTATACCAGCGGTTCTCGTCGAGGGGTGAAGGTGACTTTGGCAACAAAGTTCTCTCAGCGTTGCGCTTCCAATTCGGAGGTCACGTCGAACGTGGCGCCGACAACAAATAAACAAAACCTTTCAAGGATAGGGTAGAACAAGTGTCAACATTATTAGAAGAACCACAAGTTGCGCAGTTAGCACCAATAAACCTTCCCAAGGCTGAACCATGCGTAATTGTAATTTTTGGGGCAACTGGCGATCTCACCAAGCGAAAATTGATGCCGGCGCTATTTCGCCTGATGTGTGAAGCGAGCCTGACCAAATTTCAGATTCTCGGCGTCGGCAGATCAGCCATGAATGATGACGATTTCCGCCAGATGATGAAGGAAGGCGCCGCTGATAAGAAGAACCAGTTCCCAGACGCTCAATGGCAACAATTTGCCGAAAGACTTTTCTACGTAAATGGCGAGTTGGACGATGATTCGACCTATCGTAATGTCGCCGGCCATATCGAAGATTTGTCAGTACGTTGTGGCAGTTCGAATCGACTCTTCTATCTTGCGACACCGCCATCGCTGTTCGGAACTATTGTGGCAAAACTAGGCAAGGCTGGCCTTTCATCACAAGACAAGGGTTGGACCAGGCTGGTTATCGAAAAACCATTTGGTCGCGATCTGGAGACAGCCAAGAAACTCAATGCTGAAGTTGGCGAAGTATTTGCCGAAGACCAGGTGTATCGAATCGATCACTACCTCGGTAAGGATACGGTCCAGAACATATTGGTCTTTCGTTTTGGCAACACGATGTTTGAGCCTATTTGGAATCGAAATTACGTTGACTACGTCGAGATAACTGCGGCCGAAAAACTTGGGATTGGTTCCCGCGCCGGATATTACGAAGAGGCCGGAGCACTGCGTGACATGGTAGCCAATCACTTGCTTCAACTATTGACCTTAACTGCAATGGAGCCTCCTGTTGCCTTCGATGCTGACTCAGTCAGAGAGGAAAAGGTCCAGGTGCTTCGATCTATTCGGCGGCTAAAACCAGAAGAGGTAGCTGAACGAACCGTGCGCGCCCAGTACGAGGCGGGAACAATCGACAGGGAAAATGTGAAAGGCTACAGAGAGGAAGATGGCGTCGCTAATGATTCTTTGACGGAAACCTATGTCGCAATTGAATTCTTTATCTCAAACTGGCGCTGGGCAGGCGTGCCGTTCTATGTGCGAACGGGCAAACATCTGACGCGCAATCTCACTGAAATTGCCGTCCATCTAAAACGGACACCACAGGCACTTTTTGCGAGAACTCCGGACGAACAGATCGAACCGAACATCATCGCCTTGCGCATTCAGCCGAACGAGGGAATCACCGTTAACTTCGGTGCGAAGCAACCCGGGTTTGAGATGATTACCAACACCGTACATATGGATTTCTGTTATCAGTCTGGGACGACTCGCTCACCCGAAGCATACGAGACCTTACTTTTAGATGTCATGACGGGTGAGGCAACCTTGTTCATCCGTCGCGACGAGGTTGAAGCCCAGTGGCGTCTGATGACTCCAATTGAAGAAGCCTGGGCACAAGAAAAACCAACTGAGATTCCTCGTTACGCTTCCGGCACGGATGGTCCAGTTCAAGCAGGCGAATTACTGACTCGCAATGGACACAAATGGCGCAAATTAATCGAAACGGTTAGCGGCTGCGAATAGATCTTTTGTAGACAAGGAAACAAGGTGTCACAGCAGTCAAGAATACAAATCGAATCAGATTCCGAGAGCCTGGCACTAGCAGCTGCCAGGCTTCTTGTTAATACCGCCAAACAATCAGTCAGAGACAGGAAGGTCTTTACCATAGCAGTTTCAGGCGGCTCGACCCCTAAACGCCTCTTTGAAATTTTAGCCGACCCCACAAAACCTTACTTTAGCGAGTTGCCGTGGTCAGCGACTCACTTCTTCTGGGTGGATGAGCGTCATGTGCCGCCAGGTGATAAAGACAGTAATTACCGGATGACACGAGAAGCAATGCTTTCGCATGTTCCCGTGCAAGCAGCAAACATTCATCGCATCATTTCGGAGAATCCCAATGCTGAAGCTGCGGCGATCAACTATGAGGGAACCTTGAGGACTTTCTTCAATGGCCTGCCCCGTTTTGATCTTGTGATCCTCGGCCTGGGCGAGGACGGTCACACTGCCTCGATCTTTCCAGGGTCACCGGTGTTGCACGAGACCAAACGGCTTGTGGCCGCGCCAAGGGTTGAAAAGCTAAATACCTTCAGAATTACGCTGACTCTTCCTGTTCTCAACAATGGAGCTAGTATCGTCTTTCTCGTGAGCGGCAGCAGCAAGGCTCAAATCCTGCAGGAGGTGCTGAAGAGTAAATCAGATCCTGAAAGACTTCCGGCTCAGGCAATACAGCCCACGCATGGAGAGCTTAAATGGCTAGTTGATCAACCAGCGGCGAGCCTACTCGGGTAAGTCAGTGGGTAGTGATTGGAATATTTTGTGCAGCATAGTCGGTAAGGTCGACGGCGTAGTCGGAACTCGTGGTAACACGATGCTGTTCCAGCAATAAATCCTCAAAATCATCTGCCGATAATGACTTGCTGAATAGAAAGCCCTGGACGACATCACATTCGAGCTCATTCAGGTATTCGAGTTGTTCACGCGTTTCGACGCCTTCCGCGACCACAGTCAAATCGAGAGCGTGGCCCAACGTAACAATCGCTCGCACAATTGCCGTGTCATGAGGATCTTTGCAGACATCACTGATGAATGATTTGTCAATCTTCAAAGTGTCAATAGGAAAGCGCTTGAGATAGTTGAGTGATGAATAGCCGGTGCCAAAATCGTCGATTGCGACTTTGATTCCCATCAATTTCAACTCGTGCAGTTTTTCGATCGCCTGATCGGGATCTTTCATGATCGAACTCTCTGTTAACTCCAGCTCGAGCCATTTCGGATCCAGGTTGGTCTCTTTCAATATTTCAGCAACAGTCTGGATGAAGGTTGGCAACTGAAACTGTCGCGCAGAAAAGTTGACGGACAGAACTTGCGGTTTGAGACCTGCTACTTGCCACAGTTTGTTTTGAAAGCAGGCTGTTCGCAAAACCCAGTCGCCGAGTGGGATTATTAGACCACTATCTTCAGCGAGGCTAATGAACTCAGTTGGATAAAGGAGCCCTAATGCGGGATGTTGCCAGCGGACCAGAGCTTCCATGCCTACGAGCTGAAAGTCGGAGGTGTTTACCTGCGGCTGGTAATGGACTATGAACTCGCCCCGGTCGAGGCCCGGTCTAATGCTATTCTCCAACACGAGTTGTCGTAAAGCCCTGGTAGTGCCGCCTGCCGTATAAAACTGGTAATTGTTTCCGCCTTGCGCTTTGGCTCGATCGAGTGCCGCACCTGCGCTCTTCAATAAGGTTGGAGTGTCCTGGCCGTCGTAAGGATATAGGCTAATTCCGATGCTGCTTGATACGAACAACTCTTGACCGTCATCAAAAACAAAGGCCTGGTCCAGTACATCCTTGATTGCCCGCGCAGTGTTAGCCGCATCGGTGGGTCTAATCTGTGTCAGGAGAATAGCAAACTCATCCGATCCAAAACGCGATACCGTATCGCTCTCTCGTAAGCATGACGTCAAACGTTTAGCTACAGACTGGAGTACACGATCGCCTGCGTTATATCCAAGCGAGTCGTTAATCGTCTTGAAACGATCCAGGTTCAATAACAAGACCGCTTGCATTTGCTCGGTCCGACGAGAAATTGCAATAGCTTGCTTTAAACGATCTTTGAAGAGTGCCTGGTTTGGAAGGTCAGTGAGCGCGTCGTGATAAGCCAGGTGATTGAGTCGCTCCCGAGCCTGCTTTGATTGGCTGACATCTACAATGAAACAAATAATGGCTTCTTCCTGAAGCGCCGCCCCACATAAGACGGGAACGTGAGTGCCATCCTTGCGAACAAGTTCGTGCTCAAAGGGCGCACAAGCTCCGAAAGCCATCAACTTTTCAAAGGCTTCCTCTATAAGTCGATGATCTTCCGGAACCGATAAGTCGTAGAGTGTTTCCGGCAGGTCTTTTTCGGTATAGCCAACCGTATTCAGGAAACTCTCGTCAGCCTGACGTATAGAGCCGGCCGCATCAATGAATACCAGGCCAAGCAGGTTAGTCTCGGTAAGCCGGCGCATACCTGATTCAAAACTGGTTTCAGTCGACCCTTGTTCGGAGACGTGGAGCCGTTTCATCGCAAATCCCTAGGTAATTTGATGAGAATGCGGGAACTGGAAGTACTGCTGAAAATCAAAAGAGAGGAAGGGCAAAAAGGTTGGAAAAAGCCGCAACCAACCGCTCTTAGGCTAACAGAGAAGCTGACCACTTTACAATCAAATAATTTTTCTGGTGTTCACCAATAGCCAGGAATAGAAAAAGATGCTGCTGGCTGTCGAAATTCCTTTGGCTTCTGCCATTTGAGCAATTTTTGAGGGGGCTGAGACCAGGTAATCAGAAAGTAAGGCGCATAGAGGAGACCATACAGCAAATACGTCACCCCAAAAGTCCGAAAGAGGATTGTAGCGAGAGTTTTGTTGTCCATATGACCTGTATATCGCTATCGCGTGACGGATGAAGACCTTCGCAGTTGCTTAGATTCGGACCGCTACATTTAACGCGCGGACGACGTCGCGGCTACGGCAGCTCCGGCCGGCATTTTTTCCCGCAAATAGGTCGTCAAGAGATTGAATAGATGTCGTGTCGTTCCCGCACCTTCGTAAATTCCGTGTGACCGGTTCGGGTAAGACATCATAGAGAACTGTTTGTTCGCTGCTATCAAAGCGTTGATCAAAGCTTCTGTTCCTTGATAGTGAACATTGTCATCACCTGTTCCATGGACGATCAACAAATTGCCTTTCAACTGGCCTGCAAACGTGATTGGCGAGCTTTGCTTCCATTCATCCGGATGATCCGCTGGTAGACCACAGTACCGTTCTTGATAGATGGTGTCGTAGTAGTGAATATCCGGTACGGGAGCAACAGACATTCCAAATGTGTAAACCTCCGGATAGCGAAACATTGCGTTTAAAGTTGACGAACCACCACCGCTCCAGCCCCAGATTCCAATTCGAGTCGGATCTACAAACTGCCATTTGGCAATCGCTCGAGCTGCATTCGCCTGGTCCAAAGAGTTTACGATCCCCATTTTGCGATAGATAATTTTTCGCCAGGCACGTCCTCGAGGCGCTGGAGTACCTCGATTATCGACGCTTACAACGATGTATCCCATCTGTGCGAGCATTCCATGCCACATGCGGTTTCGGCCACCCCAGCTATCGAGAACGGTTTGTCCCCATGGCTCACCATAAACATAAAACAGTACGGGGTACTTTTTCTGTGGATCGAAGTTGGGCGGCTTAATCATCCAACCGTCCAACTGCACTCCATCCGTGACACCGACCTTAAAGAACTCTGTTGGCGTCTGTTTGAGTTTCGCAAGCCGATCCTGTGTATCTTTGTTGTCGATTAGTGTACGAACCACCGAATGCTGTGGCAGTCGGACAACATCAGTTACGGGAACCCGATTGAAGTTCGAGTAAGTGTGGATTGCGATGTCGCCACGGGGCGAAATCATATACGAGTGTGTACCGGCGTTGGCTGCAGGAGTCAGGCGTTCTTCTTTACCGGTGCCGTCGAGCCGCACGCGATACAGGTATCGCTGAGTAGCATTCGTTGGAGATGCGATGAAGAATATCCAACCATTCTGAGTATCTACCTTTTCGACACTTATCACATCATAGTCACCGGGGGTAACGACTTTGACGTCGCGTCCGTCGCGTGAAATCGAGTAGAGATGACGCCAACCATCTCGTTCGCTGGCCCATAAAAACCGCTTGCCACCTTCGACCCATTCAACATCTCCACGCCCCAGGCCGGTTTTATCCCAATCGATATCACCCCATGCAATGTCAACCCAAGTGTCGTCTTTCTCAGTTAACACGGGATGTACCTGACCCGTTCGCGCATCACCAAGCATCACCACATCCGTGTTTTGCAGGCGATTTAGTTGTTGAATTATGACTTCATCAGAGTTGGCGGCCCATTCCATACGCGGTAGATAGTTGTTGCGAGAGTCCCCGGGGACTTGAAACCAGCGAGTTGCACCCCCGGCTGAGTCAACAACCCCAACGCGAGCAGCAGAGTTTGTTTCCCCTGCTTTTGGATAGGGAAAGGTAGTAATGACTGGATAGAGCGCCGCCGTATTATTAATCAGCGTCATCTCTTTTACACCCTCGGAGTTCAATTGCCAGTAGGCAATCTGTTTCCCATCCGGACTCCAGCGAAAGCCATCACGGCAGAAGAGTTCTTCTTCGTATACCCAATCAAAAGTTCCATTAACGACCGTTCGAGACCCATCATTTGTCAGTTGCACTATTCTCTGTTCACCGGCGAGGTTTTCAACATAGATGTTGTTATCTCGCACGTAAGCAACCCGTTGATTATCAGGAGAAAATTTCGCAAACATCAGTGAGGAGGGCTTTGCTTCTGGTCCACCAAGTTTGCGGAGAGCACTGGTGGTCAAATCTAACACCCAGTAGTCGCCGCGCGTATTACTTCTCCAAACTCGGGCAGAGTTCGTAAATATCAATACCTTCTGTTCATCGAGTGTAAGCGTGAAGTCCTCAATCGTAAGGGGCTGGGTCGAATTGGCAGGTACCAGTTTCTCAGCAGCTATTTTTACCGAACGCTCGCCAGTGTTGATGTCATAACGGACGAGTTCGACAGCATCTTTCTTTGTCGGCGAGGGTTCGAGTGCGAGGTAGCCGCTGCCATCTTGTTGCCAACGTACTGGTCCAAGCGAACGAGTTCTAAAAGTGGATAGTGAATCGACCGTTAGTAAAGACGGATCGTTCTGTTGTGCAAAGACGGGCACAAACAAAAGCAGAATTACCGGTATCAGAAATAGTTTTTGTCTCATTTTGTATACCTGATTAAGAGTCATCTTTTCCTCACAAGGCTTGCGATAGCCAGCAAGAGCTCGGTCTGCTCAATCGGCTTCGCCATATGAACCTGGTAACCAGACTCAAGTGCACGATCGTGATCTTTCCGTGTTGCATATCCTGTCACTGCAATCGCTGGAATCAGCCCACCTTCGCTCTCAGAAAGTCGACGCAACTTCTGAATAAGTTGGTAGCCATCCTCTTCGGGCATTCCAATATCGCTGATTACAATATCCGGCAGGCGAACAGGCAAGCCAGTAATCGAATCTCGCGTAGTCGTCGCTTGCGTCAAAACTCTAAACGCCTGGGCCGCAGACTTAGCCGCGATCACTTCAGCTCCCTGACGTTTTAACATCATCGTCAAAAGGTTGCGAGAGTCATCGTCATCTTCAACCAACAGTACATAGACGCCGTCAAGTCGCGTTAGACCCTGCCTTAGTCCGCTGCGCCGCTCAGACTCGAGGCGGCGCTGCTCAGCACGAGCTGGGTCACGTCTGTCCTCAGCTAGAGGTAAATCTACTGTAAAGGTTGTGCCCTTTCCGAGACCTTCGCTGGAGGCACTGACATTTCCACCGTGCAATTCCGCCAGGTGACGCACGACGGCCAACCCCAATCCCAGCCCACCTTGTTTCCGTGAGATCGAACCTTCGGCCTGGCGAAAGCGATCGAAAACAAAAGGCAGAAACTCTGCTGAAATTCCCTCACCCGTATCGCTCACCATCAGTTGTGCCGATGTTTGGCCACGCTCCAATTTTATTTTTACTGAGCCACCTCGGGCAGTGAACTTGATTGCGTTCGAAAGCAGATTCCAGATGATCTGGCGAAGCCGGTTGGTGTCGCCGCGAACCAGACAGTCTCCTGGAACTATATCGGTATCTAATTCGATCCCTTTTGCTGCAGCAGTTGGCCGTAGCGCATCAAGTGCAGCTTCGATGATTGGACCAATATGCAGCGGATGCAAGTCAAGTCGCAAATTTCCGGTGATGATTCTGGAAACGTCCAACAGGTCGTCAATCAAGCGAGCCTGCGATCTTGCGTTACGCTCGATCGTTTCAATTGCGCGGTTCGCGTTGGCGCCTTCCACCTCGCCACTCCGAATCATCGACGCCCAGCCGAGAATTGAGGTTAGAGGCGTTCGAAGTTCATGCGACAACGTGGCCAGAAACTCATCTTTTAACCGGTCCGCCTCCTCAGCTTGTCTCCGAGCATCACGCTCGCGTAAGAGCAAGGCCGACCGTTCTTCTTCGGCCAGTTTCTTGGCAGTTACATCCAGGACCAACGACAGCACCGAGACTAGATTTCCTGTTTCATCATGCAATACTGAGTTGTACCACTCGCAGAAGAGCACGGCGCCATCTTTTGTATAGTTTCGATTTCGAAGTAAACCGTGTACTTCAACTCCCTGTCGCTGACGATTAGTGACAAGCTCGACCGCATCAACGTCGTCTGCGAAAACAAACTGCCATTCGTTCACGTGCTTGCCTATAACTTCGTCAGCACCCCAACCAAACAGCCGAACGGCTGACTCAGACCAGCGCGACACACGAAAATCACTATCCCATTCGATGACTGCTAACGGCGAGCTTTCGACGTGAAATTTCAGACGACGATAAGCGTCGTGAGCGTCGTCCGGCGACTCGGTGTCTGTAACTGCGTGAACAACGACAATGCCACCATCAATAACACCGTGCTGACTTTTCAGCGGTGAATAGACCAAGCGATAAACCGAAGCTGGCAACGAAGGAACTGATTTTTCCAAAACAACCGTCTCACCCGCCAATGCTTTTTGAAGGTGTGGTTCTGAGACTAAATCACTGATGACTGGATAGCTCGCAAGAGGTTCTCTGCCCACTATTTCATCCTGAGAGAGACCTGTGAGGCACGTCATCGCCTTGTTCCATGCGATCACTCGAAGTTCTCGATCGAACGCAAAAACTCCATCGACGCTCGCGTCGAGAAGTTGAGACAATATTTGGGAATCGGTATGCAAGAGTTTAAGTGGGGCGCGCGGCTACGATTGTATCGGAAAAGCGCAGCTTAGCGGATTGCGAAATGAAGAAATCTAGCCGATCTTGTGAAGCTGGGCTGAGCCCGCCCATCGTCGACGATAAACACAGTAACTTGACGCAGTTAGAGAACAATTGCACGAAAACAGGGCAATTTCTAAACTAGCTTGGCCGCAAGATTCGATTGTGTTCTAACGGATGCCTCGTACCTTAACCGGTGCAATGTGTTATTTGCCGGGTGCGAGGCGGATTAGTCCCGTGGGATCGCGAATTAGTATGTCTGATCCAAGTAAAACCGGCATCGCGTACGTGGCGCCTTCAGCTACGTCGTAGCGCTTTTCTACCGAAAAGGCCGTACCGCCACGTTTTGCGACAATCAAGTCAGCGCCGTTAGTCAGAAAGAGCACATTTTGAGGTGTCAATAACAATGAAGCGTGTTCTCCTTCTCGTCCTTCAGTCGCCCACCTGAGAGTTCCGGTCTTTGCATCAACCGCGACGAACTGTCCTTTGCGTTTTGACGAATGTGCATAAATCAAGTCGTCTCCGAACACGGGCGAACTCATGTACATTGCGACGTCGGGATTCTTCCAGGTTTCTTTAACTTGCCATTTTCCGCCCGCACTTGTAATTGAGTAGGCGTGAGTTCCCTGCCTTGGACCAGAAACAATCAGTTGAGAGCCGGTCCACAAAGGAGTTGAAATATTCTCGTGCCATTCATCTGGAAAAAGGACCGACCACAATTCCTTACCTGTTTGTGGATCGACGCCGATAATCGAACCTTCAGTCATTGACACGATCTGTTCTTTGCCATCAATTGCCACGACAATGGGTGAAGCGTACCCTGGACCAAGACCGCGCCACTCCCACGCGGTGTTACCTGTCGCTGGATCAAGGGCCATGATCTCTCCACCGTGGATGTCACTCCCGATTTGAATAACTACTTTCCCGTTAACTGAAAGTGGAGAGGCAGCGGTCCCGCAGAATAATTTGGATGTATCGATCGTTTTTGAGAAATCTTTGGACCACAACTGCTGACCGCTCGTTGTATCCCAGGCTGTAACAATCCCGGTCACCCCCAGCGTAAACAAGCGGTTACCCAGTATTAACGGAGTAGCATTCGGTCCCTTGGCCATTTCGACCGCGTACTGATTCTTTTTAAAGTTTGCCGCGTATTTCTTTTCCCAGATGATCTTTCCGTCAGCAAGATCTATCGCGAGGACGACCTCCTCGGGGTCGAGTCTACCGTGGATGAAAGCTCGACCGGACGACACGACAGGAGACGAGTAACCTTCCCCAACTTCGACACGCCAAACGCGATGAAGCGCTTCGGGCCAGACCTTCGGACTGGCTGCTCCAGTTACCGACCCATCGCGCTTTGGCCCGCGCCACTGGGGCCAGTCTTGCCCAAATGCAATCGAAGCCGTTGCTAATGTCAGGAGAAATCCGGACAATACGATTAGAAGTTGACAGCTCGACTCGCTCGCTGGTTTTGATTTCATATTTAATCTCTTTCTTGCACGCTGGACGGCCGGAATTTGAAGCGGCAACGACCCAAAACGTTTCACGGATTCAGGAGATTCTGGCAGAGCACAGGCAAACCAACAAGTGAAAATTCCACGTCCAATAAACTGAACTTGCCGTAGCTTATTTTGTACGCGTTTCCATCTGTTAGACCTAAATCGACATCCAATTCACATGCGCCGTCGGGTCCTCAAAGTCCTGGTAGTTACTCTTATACTGATGCTCATTGTGACGCTCTTTACGGCGGCAAACATCTATTCCTATGGCAATACATCGAGTGAAGCAAACGCAGACGCAGCAATAGTACTGGGGGCAGCCGTCTGGGGGAACCAGGTATCACCGGTATTTAAGGAGCGAATTAATCACGCCATCAATCTGTATCGCCAGGGACGAATCCGAAAGCTCATATTTACAGGAGGTCAGGGCAATCGCAACGAACCTACCGAGGCTGCTGCGGCGCGAAATTACGCACTCCAGAATGGAGTTCCCTTAAGCGATGTTCTGATCGAACAACAGTCGCACACAACCTATGAAAATATGGTCTACGCTAAACGGCTGGCGGATCAAAATGGTCTAAAAAAGATCCTGATCGTGAGTGACCCATTACACATGAAGAGAGCCGTAACTATGGCTCACGATGTCGGCCTTGATGCATATCCCTCACCCACTCCTACCAGCAAATACAGAAGCTTGAAGATTCAAACCTCGGAACTCGCCAGAGAAACCTTTTATTACCTGGGGTATTGCACCGAAAATCTGATTGGTCGCCCGTTAAGATGAAAGCACTGTCTACATCCGTGGTTCTTCTGGTAGTTAGCACTATCATCATGTTCACGACTGAGTGCGCGCGACCGAAGATTGATTCAAGGCCGGGAGCGGCAGCCTTACAAGTGTCGACGACAGCTGCTGCAAATTCTTCTCCGATCGAAAAACACCTTGCCGAGCTTAAGAAACGATTACCTTCAAAGGAGTTCTCAATCGTAGTTGAGCATCCTTTTGTCGTAGTTGGCGACGAACCTAAATCAGTTGTTAAAGAGCGATCCGAAGAGACAGTCCGTTGGGCCGTGGATAGACTGAAGAAGGATCTTTTCACCAAAGATCCTGACGAGATACTCGACATCTGGTTGTTCAAAGATGCTGTTTCTTACGAAAAGCACACTCAGTTGTTGTGGGGCGAAAAACCTTCAACACCTTATGGTTACTACTCGAGTAACCACAAGGCTTTGATCATGAATATCTCCACCGGCGGTGGCACGCTGGTCCATGAGTTAGTCCATCCATTTATTGAGTCAAACTTTCCGGCCTGTCCGCCATGGTTAAATGAAGGTCTTGGCTCGTTATACGAAAAATGTGGCGACGAGGACGGGCACATTCGCGGTTACATCAATTGGCGCTTACCGGGACTGCAACGAGCAATCAAGGCGGGAGAGTTAACTTCCTTCAAAGATCTGATGGCAATGGATGCCCAAACTTTCTATTCCGATAAAAGAGGAGACAATTACGCCCAATCACGTTACCTCTGTTATTACCTGCAGCAAAAAGGACTGCTATTCAAATTCTATAAGTTATTTCAAGCAAACCAGCAGCAAGACCCGACCGGTTATCAATCTCTAAGGTCTGTTCTCCAGGAGAGCAATCTCAAACGCTTCCAGAAAAAATGGGAGCAATACGTTCTCGGTTTGAGCGAGGGCTTTGAGGTTCGCGTGGAATAGGTAATCACGACTGCGCGAGAAATTGTTTGATCAATTTCTGATCTTGTTCGTCGCGAATACGCGTGAAGAGTTTCGTACCAAGTTTTCGAATTGTTTCTTCTTTATCAAAGGGAAGCTTGTCGTACATCCGTCCGCCTGGAAAGTGACAGTTCTGGCACCTGGCCTTGAAAATTGGCTGAATGTCTGTTTCGAAGTTGACTCGTGTTTGATCGGTCACTCGAACATCTTTCGCAGGTGCAGTTGCCGTTGATGATGCTCCGATCGTCCGAGCGCACGAGTAAGAAGATAACGCGATGGCTAAGACCAATAAGATCATCGGAACCTTCATGGCGGCATGCTACGCCTGTTCAATCGTATTTGGAAGGCAAAGGGTCTGCGTTGGGGATTTCTCTTGATGAAGTGCTTAATACGAGGTACGAACCGCAATTCTACACTACGTCCGCGAAGTTCTTGCGAGTGCGCGCAAACCACCAATAGCCAAAGAAAAACATCGCGACGGCAACAACGGTGAAGTACATCAACCCGACCCAATCAGGATTCTGTCCGTCCAGAAAGATCCTTCTATAGCTGCGTACCAGCGAAGTAAAAGGATTCAGGTCGATCAGGCGGCGGTATTGAGCCGGAATGATTGATTCGGGATAAATAATCGGCGTCATGTACATCCAGGCCATTAGAACGAGCGAAACTCCCTGGGTTATGTCCCGTAGGAAGACTCCAAGCGAGGCCATCAGCCACGAGGCGCCAAGTACCAATAGAAGTTGTGGAACCAACAACACTGGCAGCCACAACCCGGTGAGATGAAACTCGTGCCGCAGTACCAGTACGGCAATCAAAAGTGCAATCGTGGAGAAGAGTTGATTGCCGAGCGCAGAGAAGGTTTGGGCCACAGGAAGTGTTTCCAGAGGAAAGACGACCCGCTTGACGAGATTGGCGTGACTAACAATTGTGTTGGCCGACTGCTGCACAGTCTCTTGAAACATGGTCCACGGAATCAACGCACAGAAAAGATAGAGCGCGTAATCCCAGTGCGATGAAGAAGGTCCGAAGCGGGCACCAAAAATTCCGCTGAACACTATGGTAAAGATGGAAATCATCACGACCGGTGTCACCAGAGCCCAGACTAAGCCCAACACTGAGCCCTTATAGCGCGCCAGCAGCTCTCTCCTGGCAAGCGAATAGATCAGGTCTGCACGCGCCGGTAATTGCCAGAGCGGTTGCCAGATCCTGCGTTGGGCCATCTGCGTTGACTGCATCGATCAGATCCTTCCAAACCCTCGCCAGCTATTCTTATTGTGCCAGGTGATGACCGGGTCGTTTGAGCCGAGTTGGTCCCACCATTCCGAAAACTCATCTTTTGAAATGTAGAAGGCAGTGGGCGCAACCAGGTGATCGAATACGATCGTGTGTTGTTCGCGCCAGCCAAAAGGAGCAATCGCACTGAGATAATCGTTGTAAAAGAGATGTTTGGTAATAGCTGAACCCACCCTATTCAATGGACCATAAATTAATTTGGTCGCCAGGTACACGCCGGCTGCAGGTATTTTTGATAGTTGCAACAGGAGACGTTGGTCCATCCGCGAGGTTAGTTTCTCGCGCACTGGGTTAACCCACCGAGTTATCCACTCGTTGTTTTCAGCACCATAAACCCACGCCGAAATGTGTCCGCCGGCTTTTACTTTGGCGGCAAGGGACATGAAGCCGCCGCGCGGGTCAGGAAGATGGTGGAGAACACCTACCGAGAACGCGTAATCGAATGCCCGTGCAAGCGGCAACCGGTAGATATCCGCTTGAATAATGTGGACGTTGCCGAGCTGTCGAGTAGCTTCAAATGCAGTTTCAACTGCTGCACTCAGGTCGACGCCCACAACCACTTTGGCTCCCCAGGCAGCAGCCAACTGAGTGTGCCGACCCTTACCACAACCACCTTCGAGTACGACCTTATCAGCAAAAAACTTTGGTTCAACCGGTGCTATCCAACCTAGAAACTGTTCGGCATAACGGTCATCTGTTTGAGTAAAGTGTTGCCATTGCCAACCAAATCCCTCAGCCGTAGCTTTCTTGTCGTTTTCTATCTCATTGAGATCTGCAAAACGTGGAATGCCAGCGCTGATTGGAAATGACAGAGTGCATGGCTCACAACGCAGCGCGCCTTCCATGATCTCATCGCCCTGGACCTGTCTGACAGAAAGTTGGAACTGTCCCTCACAGTCGGGACAAGCAAGGTAGGTTAGTAGTTCTTGTTTCAAGCGAGAGTTGTTCTGTGTGCTTTGTGGTATTTGCTGCTAAAGGTTTTACTAGTTCCGACGAAAATTCGGTAATCTAGTATCACGAACCAGAATGAAGCACAAAGACGGGGTACCGAGTTTTAGTGCTAATTACACTCGGTGGTGGAGTGGGCGGTTAGCATGCCGAACCGTTCCTGATACTCCGCAGAGTTCAAAAACGAGCAAACCATTGATCGGGCCGCGGCAGGCTCTCGCAGAGACCGGTTCTTAAGGGCTGAAACCCAGAATGAAAAGCCACTCTCATCGGGGTCTCTTCGGAGGTAGGTTAGATAATGAGTTGAGATGAAGATCTGATTATATAAAGCATCGGAAACTGTAGGATCCGAAAGTGTCTTGCTTAGCAACGTGATTTTGTCATCTGCATTTTCCGGAGACTCAGCTGGTTTCAGGCTCGCACTCAAATCGATGCCGGTTAGTTTTATGACATTGGCGACCAGCGCGTCGTTAAACTCAGAAGCTTTCAAACTCTTCGAAAACTTTCGTTCAACCTCTGGGCGTTCCATAAACGCTACGAGAAAAGCGCGGCGTCCAGCATCATCAAGGCCCTGTGATCGCAAAATTTTGCGATCGTTCTCGAACTCGCTAAGCTGTGGCCGCCGTCCAAGTGTTACGAGGTACACTTGATGAATGAACTCACTTGCAGGTAAAGCCGAATCCACAAACAGCGCGGTTGAAATTTCCAGGCGGCGCGCACGAATACATTCGGTACGACTGCCACACTGAGCGAGTTGCGCTACCAACTTACTACCTGATTCACTTTCTGGTCTCGTCCCTGTCAAATCGGCATATTGCTGGGCGACGAAGAAATTAAAGTCATCGAGCGGACTTGCGAGCCTTGCGGTTACCCCGGGATCTATTGTGACTCCACCTGGAACGAAAGCAAGTTCTCCAGAGTTAGACTGCAAACGAATCGTGTAGTCGCCAAAAGGGACGTTCGGCGCTGCAGTTACTTCAATACTAACTACGGGAAAGGGGCTGGCTATTTGCTCCCTTGAGAGAGTGGCCGGATCAACTTTAAAGTAAGGTGAATTCACCACTATGCTGGCGCCTGGAACCTGATCAATACCTTCACCACTTAAATAAATCTTCGTCCGCTTGCCTGGTTCAAGAGGTACAGCCACCGTAGATAATTCAGCATTAATCCCGACCAGTCGTGGATTTAGAGACGAACCCATCGCCGGCACCAGGCTGTTATTCAAAACGGTAGCGCCCTCGGAACTAACGTTGATGTTGTAACTGAGTTCGAAGCTTCGCAGTCTTTTCTGTAACTGCGAACTCGGTTGCGCCACGACTTCCGGATCGTCCGCAGCTACCATCACCCGATAGCGTCCATCACTCAAACCACCGAGCCTATAGTTTCCTTCGGCGTCTGTGGTATCGCTGGCCATTACTCGCCCGGTAGCGGCGCTTTCAGCCCAAACGGTGACGCCTGCGAGGGGAGCCAGGATCCCCGGTGTTCTATTGTCAGTGAGCTTTCCCTCGATCTTTCCGAGTCGACTAGTTGGTCCATACAGCGAACGAATGCGTTGACGATCATCTTCACTCAACGTTCTTTCGGTCAGTGCGGGCATTCCGAAAGTGCCGTTGAACGCTTGCTTACTCTGCATGGTTGAGGCAAGCACTGCTGAGTGGTCCAACCCTAAAAGGTGTCCGATCTCATGTGTAAAAGTCGCTTCGAGATCATAAGTCCCAGGTGAACCGTCGGTCGAGAATTGTAACTCCGTACCTTCCTGAGATTTCGGTCTCGGGTTAATACAGACATCTGCTTCAGCGATCTCTCCGCTATCCGGATCGAAAAAAATTCGTGTTCTGCCGGTCGTCGACTCAGAGTTAAAAGCTTCGTTTTCGATCGAATCGGCGATTGTAATCAAACTAACACCGTCGCCGGCTGATGACGGACTAACTGAATTTAGCGGGGACCAGGTCACTACAAAATTAATATTGGCCATACTGGACCAGCGGGCCAGTGACCTTCTCGCAGCACCCACGACGTCAGTACCACTTTTAATGTTTGATCCGGGATTGAGTAGGGAGGTCGAAAAAGATACCTGAATATTTTTTGTGGGCCAGCGAACCGGGCGTAAGATCTGGGCACCCGGTTCCATTTCGTAAGAGTCTCTGGTTTCCAACCGGCTACCCGCGCCAACACCGATAAGGGTGGCAAGGGCTAGTAGGACTAACAGAGCATGATGCATTACGGTTTTCCTGGCGAGGAGTTAACGATTACAGGGCTGTCGAGGCGCAAAGCCGGGGTGCATGTTAACACGCCACCTTCGAAGATCCCCATAGAATTCCATTTAAAGGGCCAAAAAACTAACCCGCGCAGATTGCTCTGCGCGGGTCTGGAAGTGGAGAAATTCAGGCTAATTTATGTGTATTCTTGGTGCCGTATCTGCCGGCCTACTCGTCGCGGTGAAGCCTGCCCGTGTGAACGAGACTATAACGGGGACGTCACCGGCTCCAGCTAATGTATTCGGGAGCGAAAAGTCAATGATGTCCCATCCGGGCATTTTTGTATTTGGTTTAACTGCCAGAATCTGGGCAGCGGGAATGGCGGTTGTACCAACTGTTACCGATACTTCGCCGACCGCAGCATTTCTAAGTCCTGTCACATTGAGTTCAATTACCGTAGGAACGGTAGCCCCGGTTGAGTCTGTTGAAGTGACATTGAAAGGCTCAGCCGTGGGACTGATATTCGGATTAGTGACATTGAAGGCCGCGGCGCGACCACCCGCGTCCAACGTAGAAGTAAAGATATCGGGCTGTCCCGGAACGATCTGCACCAGTCCCCGGACAAGAGTGTCAGTGTTGGCGCCACCGTCAAGAATGTTAATAGCGACTGTGCCCAAACCCGACTGAACACTAACCGGCATCACGAAATTAATCTGCTTTTCGCTGGCACCCACAAAATAAAGTCCTGCCGCAGCTCCATTCACTGATACTGAGACACCATTCAACTCAATTGGTAAGTCAGGACTGCGTTTTGCTTCATCCACCACTGTCGACGGCGGCAGCATCACTGTTGACGGCGCCAGTGGAATGGTGGAACGAACAATGCTCAACTCACCGGCGGCCAAACCAAATGGTTGCCCGGGAACAGGGCTTGGTAGCGCCGTTGGACTAGGAATCGGACTTGGCAAAGGCGTCGCAGCTGCAACGGGCATATTGCTGGCGGCCGTAAAAAATGACAGCGCTGCGGAAGACGTAATAGTTATCTGAGGTGTTAATAGATAGTAAACCTCAATCGACCCATCAGTGTTTCCTGTCCCAAACTCGGCGCCACCCAGAGCAAAGACCATTCGTTTCCGCGTCTCAGATGGCATCGGCCGCGTGCCACCAAACGTGGAGACGACGGGAGTGTTAGTTAAACGAGTGAATGTATTTGACGACGAGGCTGGAAGAGACGTGATGAATATTTGTGTTGAACGTTGCGGGTTCAATCCTTCCGAAGCTTGAGCCGTTGCCGGGATCGTACCATCAGGACGGAAGTTCAAGAACGAAGCAAACACCAGGCTCGACGGCTCCAATGATGCGTTGTAGTCAGTGAACGAAGGAAAGCGGCCAATATCACTACCCGTCGTAGTTGTTCCCCTTGGTCCAACTTCAACGAAGGTGTCAGTCGCACGAGTGTAGACGAACGTTCCCAGAAATAAACTATTACTGGTGGAGTTCGCTTTCGGATCGGTCGCTCTTGATTCCAAAGCGATCAAGGCGCCATTTCGACTTAAACGTCGGCCCGGGCTTCCGACATTAACGCTGACGTTGTTTGCGTCGCCCTGGGTCCTCGTAACCTGAAAAATATTGCTGACAGCTCCGCCACTAAAATCGGCCGTGAATATCTCGGCGTTATTGTCGGCGTTATTAGTTGCAAGGTTCGCGCTTGAAGTAAATGCTACAACTGACCCATCTGAAGACAGACTAGGGTTACTGTTGAAAATGAATCCGATGCCGAGAACTGCGTCCTGCGTTTTCGTTCCCTGCGTAAAAGTTCCGGAAGCAATGTTGTACAGGAATAGCTCCGGGTTAAAGTCTGCATTTCCAACTCCGGGCACAAGATCCCGCGTGGAAATAAAAGCTAGAGTTTTACCATCATCACTAATAGTGCATTCTCGATTGTCATCAGCGAAAAATGGCGCGACTGTAGCGGACCCAGCCGACGGTACTCTGCTCGCGGGTGTATCAGTTACTCGGAAGAACGTGCCAGTCGTAAGATCCTGTTCAAAATCTGTTCCGAGCGTTAGGTCTACGTCGCTTACGGCAGGTAACTGGTAGATCCAGATTTCCGAGTTGCCGTCCGTGGCGAGTGAACCTTCTGTACCGTCAAAATTCTGCGGGTCAGGAGCGTTACTCGTAAAAACAATCGTATAAGTTCTCTTCCCGGCGACTAACGCAGGCGCAAGGCTAATCATAGGTGATCGATTTTCGATCTCTATTTTAACCAGGGATCGATCTGCTGGTGTTGGAACTGGAGTCGGAGTAGGACTGGGACTCGCAGTTGGAGTGGGCGTTGGACTTGGCGTTGGAGTCGGGCTAGGTGTCGCCGTCGGATTTGGTACGTTCTTGGTGTTTGTGATTTGAAAGATCCGCCGTTGCGCATAGTCGATCAGAAATAGCTCTCTATTCCCGTCTTTATTGTTCCGTGTGTCTGTGGTTTCGGTTGCAACATTTCCATTTGAAATGAAGACAGCAAAACGACCATTCGCACTGAAGTCCCCAAGTACGGAATTGAACGCTGAATTTGGTGTCGATGTCAGCTGGGCGACAAACGGATCCGGAGTGGGACTCGATGTTTGGGCAACTACTGAGGAAACTGCCCCGGCGGTCAGGGCAGACACGATGATAGCGCACATGAACCAGAAAACTTGCTTCACGAAGATCCTCCGAAATAAAGACGCAGATACGAGCGGATTAGATGCCCTCGGGGAGCGGAGCAGCGCCGTACGCAGGTGAATTATTAGTGCCGACATCGGCGCTTAAAGAACGGGCATTTTAAGCACAACCCGCCAAGACCGCAAGCATCCAGAAATTTATGTACTGGTTCAGTTTGCAGCTTTGGCGTCTCATTCACACCGGGCTTTAGTCTGATGGTAGCTCCGCAACAAATTCTGCACAGCAATTTGTTCCACATAGGAACGCATTTACTTTATGATGCCAGCTACTCTTAATTCGGACGTTGGCAGGTGACTTGTGGCAAAGCGCGCTCTAATTACAGGTATTACCGGTCAGGACGGCAGTTATTTAGCCGAATACCTCCTGGGCCTGGGTTATGAGGTTCATGGACTGGTCCGTCGAGTGGCGCTCGAGGCTCCAGAACATCGCTTCGGTCGAATAGCGCGGATCTTAGATCGCGTGACTCTTCACCCGGCCAGCCTGGAGAGCTATCCAAGTATTTTTCACATCTTCAGTCGAAATGAGTTTGACGAATGCTATCACCTGGCAGCTCAGAGCTTCGTGGCTGAAGGTTTTGCCGATGGGTTTTCAACGATGAACATGAACATCAACGGAACCCATTATGTGCTGGCCGCTTTGCGTGAGCTGAGACCAAAGTGCCGTTTTTACTTTGCTGGTTCCAGTGAAATGTTTGGTAACGCTGATGAGGTGCCGCAGAAAGAAAGTACAGCTTTCCTGCCACGTAGTCCTTATGGAATAAGCAAAGTAGCAGGCTTTCACCTCACCAGAAACTATCGCGACGCGTATGGTCTATTTGCCGCAAGCGGAATTCTCTTTAACCATGAAAGTCCACGCCGTGGCTTTGAGTTTGTGACACGAAAGACAACGAGTGCCGTGGCCCAAATCAAGCTGGGCCTTGCTTCGGAACTGCGACTCGGTAATCTGGATGCAAAAAGAGATTGGGGCCACGCCATCGATTACGTAAGAGCCATGCACCTGATGCTTCAACAACCCGAGCCCGACGATTTTGTGATCGCCACGGGGCAGACCCACAGTGTGCGCGAGATGTGTGATCTGGCTTTCAGCGAGGTAGGTCTTGATTATCGGGATTATGTGAAAGTCGATGAGCGATATTACCGACCTGCCGAAGTCGATCTTCTGGTTGGCGACGCAGCTAAGGCTCGACAGATCCTTGGTTGGAGCCCGACTTATACCTTCGAAGAGATGATTAAAGAGATGGTCCAGGAAGACTTAACGAGTCTTCAGCGGACTTCCGAAAAATCCGGAAACGAACGTACTTCCTTTTCTTTAACGTGATAATTAGACCTCTGGCCCCCCCGAAATTTCTTGACAGTAAATATCGATGAATTATAGAGTTACGCGCGTCCTCTCAGTTCAATTGAGTCTGATGTGAAGTAGCGTTTAGCGCGACTTCCAGATAAACGACACGAAATTCCCCAACCATCACGCGTCCCGAATAGCGCGGAGTGTCTTTTTTTTGCCCACTCGTGACTCGGGGCCACCAGACAGATCGATATCACAGTAGAGCTTACTAGGAGGATCCCAATGCATTATCCGCCCACCAATGGACGGCTGTCGCGTCAAATTGTGAGTTTGGCCGTCACCGTGTTCGTTACACTCTTTACCTTGCCATCAGCCCCAAGTTCAGCAATCTCACTTAACCCCACCAGACCATCTCTTCAGAAGCAGAGTGGCGGGATTCAAGAGGCGAGTGTCCCGGTCATTGCACCCGGCTCGGCCTATCGACAAACAAATCTCATTTCAGACGTACCAGGGCTAGCTCCAGTACTGGATCCATTAATGGTGAATCCCTGGGGTATCACGGTGCGTGGTACCAGCCCCTTCTGGGTCTCGAATAATGGGACCAGCACGACTCAGCTAATTCGCGGTGACGTCGGGGGAATCCCGGTAACATTAAATCCGGCTCCGCAAACCATCACTATCCCCGGCGGTCTTCCCACAGGAACTGTGAGTAACTCGACCACAGATTTTCAGATAACACCTCCGGGTGGAGGAGCAGCTGCAGCATCGCTTTTCATATTTAGCTCGATCACCGGCAACATAACAGCCTGGAACGGAGCTCAAGGCGCCACGGCTAAGAACGTGGTCGCTATGCCTGGCCATGTTCTGACGGGGCTCGCGATTGGTGCGAACGGCGGTGGTAATCGCCTATACGCTGCAGATTTCGCCAACAACCACATCGACGTCTTTAATCAAACTTTCACCGCCACAACAACGATTGGCAGTTTTGCGGATCCAACAATTCCGGCAGGATTTGCACCTTACAATATTCAGAACCTGGGCGGTTCACTTTATGTGGCCTACGCCAAGGTTGGAGCGGGTGGGCTGCCGGAAGATGGTGTTGGCAATGGGTTCGTTCGCAGATTCAACACGGATGGTGTGCGCGATCTGACGTTTGGGATTAACAATGGAGCACTCAATGCTCCATGGGGACTTGTGATCGCGCCTGCGACTTTCGGGATTTTTGGCGGCGCATTGCTTGTCGGCAACTTTGGTGAAGGTAACCCAAGTATTCACGCTTACAACCCAACCACCGGAGCATTTCTTGGAACCTTACAAAATGAAGGTGGCCAGGGCATCGTGATAGACGAGCTCTGGGCTCTCCAATTCGGCAATGGCGGTAGTGGAGGTGACGTTAATACCCTTTACTTCACTGCGGGTATTGGTGAAGAAGAACACGGGCTGTTTGGAAAGCTCAATCCCACAACGGCTACAGCTACACAGCTGGTCCAATTCGCCACCACAGATTTTTCCGTTCCCGAGAATGGAGGACACGCTGACTTCACGGTCATCCGGCAGGGTAATTCATCGGGTACAGCGCAAGTAAGTTACGGCACTTTTGATGAATCACAACCGGGCCACGCGAGTCAAAAATCGGATTACGAGATCGCCGTCGGCACGCTGACTTTTGCGCCGGGTGAAACGGTTAAAACTATTCGGATTCTTCTGGTCGACGATAAATTTGCGGAAGGTGATGAAGAGGTTGGACTGTTCCTCAGTAATCCAGTGGGTGCAGGTCTGGGTTTGGGTTCCCCAAACACTGCCGCCTTGACCATCCTCGATGACGACACAGTGGCCCCGGTCACCAATCCGATAGACGATGCTTCATTTTTCGTGAGACAGCAGTACCTGGATTTCCTGAATCGTGAACCAGATGCTGCCGGTCTGGCCTTCTGGACCAATGAGATCACGAGCTGCGGTGGCGATGCGCAATGCATTGCGGCAAAACGCGTCAACGTAAGCGCTGCCTTCTTCCTGTCAGCTGAATTCCAGCATACAGGTTATCTCGCTTACCTGACCCATCGTTCAGCCTTTGGCTCGAGTGCTTCCGGATCGCCAGTGCCAGTCTTGTATGGCAATTTCCAACGCGATACTCAAGCGCTTCAGAAGGATTTCATATTTGGAGGGCCTAACGCCGACGCTATCCTCGAAGCAAATAAGGTGGCGTTCTTCAATGAGTTTGTTACGCGACCCGAGTTCGTTTCGAAGTATCCAAGCACACTGACAAACGACCAGTACGTCGACACCTTACTCGCGGCCGCCAATTTGACACCAGCAGAAGTGCGGCTGTTCGTAGTGGATTTGACGAACTCGCAGGAAGTACCACCGGCTGTGCCGACGAACACTGACGGTACAGCGCGGCCGGCATCTTCCGGCACTGCTCGTTTCCAATTTAACTCCGCACAAACGGCGATGACTTTTACGGCGACGATTAACAACATCGACGTAACAACAGCGCAGACACCGGATACGAACGACAACCTGGTTGCTGCGCACATTCATGCCGGACCAACCGTTGGGCCAGGTGTCAATGGACCAGTTGTCTGGGGATTCTTTGGTAATCCGTTCAACGACAACAATCCGAACGATCAAATATTCACGCCGTTAGCAGCAGGTGTTGGCGGCACTTTCAGCGGTAAATGGGATGCACCTGAAGGTAATGGCACTACGTTAGCAGCACAGCTACCCAACCTCAGAGGTGGTCACGCATATATCAATTTCCACACGAGCCAATTCGGTGGTGGTGAAATTCGTGGCAACTTCCCGGCTGAAAATGCATTTCGTGATGCACTCGTCGCTGGCCTCGGCAACGCGACAGAAACGCGTGCAACGGTACTTCGTAAAGTTGCGGAATCAGCAGAACTGCAGACTCGTGAATTGAATGCTGCGTTTGTAGCCCTGGAGTATTTCGGGTACTTACGTCGCGATCCTGACACGGCCGGGTTCAACTTCTGGTTCAACAAGCTGAACGCTTTCAATGGCAACTTCGTGACGGCGGAATTGGTTAAGGCATTCCTGACGTCAGCGGAGTACAGGCAGCGATTCGGACCATCCTAAAGTGGATTTGAATCCTGTAACTCCATCACCCGGCCACCCTCAACGGTGGCCGGTTTTTTTTGGGCCCGGGGTCAGGGGTCGCAGAATGGAACTTCGTCAATGACCGCGTTCGTGAATTGTAGGACATTGAAACCTTTTGCTAGCGATAGCGCGCTTAGGGCTCCGGCATCGGTTCATAGGCTCTGTCACTAACCTGCCGGTACATCCTGCCTGTTTTCCATTTAACGGACTTGTTGTTATTCCAATACACACTGTCAAGGCTAATCTCAGCGGTGTGAGGATCAAGAACATCGCCGACGGTTCCCTGATGGGTTAGAACAGCCGTTTGGTTTGGTTGTAGATACTGCACTACCCCATCACCACCCGGTATCGAACCAAAGGAGTAAACAGTGGTAGAAATCGAATCGGATCGTGAGTCATTCATCGCGAGCATGAACAACGATACGAAAGTAATGGGTTTCTCAGATACATTCTTAACGGTGATTTCGAGCTCTTTGGGCCAGTTTGGATACGAGGAGATAGTATCTCCAGGATTAATTGTTCGACCGCGAAGCTTAACACTAACGATCTCTGCCGGTTCGTCTTTCCAGTGGATGATTTTTATTACTTTAGATGGTCCTTGAAGGTTGAATGTGAGTAGAGAGGTTAAGATTAGTGAGATAACAATCAGATTCATGAGAAAGCTCCATGGGGATTAGAGGTTACGGCTTGCGAGAATGGAAGTACCAGGCGGTATGATGCGCCAGTTGAGGTGACCGCAGCAAGTACCAGCGGACACCTGACGTGCTCTCATCGTAGATGTCTACTCCCCATTCAGCGGCCAGCGGTTCGAATAATAATTGAGAATGATCAATTGATAATTCCCAATTATTAATCGTCCTCGACAGCTCGCTTTGGTCTACCGAACCCTGACCCCTGATCCCCGTCCCCTTTCGGACCCTTTCTGGCTACTTCATACATCTGTTAAATTTGCAGACCAAATGAGCGTCGCACTCCGCGTCGAACAGGTATCTAAACAGTACCGAATCTATGAACGCCCGGGAGACCGGTTGAAAGAGTCTCTTACTCGGGGACGTCTGAGACGTCATCGAGAGTTCTGGGCGCTGCAAAATATCAACTTCGAAATCGAATCCGGAACCACCGTAGGAATCATCGGTCAGAACGGGTGTGGAAAATCAACCCTGCTGCAAATCATAGCCGGCACTCTCGCGCCCACTCACGGCGATGTTTGGCACGAGGGCCGCATCGCGGCATTACTCGAACTGGGCGCCGGATTCGATCCAGAATTTACCGGCGTTGAGAACGTCTATATGAACGCCTCGTTGATGGGATTTTCACGGCGTGAAACTGAGACTATCTTTCCACGTATCGAACGCTTTGCCGAGATTGGTCAATTCATAGACCAACCCGTCAAAACGTACTCCAGTGGAATGTATGTGCGGCTGGCATTCGCTATTGCCGCGAGCGTTGAACCTGACATCTTAATAATCGATGAAGCGCTCGCAGTAGGCGACGCGATTTTTCAACACCGATGTTTACAAAGAATCAAAGAGTTACGCGATAGAGGCACTACCGTACTTTTCGTCTCCCATGATACTGCCGCAGTTAGGGCACTGTGCGACCGCGCAATCCTGCTTAGTTCTGGACAAATCGTCGGCGACGGCAAGCCAGCAGATGTGCTTAACGACTACCAGCGAATTGTCATGGAACGTCAGGAAGCTTACGAGGCATCCACTGACGCAAACTCGTTGGACGCTGACACTTCGGGCGAGCCTCTTAAGCCATTGCACTTCACCTACCGTCACGGTGACGGAAGCGCAGAGATCATTTCCGTAGAACTTTGCGACGCGTCAGGCCGGCGTGCAGAGATCGTCGAGACGGGAGACAATGTTTATGTCCAGGTCGCGGTGCGGTTTGCCCGCAACGTCGACGATCCCGTCATCGGATTTCTCATTCGGAATCGGCACGGAATTCACGCTTACGGGACCAACACGCGCGAACGGGAGTTGAAATTCGGGGAAACTCGAGAGGGCAGAACACTCACCATTCGCTTCGCATTCACCTGTTGGCTCGGAGTTGATGACTACTCGGTGTCTTTTGCGGTCCACAGCTTCGAAGGCCATGCATACGATTGGGTTGATGGTACTCTTTTCTTCAAGGTTACGAGCTCCAGAGTTACGGAAGGCGTTGCAAATCTCAATGCCGTCGCGCAGGTGGTCCATGACGTAAATAGTTTGGGCCCTTCAACTCATCAAAACGAGCCAAGTTTGATTGCACCGGGAGCTTAGTTATGGTTGACCAGGAAGTCGAAGATATTCTGAAGCAAATTAGAAATAGCGTGCGAGCCGAAGAAGAGCGAAACGCACGACCGGTTCAAACCAAAAACGGCCATCCGACCGGTTCGAATTCGACTGCGCAACCTCCCGCCGTCCAATCTGTACAAAACTATCCCAACCTGTCGACTTTGAATCGTGCCTGGGATCGGCTCCCTCCCGTGATGAGCAATCGTCGAGGTGCACTAGCGTCTGCTGAACTCTGGCTGAAACAAATTTTGAAGCGAGGCTCGCGTTGGTTTACCTGGGAACAAGTAAATTTTAATAACGCGGTCCATCATACTTTTCGGGAAGTCATTGAATCGCTTACCACTTTCGAGCAACAGCTGGGCGAGACGAATAATCGCTTGCTCGAACTGCAACAACACCAACGACGATTAGAAGAATCATTCGAGTCCGAACTCAGACAACTATCTAAGACTACTTCCGAACTGGCGAGGTTATTGCCAGCACTTGATCGCGACCGGCAATTGCACGCGTTACAAACTAAACTGGCAGCCCTCGAAGTTGCGTGGGATAGGTGGGAACATCAGAGACAAGATGAAAGCGCGAGAGTAACCGAGTCGTTGCTCGAGATCCGATCCGCAACCGAACGGGTGCTCGACGAACAACGCGTCTGTTTCAAGCAAATGCATCTCGAAGTTGCGGAGATCTCAGCTAGAGAAGAACGTGACCGACGAGCGCTTAATCAAAGAATTGTAAAGCTCGAAGGTGCTCATGAGTCTTCGAAGGCCAGTGGCGGGAGCGAGTCATGACTTCCAGTCCTGAAGAAAGCTGGTACAAGCGTTCCGGAGTAGAGGATTTGGTCGAGTTCTACCGGACGAAGTTTGTATCCGATGAAGTGCTAGACTCACGCTACTTTAAAGCGCTCGATCGTTTCGACATGAGATTTGCTCGAACGATGTGGGTATTCGATAACGTCCGCCCAGGTTCTACGGTCCTGGATCTCGGTTGCGGCGCCGGGATGCTTGCGCTCCTGAAGCGAAAGGACGTGACGCTCGCAGGCATCGACCTCTCAAGCGAGTGCGCCTTGGCCTCAAAACGAAATGGATACGATTTTACCTTCTCCGGTGATCTGACAAATTTACCATTTGAGGATCACAGCTTCGATTACGTTGTTAGTTTGGACGTCTTTGGTCATATCGAAGTCTCACAAAAAGAACACGTCATCAGCGAGATTAAACGTGTGCTGCAACCTGATGGTGTGACGTTACACGGAATCGAGTGCACCGATCGTAGCCTCCGTCCGCCGCTGAACGAAATGACCACAGAAGAACTCCATCGCTTTATCGCCGTAGATGGACACGTTGGTTTAGAAGAAGAGCAGGAACAAGCCCAGAGGTTTCAGCGATTCTTCAAGAATGTGGCATTTGAGCCGCGCTATGCGCTCTGCCTGACAAGCGAGGAGTTCCTGAAGCAAGCAGACCATTACGGATTACCATTTGATACGGACTTTCTCGATTATCTTCGAGGACTATCATTTGAGGAGCGGCGAGCGTTCGACATAGCTATGGGTTACGTCTTTGGTCGAATATCCGAGCTCAATATCAAATTGCCAAAGGCCGGCCTTTATGTATTCGTTAAGGCATCTGATAGCGAACTTGGTCCATTTTACAATGAGCATCGTGACCGCAGTTCCCTGTTACCGGCGTCGCACGCGGAACAACCCGTCAGTCTCGACCGACGCAACGATGTTGTGTTTGACGATGGCTGGTACGAGCCGAATTTGTTGCCGCCAATCGCTCGCTGGATGGCCCAAACTGCAAAGATTAGGTTTCAGGCGGCGGCACTCGGCAGTATTTCATTTGACCTGACAACTCACATCCCTGATCTTCAAGTCAAACCAGTCGAACTTGAGATCCTTGTCAATGGATGTTCGCTCTCAGCCATCTCGCTGTATCGGTATGGTTGGTTGAACTGGAAAATTCAAATTCCTCCAGAGCTTAGCTCCGCCGGCGAGTTCGAGATCGAGGTGAGAAGTAATCGTACCTGGCAGCCAAGACCACTTGGGCGAGCCGAAGACGGAAGAGACGATCGTGAGTTATCCATCGCTGTTTGCAACCTGGAAATCATTTCTTGATCGCGACACTTACCAACCCGTCTTCATAATTTAAGAACTCAAGAGACTCCGTCGATAAAATGATCCGCAATATTTTGATTTGCACGTCGCAGGTCCCCTTCACAACGGGAGGCGCAGAACTCCACGTCGAAGGTTTGCGTCGTGCTCTGACTGAGGCGGGTTATAACGCTGAGGTGGTTGCGCTTCCCTTCAGGTGGTATCCACCAACCGAGATAATGCGCAGTGCGCTGGCGTGGCGACTGCTCGATCTAAGCGAGTCGAATGGCAAGAAGATCGATCTTGTGATCGGAATGAAATTTCCTGCCTATCTCGCACGCCACGACTCAAAAGTGCTCTGGGTTATGCATCAATACCGAGCCGCGTACAATCTCTGGGGCACTGACTTTGACGACCTTTCAACCTATCCTGAAGGAGCGCGCATCAGGGACTGGATTCACCAGTGTGACAACCAGTTCATCGGAGCTGCAAAAAAAGTCTTCGCCAATTCGAGAACTGTAGCCGGGCGTTTGCACGACTTCAACAATATCGAGAGCGAACCTCTTTACCATCCTCCTCCACTGGCCGGAAAGTTGAGCGGTGGCGAGCAGGGAGATTACCTTTTTTATCCGAGCCGGCTCGAACCACAAAAGCGACAGGAACTCTTAATCGAAGCGTTGCGTTATACGACCACAACCGCGCGCATCATCTTCGCCGGAGGTTCCGCAGATCTCCAGCGTTACTCAGCGATAGCAAAGAAAGCGGGCGTTAGTGATAGAGTCTCTATTCTCGGTTTTGTAGATGAGGCAAAACTAATCAATTTATACGAAAACGCATTGGGAGTGTGTTATTTGCCGTTTGACGAAGATTACGGCTATGTATCCCTTGAGGGAATGCTTGCAGGTAAACCATTGATAGTTACGAAAGATGGCGGAGGCGCAGCGGAGTTTGTGGAAGACCAGGCTACCGGATTTGTCGTCGAACCCGATCCTCAAGCACTAGCGCAGGCAATAGACGCAATCTACAGTGACCGTAACCGGGCAGCGCGTCTGGGGGACCGCGGTCGAGAGAAACTGGTGAGCCAAAATATCTCCTGGCAAAACGTTGTCGAAAAGATAGTTTCAGCCGCCAGCTAATTAATTATGCTGCGACGCATCTCTTTCATTCATGCGCCGGATCGATTCCTCGCCGAGACCCAACAATACGGCGCAATGTTCATGCCCGTCTGGGCGTACACGCTCGCTGCCTATATCGAGCACCCTGAAAAATATGATTTGGCGCTTGTTGATATGCGATTCGATCGTGCTGAGGATGTAGCTGAAGCCGATCTATTTGTCTTCAGTGGCATCAACCAGGATTACGAAACAATCGTCGCGACTCGTTCAGAACTTTATTCTCGTTTTCCGAACGCCACCTTTATAGTAGGTGGTCCAATCACCTGGTCGTTGAACGAAGCTCAGGAGATCTCTAAGCTTGAGATGTTCGATAAGATCTTTATCGGTGATGGCGAAGAAGCTTTTCCTAAATTCCTGCAGAACTTCTCGGAACGTGAGACCCTGCCGAAGATTATCAAGACGACTAAGCGCTTCGAGGTGTCGAGGGCACGCGGTTTCTATCGACCATTCCTGGTTGAAACCTATCAACGATATTACGGAGCGGTGCTTGAAGTCTCGCGTGGTTGTCCATTCCTTTGTGAGTTCTGTGACATTCGAGTACTTCCCGATAACAACAAAGCGCACAATTTTTCCGTAGCGCACATCATTTCGGAACTGGACGCGTTATCTTCACTTGGCATCAAACAGGTGCTTTGTGCGGCCGATAATTTTATTGGAGATCCCAGGTGGGCTGAAGAAGTGCTCGACGCAATAATCACCTGGCAGCGCACAACCAGTGCTCCTATTGCACTGTACACCTGGCTAACTATTAATCTGGCCAGGCATCCCACACTGCTACGAAAGTTCCGCGAAGCAAACTTCGACATGTTGTTTATCGGCGTCGAGAGCTTTAGCAATAATTCGCTTTTGGAAACGGCCAAAGTCCAAAACAGTACTGTCGACATGGTCCAGGCCATTAGGGAAATTCAATCGTATGGTTTGCCCGTTGTAGCCGGACTTATCTTCGGTTTTGACTCGGACACTAATAAGGCTTTCGACGAAACCATTGACGGCATGGCCAGCGCTGGTCTGATTTCAGGCGATCCTTCGTTGTTAACCGCGCTACCTGGAACTCCACTATTTCGCCGGATGAAACTCGCCGGCAGGCTGCGCAACAACAAAAACAGTTTGGGTGGCTATAAATATTGCACTAACATTCGTTACCTTTTGCCTGCGGAAGAAATCATCGAAGGATACCGGCGATTTGTGAGTCGCTTCTGCGAAGGTAGTTATCAGTATCAGCGCCTGAGCAGCTTTCTCAGCAATTTAGATGGCGGTAACTACATTCCCTTGAGATCAACAGGGTACGGCAGCCTTGGTAAGTACCTTACGATGGTTTTTAAGAGTCCGAACGCGACGCGCATGTTGCTGCAACGCCTTTGGCAAATCATGTCAAGACCAGGTGTCGCCTGGTATGCATTGCGTGGCCTAATATTGGTCATGCGGAAGTCGCGGCAACATCCCAGGCTATTCGGTATATTTCAGTTCTGGTTGTTCAACTGGACCAATGCGATGTTGAAGTACGAAGGACTTTCAGCACAAGACTTCGATATCGAGTCAGTACCTGAGGATTTTGATCGCTCTCTGATTCTTCCGGAACACTACACGGACGCCGCGCACGAGCAAATTCCGCAAGCTAAGATCAACGCGCAGCAAAGAATCACGATGACTCAACTTCGTCGACTTACAGTTCCACAATAAAGTTCGAACGAGTGCGGAAACTTCCTTGACGCCATTCGGAAAAGCGTTCTCAACAGCCGATCTACGTCGACTCATAAGGAGTTGGGCCAGCAAGTTCATGGCGCAACTTGAAATCGGCGACACTCTTCTAATTCTCTATTTCGCTGTGATTGTCCGGCAGTGGTTTTATGAGTTGCCCAATCTGACGGCATGGTGTGTCACGAGCGTTATCGCTCTGGCTGTCTGGTTTGGCTATGTAGTTTCAAAGGAACCGACTTCAGACGAAGACAAAAACCAGTGGCTGTTAGTTATTGTCGGACTGCCGTTGCTTGCTGCATATGCGTTGCGATTTCCCTTCCCTGACTCGTCCTTCGATGTTTGGGGCCTCCGGCTTTTTCACGGTGAGCGCGCTTTAAGCGGTTATCTTTACTGGCCGGGCGAATTCTTTCCCACCGCGGCGCCATTTAATCCAACGCCGGACATGATCACCAGTATTTTCCGCCATGCACTCGGCTATCGCGTTGGCACAATCGTTAACTTTTTGGTTCTTCTTTGGACCGCCACGTTTATCGACAAGCTTCTACGACCTTACGTAAGCGGCAAAATACTAAGGGCCGTCGGTGTTCTCCTGGTGGTTTTTGTCGAGCAGATCCTTTTCGAGATCAACAACTACATGCCGGATCTGTTGGCGTTGCCACTGCTCCTCGAAGCAACGCGCCTGACCTTGGACGCTCGCGAAAAAGAGTTTAAGTCAGCAGTTGCATTGCGGGTCGCCTTGTTGTTGGGAATGGCAGTCGGATTAAAACTCTCGAACGGTGCAGTTGCTTTTCCGATTGTGGCTGTTTGGATCTGGCGAGCACTTCGATTCAGTTCGTATAGGGCAAAGCAGTTGGTTCTAATTACCCTTGGTGCGGCCGCCCTCTTCTTTGCCCCTTTTCTATCTTTTATGATCTGGGTCTACCGCGCGACCGGTAGTCCTATCTATCCGCTCTACAATAAAGTTTTTCGTTCTCCGCTTTATCCGCCTTTCATTGGTTGGGACGATCGCTGGGGAGGTTACGGAGTCTGGGAGATTTTGACATGGCCCGTAGTAATGTTTTTCCAGCCGGTCAGAGCTTCGGAACTGCCAGTCTATTCCGGCAGACTCTCGCTGGCTTTTATTGTTAGCGTCTTATGTATCGTCCTCAGGCGTCACCTCGATCATCGAACAAAGCTCACGACATTTATCTTTGTCCTGGGAACGCTCCTCTGGAGTGTGACGATGGGTTACATTCGATATGGCCTGTATCTTGAATTGCTATCGGGGATTCTGTTGATCGGCGTGTGTGCAATACTTCTTTCGCAGCGAGTCGTAACCAGGTGGCGAACAGCACTCGCGTCAGCGATTGCTATTTTAATGATGGCCCAAATGGGCCTGGCAACTGTCTATTTGCTGCGCACCGAATGGAGTTTAAGACCAACGGTAATTACGCACTGGCCTGACTACAAACGCGAAACACAACACCTGTTCCGGGATCGCTCAATACGTGCACTCGTAACGGCCGAAGACTTAAAGGCGCTGGATAACGTCGACGTATGGATTGTAAGCGGCATTAAGATGGCCGGACTACTTCCTTTCCTGAACGACAAAGCCCCGTGCGTCAGCGTTCGATTTTTAGGATTATTACTTGCACCAGCGAACCGGGCAGCCCTGGCGAAGACACTTGAGAGTTACCAGGACAAGCAGATGTGGTCGATGGTGCTGCAATCGGACTACAACGACGCGTTGTTTGCTATTCACGGCGCTGGTTTGAAAGTAGTTGAAATCAGAGAGTTCAACATTCCATTCTTTGCACCCGAGGACACCGTACCAACATATTTCTTTCGAGTTGTTCGAGAAAAAACAGAGATAGCTCAACCTCCGAAGACGGCACTTGAAAACGCCGTCGATACAAATGCAGTAGAGCTGAATGCTTTGGATCCCCCTGTCGTAATCAGGCACGACACTGATTTAAAGCTCTATGTGAATCTAATAAACTCTAGCGGAGACGTACTCCCCGCGCTGGTCTCGGCAGACCGACAAAGGCAACTTAAACTGCTCGCGTACTGGACCAAAGATGGTGCCCAGGTGGGGAGCGTCGTTGACACTACCCTTCCTTACGACTTCCTGCCGGGCGAATCCGCGATTCTGCCTTTGCCGATACGCGCACCTACGGCAGCAGGGGGATACACATTGAGCCTGCTGTTTACGAGCGAGACCGGAATAACCTCGGGATCAAACGTAAACAAAACTGTCGATTTTGAGGTCCAAGTCATACCATAGACCAGGCGAAGTTTTTGACAACAGTACTCAGTTTGCGGCGAAGCCAGAAAAACAATATAAGAAGTCGCTTTCCGACAAAGTAACGCATGTATAAGAACCATCGCATTGCAGTTGTCATCCCGGCACACAACGAAGCGCGACACATCGCGAAAGTTGTAGAAACGGTGCCGCCATTCGTGGACCACATCATTGTCGTGGACGACTGTAGCTCTGACGATACTCCAGCCATACTCACAGGCCTGAGTAACGATCGATTGTCGATCTTACGACTGGACAGAAACCTTGGCGTCGGTGGCGCAACGATGTCCGGTTATACAAAGGCGTTGGAAAACGGCTGCGATATCGTTGCCAAAATGGATGGCGACGGACAAATGGCGCCCGAGCATTTATCTTTGCTTCTCGACGCACTGGTGGACCATGGTTATCAGTACGCGAAGGGGAACAGGTTCCTGGCAGGAGATTCGTTGCAAACGATGCCAAGACATCGACTCGTTGGCAATATTATTCTCACCTTTGTTAATAAACTCGCGTCTGGATACTGGCACATCTTCGACCCACAAAATGGATACACGGCGATCAAGTGTGAAGCACTACGCAAACTCAATCTCGCGCAGATTCACCAGCGTTACTTCTTTGAGAATGACATGCTGATTGCGCTTAACTTTCACAACGCAAGGGTTCGCGACGTCGCAATTCCCGCGCGTTATCGCGACGAGCGTTCCGGGTTGAATCCTTTTAAGGTAAGCCTGACATTTCCACTGCTCTTTATTC
Organism: Pyrinomonadaceae bacterium; assembly: GCA_035646955.1. GTDB lineage: Bacteria > Acidobacteriota > Blastocatellia > Pyrinomonadales > Pyrinomonadaceae > PSRF01. The sequence continues at coordinate 50,320 of DASROI010000381.1, forward strand.
CGCGCTTCTGGCACCGCATCTACCAAAAATATGTTTTGCGCGACTTTTCACCAATAGCGTTGTTTCTGTTTATGGGTTTGATATTGACGGCGTGGGGAGTCGCCTTCGGCGCGTATCACTGGATCCTGAGCGTTCTAACAGAACATGTCGCAACAACCGGTACGGTGATGCTTTCTGTTCTGCCGTTAATTTTGGGATTTCAACTGATCCTCCAGGCGATTGTCCTCGACATCCAGGAATCGCCGAAATAACTCCCTTTCCCTATTTAGCTGGCTGATCACCGCGCGACTTCTCATATCGAAGATGCTCATGGGCGTTCTTGAATGCGTCGGCAATCTTGGACGGGTCATGATTGCGTTCCAGGTCGCCGATCCAAAACTCGAGTCCATTAAGATTGTTGTCGGGCGAATCATCTGGATTGCGATGTAGGTATGCAAAATAGTGAAGTACGATAAATGATCTTGATCTTTCAGCCTCGATAAACCTCGGGTCATCGATGATCTTTGCCAGCACAGCCGCGCGACTAATCTCACCTTTTATAAGGCGATTGGTAATCTTCTCACGCTCGTCTGTAGTAAAACTGATATGAGCGTTCTCGATAACGCGGCTTACGAATTCCGCTTCGTTAAGCTTGTCGAATCTTGAAAGGAAGGGATCGCGTTTGGTCCAACTTTCCAGGAGCCGACCAAAACTTTCCTCGAAATGCTGCGTCTCTCCCGGCATTCCCACGATCACACCTCGCAATAAGGATTCCTCGTCAGTCATAAACTCCTGGTACCGAGGTATCGCTCCAGTCGTGGCCATGTGCAACCGATATAATTTCTGAGTCGATGGTAGTGGCGTATCCAGGAGTCTTACCTGGTCATCCTGGACAACCGCGGCCCAATCTCGGAGCGTTACGTCCAACATCAGCGGTGCTTCACTTTGCGCTTCTGGCTCATTTTTTACCACAGCATAGAGATCGTCATGCCCGTCAAAACGATTGATAAAGCGAAGGCGACCTGCATTGATTTGGCTAACAAGAAACTGCTTGTAATCGTCAACTCGCTCCGGAACGATCGATTGATTTGCAATGACCAGGTACGAAGTTGGGACTGACTCCATCAGAGTCATCACTTCTTCCGCAATTGGTCCCTTGGCGGTGAGTTCTTCGAGCCTGTTTTCTACAGGAGAGTTGAATCCTGACGTGCCGACAATCAGCGGCTTTTGGTGATCAGCCGCACGAAGCATGTAACGGTAATTGAAGAGTCCTCCAACCGGAAGGTGAACAATTCCGCCTCGCATCTGCGTCTGCTTCAAACGCATGGTGACAGCATCTGGAAAGACTGCACCACGTTCGATTCGCAGCGGCGCAGTGTTGAGCTCTATGAGTAATAAGGCGCAGGCGATTACATAAACGGTGACCGGCTTCAATAGTTTTCGCTGTTCGATCCTTGACGCTAATTCACGGACGCCAAGTCCTGCTAAGAGTGCCAAACCGAGATATGCCAACAACGAACCACGCGCGACAAATCGCATGCTTCGGAAGATCGGCAAGACGTCGTAGCAGATACGGAAAAAGAAGAAGTTCCAACCTAGTGAGAAACAGAATCCAATAACCGTCAGCAGGGAACCCAACCAGAATGCATCACAGCGTTGCGGTGAACGCAAAGATTCAACCAGATTTCGATGTAACGTACCCAACCTTAAGGGATAGGCAATACACAATCGAAACACCACAATAATCGTCAGCAATGTCAGGACTCTTTCGGACGTCAGTCTCTTAAACAATCCGAAAAAAGCGGGTGAACGATCAAATCCAACCGCCAGCAACGAAACTGCGATGAGAATTACGATGGACCAATCCAGACGCGGAAGCCAGAGTTGAAATCTGGAGTTAGACGCTTGGGGCTCTGAATAATCTTTGCCACGGTCACGAGTGAGGACCAACGCTGCAAGTGAGAAGAGAATAGGTAGCAGGCCTGGGAACAACTTAAATTTCCAACCATCCGGAATGTTCTCACCCATGCCTCGCCATAATCTGTTTCGATTTTCGACCGACAACCAGTGAATTGGCATCGCAGAGTAATACTTAATCTCTTCAATACTTCTCTTAAAACCGTACATCTTAGATACGCGCAGGTACGGCAACATGAATGGGACCAGCGCGAGACTAGCAACCGCTAACGCACCAATGCCCTTCTGCCAAAATTCACGCTCGCGCCAGAGCCGGTAACGCGTTAACAAAATGGCCGCGTACAGAGCAAACGGAACCAGAGTAAAGGCAAACCAGGAAATTGTGGTGAGCCCGTTCAAGAAAAAGGTAACGCCTAGCCAGACTGCGCGCTTTGTACTGCGCTCGCGAGCAAAAAGAACCAAAGCCTCAAAGACCAGTGGTATCCACGGCGAAAACACGTAGGCCACCTGCGACATCATGTTGAAACGAAATGGAATGAAAGCGAAGATTATTCCGCTTACCCAACCAACAGCCGACGATCCAGTCAAGGTTCGGCCAAGGCGAAACGCCCCGTAACCGCTTAGCGCAAATCCCATGAACAAGGCGACGGCGTGTACGGTAAGTGGTCTAAATCCCAGGGCATACATCGGGAAAAAGAGCATCGAAATACCATAACTATGTTCGCTGAAGGCGAGCGTGTATTTCAGCGGATAGAAGATATTTGCGTGGAAAAGATTTAGAGGATCCGTAAACGTCTGGTGATAATCCCACCATAGAATCCAGGCGATAAGGTAAGGATCTCCCGGATCCACAACAACATCACGCAATCGCGTCACGTACGGCCAGGTGACAAGCGCAGTGAATATGCAAAAGACAACGACAACTAAAGACTCTCGAACTACTGCTGATCTCGTTAAAGCAGCTAAGGCTCGCGATCTTATTTCAGCACCGTTTTGAACTATGCGATCGGCCGAAGTTGTCATTCCCTGTTGCTCAATGTTAGTTTGATCAATCGCAATTGGTACCGTTGTTCAACGTCCCCATATCGGAACGATAGTCGATCACACGCTTGTTCGTCGAAGAAGTTCGCCTCCAAAAGCCGAACCATTAAACGGGCGCTATTAAAAAGCAGACGAGACGTTGGCCGCGTGTGTTACAGAAGGCAGCTGTCGTTGCGGGAGAATAGCATAATCGGGCAGGTTGTAATCAGAGCCGCTGATAGAGATCAGGATGCACATAATCTGAACGAAAGCGTCATAACAACCAGGGTAATTTTAGGCCTCTCGGAAGTCTTCAGCTACCGGCAAAGATGGTCCTTTTAACTTCAAACTGCAATCCAGAAAAAAGTTCGCGGCCGGATTCGATCGACATCGATTCTTTAGAGCTGTGTGCAGTTTTACAGTCGAGACTTTCGAGAGGAAACTTAAATATGAAGTGTAGATTTATATTGTTGTTAAGTGCACTTGTTCTTTTGAATCTTGTCATCGCATGTAAACCCAGGGAGGTTGCAGTACCGGTCAACGCACCTTCTCCGAGTCCGACAATCTCGTTTCAAAAGGCAAGAGCATTGCCCGACAACGGTTTCAGGGCCGAGGTCACCCTGGTTGAGCCGTTACCAAAACTGCGAACAGGACAAAAAGAGACAATTTCGATCAAAGTTAAGAATGCTAGTGACGTAATGTGGTTCCCCATCGGCGGCGAAACAACTGATCAGAAAGACAACAAGTATTACATTGCAGCCGGTAATCGCTGGCTCGATAAGGACGGGAAGTTAACCACTGAGATGGAGGGGCACAACGCAATTCCTAAACCTCTTAAGCCAGGCGAAGAGACCGACATGACACTCCTCGTAACGGCGCCGAAGACACCTGGCGAGTACTTTTTTAGCCTGGACATGGTTCAGGAAGGTGTGGCGTGGTTTGAGGAAAAGGGTTCTGCTCCTACGAACGTGAAGGTGGTGATAGGAAAATAGGGGCTGGGG
>DASROI010000382.1:0-6520 GCA_035646955.1 Pyrinomonadaceae bacterium
CTGACTTGGGCCAGACGCCTTGTCTAATTTCTCATTGGTCATTGATCATTCGCGAATGAAAAATAAACAGGGTCCTAACTTCTCCCGTCAAATATCACTTTCTCAATGACCATTCGAACTCGGATCTATCTCAGACTCATCGTCACCAACCTCATCCCCTATATCACCATCCACATGCTCCAGAGGCAGTTCCAGGTCCAAGTCAACAACCGTGCTGTGGAAATCGACTTCAAACCACTCCAGGAATGTATCCAAGTCCCTGTTGGGAGGCCATTCCTCCTCAAATGTGTACCAGGCCATCAACTCCTCTTCAAACACATAGTTGTGAGACCACACAACAATCTCAGCTTGGTCATCCGAGGTCTGGAACTCGGGCACCAGGTATGCAGTTGAGTCGATCTGCAATTCCTCGAGCGTTAGATTCATCTCGTCATCGTTATCAAGTGAATTCAACCAATCGAGAAAAGGCTGTTTCGGTTTAACAACCATCACGCTACGGTTTACTGCAGGCATGTGACAGAGAATACCTCACTTAGACACTGAGGGAAACATTAGGACTATTTGCCTACACCATGAACATGCTAGCCTGTGCGCGTGAAGCCCGAAAAAGATGCCGAAATTATTATCGTCGATGGCCGAGAAGTTCGCGTCACTCATCCTGACAAGCCATATTTCTCTCTCCAAACAAAACTATCGAAATTGGATCTCGTTCGTTATTACCTGGCGGTAGCACCTGGAGCGTTGAACGGAATACGTGACCGTCCAATCGTTCTGAAGCGCTTTGTGAACGGCGCCGAGGGCGAGGCGTTCTATCAAAAACGCGCTCCGACAAACATCCCACGCTGGCTCCGGACTGTGACGCTGTCGTTCCCTTCCGGCCGGAAAGCGGAGGAAATCGTAGTTGACGATCCCGCCGGGCTGGCCTGGATCGTGAATCTCGGTTGTATTGAGTTACATCCGCATCCGGTCCTCTCCGGTGATCTCAATCACCCGAATGAATTGCGAGTAGATCTTGATCCTGGGCCGGGCGTCGGTTGGGAGGACGTGCGAACGGTCGCGCTTGAGGTAAAGGCCCTGCTTGAGGAACTCGGTCTACGTGGATGGCCCAAGACGAGCGGCTCTCGAGGTATGCACGTCAACGTTCGTATTCACCAACAATGGACCTTTGTTGAAGTTCGACGCGCGGCGTTGGCCCTATCGCGCGCAATCGAACGTCGAGTTCCGGACCATGCAACTTCCAAGTGGTGGAAGGAAGAGCGACACGGGGTTTTCCTCGATTACAATCAGAATGCTAAGGACCGTACTACGTGTTCAGCGTACTCCGTTCGTCCTCTTCCAGATGCGCGCGTCTCAACGCCTTTGGATTGGGCAGAGGTCGCTGACTGTAATCCAGCAGATTTCACCGTATTGACGGTGCCGACACGGTTTGCAGAGATTGGAGATCCTCATGCTGAGATGGACCATCACGCGGGATCACTTGAGCCGCTCCTGGAATTGGCTGAGCGAGATGAGGCAGCGGGTATGGGAGACGCGCCCTGGCCACCGCATTTTCGGAAAATGGAAGGCGAAGCTTCTCGTGTCGCGCCATCGCGGGCCAAATCAACGGCCAAACCTGCTCGTGTAAAAATGCCGCTGCTCGTGATTGCTAACTCGCCCGACAAGAATGCTGCCCTGGAAGGCCTGGAAAAATGGAAACGAAAGCATAAGAAAGTAGCAAAGCTAATAGGTATTGAGGACGTTCTAATCGATACCATGCGTGGACGCTCATCGACATGGACGCGGATTCGAGTGAACCTGCGAAACGTTCCGGAAGAACTACGACCGCCTCAGGAGAAGCCTGAACCGGATGATGATCCAACGCGCGAGTGGCGAGAATGGCGGGCGGCGAACAAGAAGCCTGTTAAGAAGACCGCAAAGAAGACGGGCTCTTAGGTATCAATCTCGCAAGGCTCATTGGAGACCTTATTTCTCATTGGTCATCGGTCGTTGATCATTGGTCATTTGTTTAGTGTGAGCTTGTGGGATCGACTGCAGAAAACCACGCGAAATGACTAAATTACCTTCTCTCTTCACAAGCAGCGGTCGAAGGTACAAACCGATGAGCAAGAGCGATAAAACAGGTTGCGAAGCCTGCAATCGAAAAAACTAATTGTTCCCACAATGAATTTTATGACCGGGAGCTGTCTATTTCAGCCTTGCCCATTCGACTTACTTACGAGGGGGAGCGTGAAGTAGCCGGGTATCGACAAGATTGGTGATGGGCCGGTTAGAGACTTTCGGCAATTTATTGTAAATTGGGCGGCCGAAATTATTCTTTTCCAGGGCGTAACCAATATCTCCACCGACAGTTATACAATAAGGTGGATTTCTGTGAACCCTTTCAGCCAAGGGCGCGTACTCGAAGATAGTACTTCTGCTCTGGCGATAGCTTCTAAAAAATCAGGTGAAACCTTATGAAGTTTGCGAAGCTTGTCCTGAAGAATATCCTGCGCAATAAACGGCGAACCTTGCTCACAATCTCGAGCCTGGTCGTTTCATTGTTTTTGATTATCACGCTCGCCACCATCCTGACGGAGTTTGAACGAGGCAGCACTGAATCCAGTCCACTTCGACTCATCTCGCGTCACGCCGTATCGCTGGCCTTCCCGATGCCAATGGCCCATCTCCAGCGGATCAAAACTGTGCCCGGAGTCAAAGAGGCGATGCCTTTCAACTGGTTCGGCGGGATCTATAAAGACGAGAAAAACTTCTTCGCAAACTTCGCCGTCGATGCGACTAAGCTGCGTGATGTATTGCCCGAACTTAAAATGTCTGACGCTGAGTGGCAAGCCTTCACCAGCGACAGGCAAGGCGCGATTGTGGGTCAAAAGCTCGTCAAGCTGTATGGCTTTACTCCGGGTCAGCGCATCACCCTGAAAAGTCCAATCTACAATCAGGAGGTTGAGTTCATAATTCGTGGTGTTTGCACGGGTGGCGACGAGAAGACACTCTTCTTTCACCAGGACTACCTGAACGAACTTCTTCCCGAGTGGGCCAAGGACCGGGCCAGTACTTTTAGTATTCGGGCCAACACAGCAGATGATGTTCCACGGATTTCCCAGGCCGTAGATTCGATCTTTGCAAACACCGACGCGCCAACAAAAACGGAAAGCGAAAGCGAATTCGCAAAGAGCTTTGAAACTATGCTGGGCGGGGTCAAACAATTTCTTTACGGCATTATGGCTGCGATCACGTTCTCCGTGCTGCTAGTGATGGGTAACACCATGGCCATGACAGTCCGCGAGCGGACAAAGGAAGTCGGCACCTTGAAGGCCATCGGATTTCAGCGCGGAACCATCACCGCTCTGTTTCTGGCTGAGTCGCTCATTGTGGCTTGCATTGGTGCGGCTATTGGCATCGGGGGCGCGGCTCTGATCTTTCGATCGATCGATCTTAGTTTGTACATTCCGAATTTCAGCTCGTTCATTCCGACGACGCAGACTCTGGTCGCAGCCTTTGTATTATCGATAGCTGTTGGTTTGATAAGCGTCATCTACTCAGCTTTCCGCGTGTCTAGTCTAACCATCGCAGAAGCTTTACGGAGCACTGAATAAAATGGCATTGCCGCTTAAGTACAACTTGCGAAATATCATTGTGCGCAAGGGCAGCACTCTTGCCACGGCGTTCACGATTGGCTTAACTGTCGCGGTCTTTTTGATGGTGATGGCCCTGGCTCGAGGCATCGATCTGACACTGTCCAGCAGTGGTGAACCGCTAAACCTGATAGTTCTCCGCGAAGGGAGTACAGCTGAGTTGAACAGCAACATCACTCGCGAAAACTTTAACGACCTTCAGTATTTGGACGGAGTTGAGCGTGAGGCTGATAAACCACTGGCTACGGCTGAACTAATCACACTGATTTACAAAGCCCGCAAAGGCATGAATCAAGGATCGAATGTAACAGTTCGCGGAATCGGACCAATGTCTTTAAAAATGCGTTCCGGTTTCCAAACTATCGCCGGACGCATGTTCAATCCCGGATTAACTGAAGCCGTTGTTTCGAAAAGAATTGCGGAGCGATTCCAGGGATTCGATATAGGGGACAAGTTTCGTATTCAGACCACGGACTATACCGTTGTAGGGTTATTCGACGCTGGTGGTAAGGCATTTGAGTCGGAGATTTGGGTGGACGTCAACTCTCTTGCCAGTACGACAAATCGACCAACGTTTTCGTCGGCTCTTTTACGAGTTAAGGATGCGAGCACACTCGCCACTCTCGCTAAACGAATCACTGACGATCCGAAGTTGCATCTAAAAGCACTATCCGAACGCACGTTCTATGAGGACCAGCAAGGTACCGCATCGGGAGCTTTGAAAGGTCTGGCCGTATTCATCTCTTTTATCATGGCGGTTGGCGCCGGATTTGCCGGAATGAATACGATGTACGCAGCGGTGGCCCGGCGCACCAAAGAGATTGGAACACTGCGGGTGCTGGGCTTCAGCAGAATAAGTGTGCTAATAGCCTTTCTTCTGGAATCAGTCTCCATTGCTCTAATAGGAGCCGCGATAGGTATTCTGTTGGCACTACCTCTAAACTTCGTCTCCACCGGCACTTCCAACTGGGTCACGTTTAGTGAGATTGCTTTTAACTTCCGCGTCACGCCTGATTTGATGTTGTTTGCTTTGATCTTCGGCGCCGTAATCGGATTCGTCGGCTCATTGCTACCTTCGATCAGAGCATCTCGATTCAAGATCGTAGATGCTTTGCGAGCCTGATTCAGACCAGGATTTTAAGAAAAGAACGTCAGCTAAATTTCGACAATATGGTTACCACCCCAAAGTCCCAAGAGGATCAGGAAGATCTCAATCAGCGACTGCGAAGTCTGAAAATTGATCGGACTCCGGTTGTTGCTACGCCGGTAAAGGCTCGATCGCCAAAGCTGATTCTCCTTCTAGTCGCTGTCGTCCTGGCGCTGGCGGCCTTCGGCTACATCTTTCTGTTTTCTGGTGTAAAAACGATATCTGCCGCGTCAGTCACAACTGATACGGGGACCGCGTCTGCTGGTGAAAGCGTACTGACAGCCTCCGGCTATGTCGTGGCACATCACAAGATCGCAGTAGGAGCGAAAGTGATGGGTCGGGTCGCATGGATTGGCGTGGAAAAAGGAGACCGGGTCCAGGCCGGCCAGGTGTTGGTCCGTCTTGAAGATAACGAATTTACAGCACAGGTAAATCAGGCCAAAGCAAATCTGGCCGCCGCCCAGGCTCGATTGGACCAGCTGCAAAGTGGTTCTCGGCCCCAGGAAAAATTGAAAGATAAAGCCGCAGTGATTCAGGCAGAAGCAAACTTAAAGACGGCGGAAGCTGACTACCAGAGAGCTTCGACACTTTATCGTTCCGGCGTTGCATCGAAGGCCGAACTGGATCACGCAACGGCGCAAAGAGATACCGCCGCAGCGCTTTTAGAATCAGCTCGTCAATCGAGCGCGATGACTGATATCGGACCACGCCACGAGGAGATTCGTGCAGCAGCTGCCCAAGTGCAACAGATGAAGGCCGCGCTCGACTATGCGCAGACCCAACTGGCGGCGACTGAAATTAAGGCGCCCGTGGCCGGAACTGTGCTGCAACGGATTGTCGAACGAGGGGAAATGGTGAGTCCTTCGGCGTTTGGCGATGCAGGAGCACGCACCTCAGTCGTCGATCTGGCCGACTTAACTGATCTACAAATCGAGTTGGATATCAGCCAGACGGATTTTGCACGCCTCAAGATGAGCCAGCGCGCAGAAGTAATTCCGGAAGCGTTTCCGAATCTCAGGTATACGGGCTTCATCGCAGAGATTGCTCCCGAGGCAAACCGCGCTAAGTCGACAGTGCAGATAAAGGTGAAAGTTGAGAATCCCGACGAGCAACTGCGACCCGAAATGAATGCACGCGTCAACTTTCTGGCCGAGAAGCCGTCGGGAAATGAAAGTAAGCCAGTAGCTCGTGTGCTCGTTCCCAAGCCGGCCGTGCTAAAGAAGGATGGTGGTTCGTTTGTCTTTGTAGTTAAAGGTAACCGGGTCGAGCAGCGAACAATCAGACCGGGCGATGAAAGCGGCGATGCGTATGTTGTACTGGATGGCCTAAGCGGCACTGAAACCGTAGCAATCACCGGAGTTGATAAATTACGCGACGGCGATCGCATGAAAGTTCAGTAGTTCTATAGGAGAAACTATGGCGTCACCAATAGTGCGAGTGAGAAATGTAAGTAAACGTTTTTCCCGTGATGGGTTTGAGGTTGTGGCTTTGGAGCGAGTCAATCTCGACATCCATGAAGGCGACTTTTTCGCGCTGATGGGACCCAGCGGCTCTGGTAAATCAACCCTCTTGAATTTGCTTGCCGGAATCGATCGGACCACCGAAGGTGAAGTCGAAGTGCTGGGAACACAGCTGGCTCGACTCAGTGAGAGCCAGATGGCCACGTGGCGTAATTCTCACATCGGCTACATCTTTCAAACTTTCAATCTTGTGCCGGTGCTAACTGCATTCGAAAACGTTG
>DASROI010000383.1:0-6093 GCA_035646955.1 Pyrinomonadaceae bacterium
ACGTGGGTGAAACGCTTCATCTGGTGCTCCGAGAGACCTGCTAATCGAGGACAGTCTCGCTTCTGGTCAAACAGTTCGACATCGGGGAGAGGACAAGGCTAACGTCGGGGCAGAACACTAAAATGGGGGACTGGAAGTCTAACAGAGGGTATAAAATGTTTCAACAACCAAGCTACGTCCTGCCCGGACCCCTATTTACCTCGGGTTTTGCTCAACGAATAGAGGCTTTTTGTCTGGTTCGAGGGTGAGGCAAATAGAAAGTCAGCTGGAAATCGGTGTAATCTGCGAATCTCTGGATTCTTCCTGGCCCATAAAAATGAGAAAGGCCCAAGAACTGAGAAATGAAAAACATCCTGAAACTTAGCGCCAATCACGTCAGTCTCGTACTTACCACGTTTCTCGCATTAATCATTTCGCCTTTAACCATAGCCTTCAATCAAGGACCACTGGCGGCTACCCAACAGGTGAAACCAACATCGCAACCACCGATGCCTCCTGGTCCTAATCCAAACTCCCAATACCGTCTTGGTCCAGACTCAATGCCCCAGGAGGGAGTTCCGAAAGGAGAAATTCGGGGACCGTTCACGTTACCGAGCACTGCCTATCCGGGCACTCAACACACTTACTGGGTTTACGTACCGGCCCAATATGATCCGGCCGTTCCGGCAGCCTTGATGGTTTTTCAGGATGGACACGCATTCAAAGCAGAAGAAGGCGACATTCGCGCTCAGAATGTCATGGACAACCTGATTTATCGTCGCGAGATTCCCGTCATGATCGGAGTGTTCATCAATCCGGGCCGAACACCGGAACAGCCGGAACCGAACGCGCAGGAGTGGGGAGATAGGACTACGAATCGTCCGACTGAATACAACACCCTTGACGACAAATACGCCCGAGTGATCACTGAAGAGTTATTGCCTGCTCTCGCAAAGGACTACAACATCTCTAAAGATCCCGAGATGCGTGGCATTGGTGGATCAAGCTCAGGAGCAATTGCAGCGTTTACTGTCGCATGGCAACGTCCGAATCAGTTTCGGAAAGTGTTGAGCAACGTTGGCAGTTTTGTGAATCTACGCGGAGGTCACGCCTACACCGACCTGGTGCTGGCCAGTGAGCGCAAACCGATCAGAATATTTTTGTGCGACGGCCGAAACGATAACCGGGGCTGGCGCGACGGGGCATACGATGAGAAGCGCGACTGGTTTTTGCAAAACGTGCGTTTCATGAAGGCTTTGACGCAGAAAGGTTACGACGTTAACTACACCTGGGGTATGAATCTTCACGGTCAAAAATTCGGCGGCGCGATCATGCCCGAAATGATGCGCTGGTTATGGCGCGATGGACCAGTCGCAACTGATCCCAACGACATGACTGAGCGAGCATTCCGTGGACCAGCTAAAAGAAACTAGAATCGTCCACAGATTCGCAGATGACACAGATTTTTTAAAGGAGATTAAGGAACATCACCTGTAGGTGAGATGCGCGCACTCCCCTTTGATAAGCTCCCTGAGTTCTTAGAAAATCTGCGGAATCGGTGATGTCTGTGGATGATCCTTTACAGTCGAGGGTCTACTGGTTCGCTTTCGAGCGCGAGCACTCCGAAGACACACTCATGAACGCGCCGCAAAGGTTCGCGCTGAACAAAACGCTCGAGGCCTTCCAGCCCCAGTGCAAATTCGCGTAGTGCGAGTGAACGCTTTGCAGATAACCCTCTCTGACGCAAGCGTTCAAGATTTTCGGGTGCTGTATACTCTGGTCCATAAATGATCCTTAGATATTCGCGCCCTCGACACTTCACGGCAGGCTGAACTAAACCCCTTGGACCACGCGCTATAAAGTCAAACGGCTTGACCACCATCCCCTCGCCACCTCGACCAGTCAACTCCTCCCACCAGGCAACACCAGCATCCTCGCTCGCCGGTTCAGTCACATCTACTACCTGGTAAGGCGTCGCCAGCAGTAGCTCGTCCGAGTCACACAATCTCTTCAACATCGACATGTGCCACACGTGGTCCTTATCTGTGTGGACCTTTCCTTCGCTCGCCAGGAAATGGAACGGGGCAAGCTTTAGATCAGACAAAGAATTGACTGGCCAACAATAGCGACCATAAGCTTCAGTATATTGGCGAGCCGTTAATTGACGAGCCTGGTACCGTTTGAGCAACGGTCCAATTTCAACATTTGATCTACTTCCCTGTTCGAGTGCCTGGACTGCATCCGAAAGCGATGCTCGAGCGGCCGCTCCTACAGCCGAGTACTGTTGTTTCAATAACTCCTGAGCTTTAGCGGACCACGGCATCAGCTCACAGTCGAGACAGAGCCAATCGGATTTGAACTCATTCCAAAAATCTGCCGCGCTCGCTGCTACCTGCAATCGACGAATGAACTCTGCTTCAAGGCTAACGTCATCGAAAAACCGGCGGCCGGTTCTGGTGTAACAGATTCCGGGTAATCCATCGACTATTCCGAAGCGTTTGCGAGCTGCTTCTTCATCTCGACAAACAACTACTACAGCCCGCGACCCCATGTGTTTCTCTTCGCAAACGACTCGTGCAATTCCGTGGCTTCGATAGTACAGAAATGCTTCGGCCGGATGTTCAAGCAAACCAGTGACTTTGGTCGTCTCGGAGGGCGACATAGTAGGCGGCAAATAGATTAACCACTTTGGATTCGCAGCAAACCGGCTCATTACCTCGAGAGCAGCGATGCTGTTTTCTTCCCGAATGGTTACGGTTCGATGCAGGCGAGTCGTGATGATGCGCTTTCCAAGTACGTCGTCGATATCAAGCACATCGTCAAACTGCTGTTGCGCTGACATCAGCGGAGCCTGGCCCTCTGCGGGAAGAAAGGGTTTTGCCGGCTCGTAATAGGTTTGCAAAGCGTCGACTGAAACTAATTCTTTCTCGGGATAACGAAGGGCCGTTAGCTTGCCACCAAAAACACAACCGGTATCAATGCAGATGGTCCTATTCAACCATTCAGGTTCCGGAACAGGCGTGTGTCCGTAGACCACCATCGCTTTGCCGCGATATTCTGCAGCCCAGTTGTAACGAACAGGCAGGCCGAATTCGTCAGTCTCTCCGGTGGTTTCACCAAACAAAGCGAAGTCGCGAACTTTTCCTGATCCGCGGCCCTGCAACTCTTCCTTCAAGCCAGCGTGGGCCACTACAAGTTGGCCAAAGTCGAGGACGTAGTGACTAACGAGACTATCGATAAAGGACGCCACCTGTTCGCTGAACACACCAGGTTCTTTCTCCAACTGCTCGAGCGACTCGGCCAGTCCATGGGTGATGCGCACATCTTTGCCGTGGAGCTTGCGCATCAACTTGATATCGTGGTTACCCGGCACGCAAAGCGCGGTTTTACTCTCGACCATGCTCATGACAAGCTTCAGGACTTCCGGAGTCCCTGGTCCACGATCGACGAGATCGCCCAGGAATACAGCCTTTCGTGCTTCAGGGTGGCTCGCAGAAATGTTCCCGTTCTCAACGGTTACATGATAACCAAGTTTTGCCAGGAGGCTTTGCAGTTCGTTGAAGCATCCATGGATGTCTCCAATTATGTCGAATGGACCATGCTCATCTTTCAGATTGTTCCAGAGCGGCTGTCGCTCTATAACAATTTCGGAAATCTGGCCGGCATCATTGAATTCAAAAATGTGACGGAAGCCTTCACGCTTGAGGTTGCGGATCGAGCGACGCAGTTGTTGACTTTGCTGGCGTATTACATGTGGACCAAAGTTGCGATCGGGTCGAGTCCGATTTCGATCCTGGCAAACGCGTTCCGGTAAATTGAACACAATCGCCACTGGCAAGACGTGAAACTCACGAGCGAGGGCGACCAGCGGTTTCCGGGCCTCCGTTTGCACGTTGGTGGCATCCACCACTGTGAGTTTGCCAGCCCTCAGTCGTTTTGCAGCGATGAAATGCAAGACCTCGAATGCATCATTGGTCGCTGCCTGGCTATTCTCGTCGTCCGAAACCAGCCCGCGGCAGAAATCCGAAGACAGAACCTCGGTTGCTTTAAAGTGTGTCCGAGCAAAAGTCGACTTACCTGATCCGGATGGACCAACAAGTACCACTAATGCCAGTTCCGGAATTGTAATAACGTGACCCAAAACTCACCTCTGAGCTTAATGTTTAGCAAAAATAAAAAGGGACTTCGTTGGTGTTAGTTCGTGCGATTTCGTGGATCGCTTTTCTCGGAGCGTAACAGTCGATCCACGCGCATCACTCGGACTAACATCAAGACTGGCGCGAAGAAACCAACTAAGCCACAAAGATGGCCATTTGCGTGGGAGCGCCCACTAATTCGTCGTCCACTCCGACCGGCAAGAAACGAACGTTGTAGCCGTACTGAGCAGCTTTTTCCTCCGCCCAACTTTGAAACTGCGCGCGCGTCCATTCAAACCGGTGATCCTTGTGACGCATCTTTCCGGCCGGCAGAGTTTCAAACTTTACGTTGTACTCGACATTCGGCGTCGTCATTACTATCGTCGCCGGACGCGCAAACTCAAACAAGACTCTTTCAAATGCTGCCAGGCGAGGCTGGTCCAAGTGTTCGATAACCTCGATTACAGTGGCGGCGTCAAAGCCCGATAGACGCTTGTCGCGATACATCAGCGAGCCCTGCATCAGTTTGATTCTTTCACGTTGTCTTGCCGGCAAACGATCCAGATGTAGACGTTCGGTCGCAATTTCGAGAGCTCTATGTGAAACATCTACGCCGACAATCTCGTCGAACACTCGATCTTCAAGTAGCGTGCGAAGGAGTTTTCCCTCACCACAACCCAGATCGACAACTCTCCTGGCTCCAGAACTCTTTAACGCCGCAACTACTGCATTGATTCGTTGTTCATTCAGATTCAGCGGCCGCTCGATCTGTTCTTCTTCAGTGTTCCGCACAGTTTGCAACTGATCTGGATCTGGAGACTCTTCGTCAACAAGCCGCGCCAGTGCTTCTCGAGCGAGATCGCGTCTGTGTTTTAGATAGCGATTTGTGATCTGCTCTTTTTCAGGATGCGTTGCGAGCCAGCCACTACCGTGTCGGAGAAGTTTCTCAACTTCATCATCGCCAACCCAGTAGTGTTTTTCGTTGTCCAAAACCGGAACCAGGACATAGATATGGGTCAGCAGGTCACGTAACCTGGAGAAGCCTCTTAACGTCACTGTGAAATACGGACTGGCGCCCCATTCGGGAAAGCTCGCGTCAAGTTGATGCGCCTGAATTTCAACGGTGTATCCCAGCGGCTCGAACAAGCGCCTCAGGAATCCTTCACCTCCGCGACACGGCACAACCGAGAGACGCGCTTCAAGCGGCAATGCAACTTCGGTCAGTTCAGGACGGCCCTTACTTTTGCCGGCCAGAGCGCTGGCTAACACTCGAGCTATAGCTACACTGAGAAATGATGATGCCACGTAGGGACGATCGTTTACATATTGGTCCAGGGTTCCGCCTTCGCCCGATGGGCCGCGTCGATTACGCACAAGCCCCACCGGATCAACATCGAGTAGCAGTGCAGCTGTGCAACGCTCATCAGAAGCTTCTGGATAGAAAACATGCGCCTCTCCGAAAGAGAGCGGAAAAGACTGTAACTTCGCCGGGTTCTTATGAAGGAGATAACCCAGGTCAGTCGCAGGAGTCGCTGTATTTGTGATGGTTAAAAGCATACTTCAAAGGATATCACCTTGGAGTGCGCCGGCCCGGCGGCGCTTTTCAAACCCCTTCTCAACTCGGGCCTCAATTTAAAATAAGCGCTCAAGTTTAGCTAACGGCCTTAAAAGCGCCGCCGGGCCGGCGCACTCCAAGGTGGACTAATTCGATGCTGCGGGTGGCGGGGGCAAAGATCTCAACTGGACTGTAATGGGACGACCACTTCAGATTTCTGAGGGTTTTGATCCGGCACGTACGTTGCCAATACGTATTTCATGGCCGCAGAACTCACCTTACCGCGTAACCAACCACGCTCGCGTGAAGCGGTAAAGGTATATCGTGGCGAGTCAAAGGGCACGGCGTTAAGGCGACTCCTCTTTTGTTTTCAGGTATGTGCTGTAGTTTTAGTTATTGCACTCTCGATAATCAGCTTCTTAA
>DASROI010000384.1:0-6022 GCA_035646955.1 Pyrinomonadaceae bacterium
TCAGTTACTTACTGACACTTGGAGTATTTGAGTCGAGCCGCATGACGGGCTGCCTGATACTTCGACGTTGAACACTCCGCGGTTTCCCGCACCGTGCTTCGTGGTGATTGAGATCAAACTCGAACCGTTTCCATCAATTCGGACTAGCGATAGTCCAACCACCAGACTATTTCCGTTACCAGCTTGCGCTGCGCTCAGAGTGCGAACGCCAAAACCATTAACTACTGTAATCGTTGCCGTTCCGGTGAGTTTTGTCGGATCGCTCTGGCTCAAGTCCAGGTAGTTCGGACTGACAGTGAGCAGGCACTGTGGCATCGGTGTCGGCGTAGGTGTGGCATTAGGATCTGGATTGGGCGTTGGAGTTGGAGTTGGAGTCGCAGTCGGAGTGGGTGTCGGATTTCCGTTGCCGTTGCCGCTTCCATTTCCATTGCCGTTGCTGGGTGTCGGTGTGGGAGTAGGAATAGGTGTCGGTGTCGGTGTTGGTGTTGCATCAGGATTAGGAGGCGAGTCTAAGACCGGCGTTGGCGTAGGGGTCGCAACGTCTCCGCCGACGGTGCTTAAATCGATCGCCGCGATCATTTGATCGGGGAAGTGTTGCTCTCCAACCGTGATGTCCCCAGATCCCGAGACGTCAACTGGATAGTTCTTGCCTAATTGTTGACTCCTGATCTGAAACACCCATGCTTCTGCAATTCTGCCACGCCAGTTAAATGTGACTTTTTTAGCGACCACACCCATATCCAACCCTGAATCAAGTTGAAATGTGCGTGGCTCGACCGTACCTGAGCCCCAATCCATCGTCACTACGTACTGGGTGGTACCTTCTCCGAAGGTTTCAACTGACGACTCTAATCCGGGGGCAGCGTGTCGCCGGATAGAGTCAGCGCGGGCCTTTTCGACGTAAGACGCGAACAATCTAGCAGCGTTTTGGAGACGGAATTCGGCGCGTGCGTTGCGGATGCCAATAAGCCCAAAGGCGCTTACGATACCGATCAGCGCGACAGTGACGACCATTTGCATGATCGTGAATCCGTTCTGTTTCCTGATTGCTGCTCTGCCGTTGCGATTCATTTTGGTCTCTACCTCCGAAGAAGAGCGCTAAGCTGGAACTAAGACAAACCTCGTCCTGGCAATCCTGTTTGGCAACAAGCGTTCCGTCCGGGATGAGCCTCGAAATGGGCCAGTTTCAAAAGAGTTGAGTGAAGTTTTGCCAGGACGATCTGTCACTCTGTTACGTTTAGTAACAATATAGGAAGTTGACTTCCCAACCTGTTGAGAACATCTAGTTAGAGTGGTAGATTCGGCGTATTCGGTCCTGAGCCCCGGCAGACTAGTTCAAAGTAATGGCATTTAATGATCTCGTAGGTTCGCTTCTTCGGAAATCAATCAATCTTCGAGGTGGCGACCGCACCATCAATTTTCTGGCTCAGCGTTCAAGTTTGCTCCAGTGTGCACCGGTGAGAGTGGGCGACTTATCGTTGTTCATGGATCTCCGCCTTCCGACTTGTCGCAGTTGGTTGCAACTGAACTTTGAGACCTGGGAAAATAATGAACGCGGGGTGATGCGTGACTTTGTTAGCCCTGGCGATATCGTTTATGACATTGGGGCGAACATGGGATTGCACACTGCCTACCTCTCATCGCTCGTCGGACCAACAGGTAAAGTCTTTGCTTTCGAACCCAATCCGGCTCTGCACCTACCTTTACAACGAACTTGTCAGACTCTAGGGAATGTTGAGTTTTGGCCGGTCGGTCTTGGGCGCGAACGAAGAATTGAAACGCTTTATGTTCCCCGGGACCACACGATGGCGAGTTTGCGCGAGTGGACGCGGCAAGATGCCAAAGAGATTTCTGTAAGTGTCGAGCCGCTGGATGGCCTCAATCTTCCTGCTCCTAACTTCATAAAGTGTGATGTTGAGGGTGGAGAGTTGGAAGTCTTCCAGGGGGCGAGGCGAACACTTTCCTATTTCCCGGTGATCTTGTTTGAAATCAATGAGCACTGCG
Source organism: Pyrinomonadaceae bacterium (assembly GCA_035646955.1). GTDB lineage: Bacteria > Acidobacteriota > Blastocatellia > Pyrinomonadales > Pyrinomonadaceae > PSRF01. Next base: position 2,005 of record DASROI010000384.1, read on the forward strand.
CCAAGTCTTTCAACCGACCGGCGACCGCCGCAGTCGACTTTCTGCGTTCCCTTGCGTTTGACTTTTTTGTAGTTACGGAAACTGGACTCATGCCTATGAACGACGTGAGCTGCGCCAACGTTGTCGCCGTCCCTAAAGGACAATGAGCCACGCGGAGGTGAGAAAAGTAGGCAATCACATGTCTGATGTTTAGCTATTTTCGCGGACTTCGGTCAAAACGTTTTAGCTACCAAACTTAACGGTAGCAGCTTGTCAAAATTAGTTACGTCTCCTCGAAGGCTCGGTAAGAGTTGGAGCGATCCTGAGGTACTGCGTTGGCCCACAAGAAGAACCCTCTGCAATACCGCCGAAGATTGAGCGGTACTTGCTTCTGGTTGAGGCGCTGAACCGCCAGGCGTTGTTGGTCCACCCGCCGCCGGTACAGGATCCAGACCAGCTGCATACCTCCCAGCCTGCACCCAATCTGAGATTGAAATAGAACCGTTTCCCAGAGTGTTCTTTGGGGCGCAATCAGCTCGCTGAAACTCACCTCCGGCGGCTGGGGTATCGAGGCCAGCCGCGAAGCGACCTACCTGCACCCAGTCGGAAATCGAAACGCTTCCATTATTGTTGCCGTTTGGTCGAGGAGAAACGTCCCCTTCGAATCCTCCGGCCGCTATGCTGAAGTTTACCGAGTTTGATAGTCCACCGCCTGGAGCTGGATTGAAAACAGTAACTGCAGCACTTCCTGAGGAGCTGACGTCCGCGGCCGCAATCTGGGCCGTGACTTGAGTGTCATTTACGAAACTGGTGGTGCGGTCCGCTCCATTCCAGCGAACGACAGAGTTGCTGACGAAACCAGTGCCATTGACCGTCAAGGTGAACGCTGCGCTTCCTGCGGACGTGCTTGACGGAGATAGACTGCCGACTACGGGTACCGGATTATCGGCTGCTGGCAGGATGACGCTTCTGAAAATAATGTCGTTGCTACCAGTTGCGCCCGTACTGGCGGCTGCCATAATCCCCATCGTTGGATTCACATTTTGCTTCGTTGAAGTTGGGTTACTTGTCGGAGTGATCGTGAAAACGCAGGGAAAATCAAAAGATGGAGTAGTCATGCTCGTATGCGCAATGAAACTCCTTCCGCTGCCACTCGGAGATGCGTCACTATAAATTACATACGCTTCATTGTTAGCTGTGTCGAGCAGTAAGACAGGGCGAGTAGGTTGCTGGCTCAGGTCTGGCTGAATTATCGTTTTTTGACCCCACACGCCGGCGGCGGTCCGAATGTATAGCCACAATCGCCCTTCGGTGGCATGTGCCGGTGTCCCATCGTTGTCGTTATCCTTTGCGACCAAAAATAGCCTTCCATCAGGCGCTGGTTTAATTGCCAAGTGGTCGTCCGCAACGGGTCCAAGACCTCTTGGCCCAATTCCTGAGTCGATGATCTCCTTGGTGCTCCAGCTGGTCTCACCTTGTCCGTCGGTATGAAAACGAAAACCGATCTGTTTTGCGGGTTGATTGGACCAGACGACGCCGATCTTGTTACCGCCAAAGTGAGTGATTGCTGAAATCTCCAGAGTATTAGGAACGAGACCCGATTCAAGTACGAATCCCGTTGTATCCCAGGCTGTGTGATCCGCCGAAGTTGACCAGATGACTCTAACATTGCCGTCAGATAGGCCGCCCTGGGTGCCGGTGTAAGTGGCCCACAGTTTACCGGTACTGTCCTTGTCCAAAACGATGGCTGATGTGGAACTGCCGTTCAATGGCAGGTTGATTGGGAATCCGGGGCGTAAGGTGTAAGTTTGTGTGCCTGAGTCGTAACTAAACTTGTAGAGAGTGGCTAGCGATACCGATTTCCAAACCGCAACGAACAGATTTGTTCCATCCCAAAGTGTATCTGGGATTCCAAGGACATTACCGTCGATGATTGGACCCTGGGTAGCCGCATTGTTTGGAAATGAGTAGAAGTGAATACCTGTATCGTTGTCGGAAAAGGCCCCCCACCAGAGTCCGTCGTTGTACCACATTTGAGCCTTGACAGCATTGAAACGAGTAATGCCAAAAGTCGAGCCTTCATCAGACATTGTTGGGCATTGCCCCGAAGCCAGATGTGGCATGAAGACGAGGGCCTGTACCAGAGTCAAGACGGCGATGGGAACTGAAATCGCGAATACACTTTTCCTATCAGTTCGCATACATGCTTCCTTCCCTAAACCACGCTGAAAAATGATCGATGACGATGGTCGATGACCTGATCTCATCGAGGTGAAATGCTAGTGAGAACAGCGATGCTTGTCTTGCGTTGATTTCACCTAATTCGCCTGATTCGCTAACTTCATTCGCTCGTTGATCGCAGTATTGTCGGGGCCGGATCGCAAGTTCCGGAGTCTCAAGGGCCGCATCCTGGAGCCGAGTTGGGAACGATCACGCTAAACCTTTTCAGATACTCCTGAGAATTGATGAACGAGCAGAACAGCTGTTGGTACGCGGCAGATTTCTTACTGCTCAGCAAGCTCAACCAAACTTCGTAGCTTGCCGGGTCCGGCTCGCGCTTCAAGTACACAAAGTATTGCACTAGAGTTAAGGCACTCTCGTACTCGCGTGATCGGAGTGTTTTGTTCTGAATCAAATCCAACAGGACCTGACTACGATCCTGTTGCTTATCAGCAAGTGCGAAGACCCCTTTTCTTTGTGCAGCTGAGAGGCCTCGTAGTTCCGCCATCCGGTATAACCTCGCAGAGAACTCACGAGCTGTCAGTGTTTCCGGATAAGCTTGACGAAACTCCGGCCTTTGAACGAACAGTCTGGCGAATTCCACTGTGCTGGCAGCCAGTTGCGGACCATCGATAAGCTGATTTCGATCCGCGAGAAATTCATCGCGTGTTGGCTGTCTCCCGAAAGCTGCCCTATACATCAAATAGATCGTGTAGCCAGTGCGTTGGTATTCCGGTGAACCGAAAAGCGCAGAGCTTACGGCAATCCGTTGACGGTTCAGACAAAGAACGTCGCTTCCACACCTCTGAATCTGGTTGGTCCAATACTCCAACTCCTTGGCGTCAGCCGCACGGTTCAGGATGTCAAGGTATTGTTGAGCTACGAAGAATTGAGGATCCTCAAGCGGATTGAGCCCCGAGTCCAGGTCCTCGAATCGAGTGTTCATTACATTTGCATTGACGTCGACCAACTCTCGCTTGACCGGCCGGTCCGCGAAGGTAAATAACCTCGTCTCCGCAGCCGCCTTTCGAAGTTCGAAAGTAAGTACCACCACCTGGTGCGTACCAATCCCAAAAGTCCTTCCGGTCGGCAACGCCAGCGCAAGACCAAGACGACCCTCGCCTACTTCCAGATTATTAACCTGTAGCGTCGCAAGTCGCAGTTCTTCGCTCGTGTTTGCCGAGACAAAATCGTATTTCGTTGGATCGAACATCAAGCTGAAGCTCATCGCATTCTCGTTGCCCTGGGCATCAATCTCAAGACTTATGGAAACGCGGGAGTCATTCGTTATGCCGGAGCTCACGAGTCGCAATGTGCTAGCCGTGTTTGCCTTTGCAGTTGTGATAGCTGACTTGCTGAGGTTGCGCTCGGCTTGCACGGTATTCAGGGTTGCACCGAGTGGTTGTGGCCCAGTTGGTCCACCAGCGGCTAACACTGGATCAAATCCTGATGCATAACGTCCCGCTTGTACCCAATCCGAGATTGTGATGCTGCCATTACCCATTGTGTTTCGAGGAGCACAGTCGGTTCTTTGAAACTCACTGCCCGCGTCAGGCACGTCGAGGCCTGCTGAGAAACGTCCAAGTTGAACCCAATCAGAAATCGATATTGTTCCGTTGTTTGTTCCTCCGGGTCGTGGCGCGACATCCGCCTCAAATCCCAGACTGATCGTGACAGACCCAGGGCTGTAAGCGGCGGGTAAAGCTTCCGCCAAAGAATTTGCAACTTCTCGCACGATTGGCTGATCGCCAAAGCTCACCGGAGTAACAGTTTGAGAGACGACGGAATTAGTGTTGAAAGTAACGTTTGCGATTTGACG
>DASROI010000385.1:0-3079 GCA_035646955.1 Pyrinomonadaceae bacterium
GACTCTAACTCTTTCAACTCACTGGTTGGAGCCAACAACTTCCGCGATTTTTCGACCACTAGATCCTTCTCCAACTCTATCTTCCCGGTGGAAGCCCCAACCTTGATCACGTAACTCCCACTCTCAGCTATCCAAGACGAACTTTTCACATCAAACGACGCCAGATCTCTTCCCGTCAAAGTAAACCTCATAACCTGCGACTCTCCCGGCTTCAACAACCTCGTCTTCGCAAAGGCTCTCAACTCGCTCTCCGGATTCTTCCACTTCTTTCCTGGGGCGCTCACGTAAAGCTGGACCACCTCTTTACCCGGCGTCTTCCCGCTATTCGTGACAGCTACACTCACTATCACTTTGTCCTGAAACTTTCTGGAGCTGAGTTTTAAATCTCCGTATGAAAAATTGGTATACGACAATCCGTAACCGAACGGATAAGCAGTCTTAACTCCAAAAGTCTCGTAATACCGATACCCCACAAATATTCCTTCATCGTATAAAGCCTCAGCGGGTTTTCCCGCGAAGGGATTAACAATTAACGGGGTTGCTCCAGGGATTTCTCGGCCGGGAAAGGTCTTTGCTGATGGCACATCGGTGTAAAAAACTGGAAACGTAGTCGCCAACTTGCCTGAAGGATTAACTTTGCCAGTCAAGACATCAGTGATTGCGTGCCCACCCTCCTGTCCGGGCAGCCACGACACCAAAACAGCGTCAACCTTGTCACGCCAGCTGGTAATTTCGATTGGTCCCCCCACATTCAACACCACGATTACTTTCTTACCCTTCGCGTGAAAAGCTTCTGAAACACTTTCAAGGAGCGTCGTTTCAGCCAACGTGAGCATGAAGTCGTCTTCAACTTTTCGATCAACGAATTCGCCCGTGTTTCGTCCAAGAGTGAGTACGGCTAAAGCTGACGTGCCGGCGAGTTGCTGGAGCCGTTCCATCGCGACAGGCATTTCGGCGATCGGCGCCGGCATCATGAATGGAGCAGTGGGCGGTCGTTTTGCTTTCTGGTCCGTAATGAACTGCATGTAGGTCTGTTTAAACTCATCATCGATCGTGAAACCGCTCGCCGTTAAACCCTGGTCCAACGACACAATGTATTTCTTATTAACATCACCGCTACCCGTACCTCCGGCAATCAGATCGTACGAAGCATTTCCAAATAGAGCCACTTTCGACGCCGCCAGCGGCAACACGTTGTTGTCATTTTTGAGCAGGACCATTCCTTCTGCTGCGGTTTCGCGAGTCACCCTGGCGCTGGCCGTCAGGTCTGGTTGGTTCGAATAGTTGTTACTCTTAAAAGCCGGTGATTCCAGTATGACGTTGAGTACTCGCTCGACATTCTTGTTCAATTGTTCGTCGGTTAGACTCCCATCGTTGAGGGCTTTGAGAATCGCCGCTGTTTGGGCGACCACTCCCGGCATCAAGAGATCATTCCCCGCGCGCAGTTGTGTGGCCGCATCGTTTCCGCCGAACCAATCCGACATAACAAGACCTTTAAAGCCCCATTCATCGCGTAGCAAGGTCGTGAGGAGATCTGTGCTCTGCGACGTGTACGTTCCATTGACGAGGTTATAAGAAGACATCACGCTCCATGGTTGAGACTCTTTGACTGCGATCTCGAATCCTTTGAGATAGATCTCGCGCAGGGCCCGTTCGCCAATCACAGAGTTCGACTGCATGCGGTTGAACTCCTGGCTATTCACCGCGAAGTGTTTGATAGAAGTGCCTACTCCGTTTGTCTGCACACCTTTGACAAACGCAGCGGCCATCTTGCCGGCGATGAGTGGGTCCTCAGAATAGTATTCAAAGTTTCTACCACCGAGCGGATTGCGCTGAATGTTGAGTGCGGGTGCAAGAAGAATGTCGATCCCGAAATCGCGCACTTCGCGTCCCATCGCTATACCGACGCGATTGGCCACCTCGGTATCCCATGACGAAGCAAGTAACGTGGCGATTGGAAAGCCGGTTGCATAGTAAGTTTTTGATGGATCGTTTTTCCTCACCGGTTCGATTCGCACACCGGCTGGTCCATCAGACAAGGTGAGGGAAGGAATGCCCAATCGAGGAATAGCATGCGTTCGTCCTGCTGCGCCTGGAACTTTTTGCGGTACCTTTTTATCTTCTTCCGAAGGCTCAGGCAGTCCGGGAATATCAGCTGTGAATCCCATTCCCACCACGAGCGTCACTTTCTCCTCTCTGGTCATGGCTCTTATCACGTCTTTGACGCTGGCTTTGCCAAGCTGCGGGGTTTTGGTCTGGGTTTTTGGAGCCTGGAGGGTAACGAGAATGATCGTGGCGGCAATTGCCCACTTTACAAGAGAGTTGCGCTTTAGCATTTCGATGCGTACCTGTTCCAAATTTTGATTGATTGAGACTTGCGCGTACCTTCCACTGACTCCACAAATAAGTCAAGGTCTTCGATCGACTTTCTCTGTGCCACCTTTGTGCTCTCAGTGCCTCGGTGGTTGAAATCTTCGGCCTTATGTCTAAGCACCGAGACACTGAGAACACTGAGGTAGCACAGAGAAGGTTCGAGTATGTCACGTCGTCATTTGCACCGAGCGTTGCAAGGCCTCGAGGCTTGCCGCGGTTCACAGAATTTGTGCGCGACACTCAGCAGATAGGGCAGGGCGTTGTTGTGGGGGCCGTTGGTTGGGAGCAGAAGTTGGAACAGAACAAGCAAGCATTCGCTGCGGCGTGGGTCGTGCGACCTGAATTTCTAACTGCGCATCCTGAAACACAGACCGTTGATCAGTATGTCGATTCACTCTTTCTGAATTCCGGAGCTGCGCCGACTACACAGGAACGCTCCAATGCAATCACAGCATTTGGTTCGGTTCAGCATCTGATAAAATCTCTCCGTGCAACCTTAGTGTCCTCCGTGTCTCGGTGGTTAATACTCTTTCATCTGAGGTGATTGAAATTCAGCCTTCACCACCACAGAGTCACAAAGAACACTGAGGGCGCACAGCACGGCTTAGGCCGCAACCAAACGATCAAGTTGCGAGACCGGTCAGTACCGATTCGCGGTAGCGTCGGGTGAGTCTCAAAATGCTGACAAGTGCTTGATCCTCGAGAC
>DASROI010000386.1:0-5363 GCA_035646955.1 Pyrinomonadaceae bacterium
CTCGCTTACTCAGGTGAGTTAGCTGCCGGTTACGCCTATCGCGGACATTGGCACTCCGTGAACAATCCTGACCAAAAGGCCCGCATCAAAACAATTGAAGAAGAAGAGTGGCACCATCGCCGGCTCGTGGGTGCGATGCTAACTTCTCTCAAAGCTGGACCAGATAAAGTTAGAGAGATTCGCGCAACTCTACTCGGACGTGCGCTCGGTTTCATGTGTCACTTGTCGGGTTGGTTCGCACCGATGTACGGCGCCGGCAAACTCGAGAGAGGAAATATTGTTGAGTATGAAACGGCCGCGCGATACGCATTAGATTGTGGACGGAGCGACCTGATCGATTGCCTTCTGACAATGGCGGAAGTTGAGTGGGAACACGAACGCTACTTTCGCGAGCTCATCACGGGACACTGGTTGACCCGGACGATAAAACTCTGGGATGGACCACCCCCGAAGACTCACATACGCGAGGCGTTCGAGATTGCCGCGGCCAGTACCGACGCGCGGTAAGTCGATTGAGTATCAGTAATCAGAGTCATCCAGCTGTTTTATTGGTCATTGATCATTGGACATTGATCATTTGTCATTTGCGAGAGAGCGCATGCTTCCAGACTCGATGATCCTGAGGTTTCTCTCTGCCTATCTCTCCGGTTCTCTGCGTATCTCTGCGATGTTCAGTTACAACTAGATTAGTTCTGCATCGGACCCCGATAAGCGCAGAGAAACGCAGAGCGACGCAGGGTCGGTTTCAAATTGCAGGTCCCGAACGTTAATTTCTATGAGAACAACAATCATCCTCTGCTTGCTCATGATCCCCGCGGTTCAAGCCAACGCTCAGCCTCGCGAGAGACTCAAACTTGCGGCCGAGGTAAAAGCTGAATTCACTCATGCATGGACTGGGTACAAGAAATATGCCTGGGGACACGACGACCTGAAACCTCTATCCAAGTCGTTTCACGATTGGCATTCTGAGCCGCTGCTCATGACTCCAATCGACGCACTCGACACAATGTTCCTGATGGGGATGAAAGATGAGGTCACGGATACCAAGCAGCACATCGTCGATCATCTCACTTTTGATAAAGACATCGAGGTACAAAACTTCGAGATTACAATTCGCCTCCTGGGTGGATTGTTGAGTAGTTATCAGTTAACTGGCGACAAACGCTTGTTAACCCTGGCGGAGGATCTGGGAACCCGTCTTCTTCCGGTCTTCGAGTCACCAACCGGAATGCCATATCGATATGTAAATCTAAAAACGGGCAAAGTCCGCGACCCAAAAAGCAATCCTGCGGAGACGGGAACATTACTCATCGAGTTTGGCACGCTCGCAAAACTCACCGGCAAGCAGATTTATTACGACAAAGCTAAACGGGCTTTGGTTGAGACATATCGCCGGCGTTCACCCATTGGTTTGGTAGGCGAATGGATCAACGTAGAGACTGGCGAATGGACCAACTCTGACAGCCATATCAGTGGCGCCATCGATAGTTATTATGAGTACCTTTTAAAAAGTTGGGTCCTCTTTGGCGATGCAGAGTGCAAGAAGATGTGGGATGACAGCATCATTGCAATCAACAAGTATCTTGCCGACGAGATCCGCGTGGGAAACAAATTAGAACTCTGGTACGGACATGCGGATATGAATACCGGCAATAGAAAAGCGACCGTGTATGGCGCGCTGGATGCTTTTTTCCCGGCCATGCTCGCACTTTCGGGAGATATGGACCGTGCAAAGCGACTGCAGGATTCGTCTTTTAAGATGTGGAACGTAGCGGGAATCGAACCAGAAGAACTCGATTATAAAGCTATGAAGATCACGTCGCCGGGTTACCCGCTGCGACCCGAAATAGTCGAGTCAACTTACTATCTCTACCAGAAAACGAAAGATCCCAAGTATCTGCGGATGGGGGAAAAACTGTGGCGGGATTTTGTCCGGTACTGCAAAACCGATGTTGCGTATGCGTCATTGAAGAACGTCGAGACCAAAGAGAAAGCCGACTCGATGCAGAGTTTTCTTTTCGCCGAGACATTCAAATACTTCTATCTTCTCTTTACGCCACATAAGAAAACACTGGAACTTGAGAAGGTGGTCTTTAATACCGAAGCTCACCCGATGCAACGAACCGGGCAATAACTGAACTGCGGTTTCTATTGATCATTGGTCATCGATCATTGACCACTTATCACTTCCGATTCTACTGCGATCTTTGCGGCTCTCTGCGTCACTCTGCGTCGTTGCCGATCTCAATCTAAAACTCGACTTCGTTGTAACTGAAGCATCGCGAGAATCGCAGAGTGCCGCAGAGAGACATCCTCTTAGAACTGCGGTTTGGAAGCGCGCGAACGCTCAGAAAATGACAAATGATCATTGACCAATGACGAGTGACCGATAAAAAAGCGTCGGGCTGACTCCGATCGACAATCAAGCTGAGACTGTCGACAGACTCACCCGACGCTGCCGCGGTCGGTAATGACTTTCCTACTTGTAATCCACTCCGAGGTTCTCAAACAGGAAGGCGTAAACATCTCGCGTCTGTTCGATCGACTTCGTTGTGTTGCTCGCGCCATGCGCAGAGTTGGTGTCAATTCTGATCAAGATTGGATTGTCGCCACCCTGGGCCGCCTGAAGTGCTGCTGCGTACTTGTAATTATGCGCCGGCACAACCCGGTCATCATGATCGGCCGTCGTAATCAACGTAGACGGATAATCAGTTCCTGGCTTCACATTGTGGATCGGAGAGTAAGCGTACAATGCCTTGAACTCCGCTTCGCTGGCAGAACTCGAACCATAATCAGCGACCCAGTTCCAACCAATCGTGAAATTCTGGAAACGCAGCATATCCATCACACCGGCTTGTTCAACAACCGCCCGAAACAGTTCAGGACGTTGATTAGATACAGCGCCGACCAACAAGCCACCGTTCGAACCTCCCTGGATCGCAAGTTTTCCGGACGAGGTATATTTGTTGGCAATTAAATATTCTGCCCCTGCGATGAAGTCATCAAACACATTTTGTTTCTTTAACTTCGTGCCGGCCTCATGCCATTTCTCACCATACTCACCGCCGCCACGCATATTGCAAGAAGCATAAACAACTCCCTGCTCCAATAATGCGAGCCTTAGTGAACTGAACGAAGGCGCCGTGACAACATTGAAACCACCGTATCCGTAGAGCAAAGTCGGATTGTTGCCATTGAGTTGGAGGCCTTTTTTATAGACCAGAAACATTGGAACGCGCGTTCCATCCTTGCTGTTGAAGAACACTTGTTTGGTTTCGTACTCTTCAGGTTTGAAACCGGGAATAGCTATGGCCTGAAAGACGGACGACTTCTTCGTCGCAATGTCGTACTTATAGATGGTTGTAGGAAAATTAAATGAGGTGAAGCTATAGAAAACAGACTTATCGTCGTTCAAACCGCCGAAGCCTCCTGCCGTTCCCAGGCCCGGAAGAGCGATTTCGTTTTCGAGCTTTCCATCTAAACTGAAAACATAAGCTTTTGTTGCTACGTCCTGACGCCATGATGCAAACAACTTACCGCCAGCGGTACCCACACTCTGCAGCGGCTCGGTTCTTTCAGGCAGCACCTCCTTCCAATTTGCTTCTGACGGATTCCGTGGATCGACAAGAACCACTCGCCCGTTAGGCGCATTCTTGTCAGTCTTAATCATCAGCTTGTCACCAATATTGTCGATGACACTAAAACTGTCGTTGCCAATGTCGGCCACGATCGGCGAGAAAGTCTTTTCACCTTTTGAAAGGTCCCGGTAGAAAAGTGAGTTGCCCGTTTTTCCTTTTCCTCGTTCAGAGATAGTCAACAAGGCAAATCGCTCATCTTCAGTGGTTCCCACGTTCTGAAAGCGCTGCGGATTCTGTTTGTCTTCGTAGACGAGCGTGTCGGCTGACTGGGGAGTGCCTACTTTATGAAAGTAAACTGTCTGAAACTCGTTCTTGGTGGTCAGTTCCCTACCCTTTTCGGGAGCAGGATAACGGCTATAGTAGAAACCATCACCTTGCCACGATACGCCTGACGCTTTCAACCACGATAGCTCGTCTTCCAACTTCTTTCTGGTGGCCACTTCCATAACTTGCAGGGTTACCCAGTCCGAACCCCCTTGCGACGTTCCGTAAGCGACGTATTTGCCGTCTTTCGAAAGTGAGAAGGCGCTCAAAACAGTGGTGCCATCAGCAGAAAACTTATTCGGATCCATGAACTCTTCTGCTTTTCCAGTCAGACCCTTTTGGATGTAATAGACGTTTTGATTCTGCAGGCCATCATTCTTGGTAAAGAAGTAAGTATTACCGCGACGGAACGGCGCGGAAATTCTCGGGTAGTTATAGAGCTGCGTGAGCCGCTGTTTGAGCTTTTCCCGATAAGGTATCTTGTCGAGATAAGAGAAGGTCAAAGCGTTTTGGGCTTCAACCCAACTGCGAGTCTCCGGAGAGCGCTCATCTTCCAGCCACCGGTAGGGATCAGGAACTTTAGTACCAAAGTAGTCGTCGACGACTTCAACCTTCTTGGTTACTGGATAAGCAATCTTGCTATCGTTTGCTCGTACTCGACTGATAACGGGTACAAGGGCGATACAAGCTAGTACCAAGAGCGACGAAACGATTGTGAACAGATGTCTTCGGACACTAATAGCGCTCGACTTCGCAGACTTCTTCATTTAATTATCTCCGTAAGGTTTTGGATCCAAGATTTTGACGATACTTTAAGTCACTTGATTTAAAAGTTCAAAGTGCGGTTGGTGATTGTCCTAACTTTAACCTCTTTGTTCGATCTCAGCGAACTCTATGGTTTGTGGTTAGAAGAGATGGCAAAAGACTCCACCACCGAGAAGAGGCCACAGAGGTTGCACAGCCCGGCTTAGGCCGCAACCAAACGATCAAGTTGCGAGGCCGGTCAGTACCGAGCTCGCATTGCCGATCTGCCTACTGCCCTCTGAAATTGTCCTCGCATGAAAACATCGTCAGAAAAGCAAGAAGTTGTTGGTTTGGATTACAGAGAAGAGCTGAGACGTAGGACCTTGCGGCATGGTAAGAGTGATTGGGCGAGGCTTTGATCCTCAGAACTAAAAGACTAAGATGCATCGCCAAAGTGTTTGATTCCAGTTGGAGGAAATCCCTTGATGAAGATCGATGAAATCGCTCCCGACATCTTCCGCTTCAGCTTGTACGTCCCGGAGATGAACATTCAATTTAATCAGTTCCTCGTACGCGACGACGAACCACTCCTCTTTCACACCGGGATGCGTCATATCTTTCCGGAAGTCCGCCAGGCCGCCGCGCAGGTCATCGATCCTGCAAAACTCCGATGGATTAGTTTTAGTCATTTCGAGGCCGATGAATGTGGTGCTCTGA